>CAYZHB010000160.1:0-6111 GCA_964478245.1 uncultured Desulfobacterales bacterium | reverse complement strand
TATGCATTCGCATACAAAACAAAAACACGCAAGCGTTTCAATCGTTGACGGTTGTAACCGGGGGCATAGCCCCCGGTTTTCAACAACCAATAGAGGGATGAAAGGCTGTATTTCAGGCTGCATCCCTTTTTTTACTGTCTTGAAGCCGAGACCCCACCGTCCTTGACTTCCTTGTATTTATTATGTGGCAAAGAGCTCCCTGCCGGTTAACGGGCATCCTTTATGGCGGCGGTAGCGAGTCCGTCTGCGATTTCGTTCTGCTTTACGCCGGCATGTCCTTTCACCTTTATGAGCTGAATGTCATTGAACTTATCGATAAGCGTTTTTATTTCAGATATGAGCTCCCTGTTTGACCGGGGGGTCCAGCCTTTGGTCAGCACGCCCTGACAGTAGGAAGAGTCCGTATAGAGACGCACCGGCAGATCATGCCGTTTGAGTTCGGATAGTCCCCTTTTTATGGCTTCCAGCTCCGCTCTGTTGTTGGTGGTCTTTCCGATATATTCGGAAATCTGTTTTTCATTGGCCCCGTAGAGAAGATACACACCGATACCCGCCGGCCCCGGATTTCCTGAAGAAGCCCCGTCTGTGAACACATTAATGGCGTCATTCCGGAGCGACAGGGATTCAGGCGGCTTTTCAGCGGATTTCAATTTTTTACGCTTTTTTCTTTCTTCTTTTGGGACAGCGGCCGATTCCGGTTTGAGAGAGGATTTCCTGATCCAGTATTTGTAGTTCTGATCCAGGTTGTATTTAATCAGCAGCTTGCCCTCTTTTTCCAGGAAGTTTCCGTTTTCATCAAGGGCTGCCCACACTTTGTTGCCTTTAAAGCTCATGCGTTTCCATTGAATTCCGTTATTGTTTTCATCCCGGTTCATTGCGGCGCCTATTCATAAAGATGAAAAGATACAGCCGCATGGATGAAGTCATCCAGGTCCTTCTGCCATGAGGCCTCTATGTCGTCGATGTCATTCAGGTCCATAATGTTTTCCCTGATCCGCCTGCTGCCGATGATTAGGTCAAGCGGCGTCTTTTCATATTCGTATTCGTAGGGCGGTTCTTTCAGTCTGAAATCGTCACCGTGAAGCCGTATGATCTCCTGCAGCAAAACAAGGGACGATCGGTAAGGCGTGTATGTGTCCCTGTCGGTTACGTGGATATGGAAGCCGTGGCAGGTCTGGTTCCGCCATTTGCCGGCGGTGGGTTCGAAGGTGATGCGGCGCAGGTGAGCCCCTTTTATGCGGGTGTCAATGCGTTTTGCGAGCGTTGACGTGTCGAGGAAGGGGGCGCCGAAGATTTCAAAGGGAAGCGTGGTCCCCCTTCCCTCGGATATGTTGGTCCCCTCGAAAAGGACCTGTCCCGGATAAACCATACAGGATTCAATTTTGGGCAGATTGGGGGAGGGCGGTATCCACGACAGCCCGGTCTCCCCGAAATACATGTCCCGCCGCCATCCGCACATGGGCACGACTTCAAGGTCGCAGGGGGGCATGAGTAAACTGTTGAAGAGCCGGGCGGTTTCGCCAATGGTGAGACCGTATCGCATCGGGATGGAAAAACGGCCGACAAAGGAACGGAAAGCGGGCTCCAGCAGGTTGCCCTCCACCTGCCGGCCGCCGACAGGATTGGGCCGGTCGAGCACCACCACCTTTGTGCCGTGGGCGGCGGCCGCCTCAAGGCAGTAGGAGAGGGTGTATATGAACGTATAAACCCGGCATCCCGCATCCTGGAGGTCCACGATCAGGACATCGATAAGCGACATCATCTCAGCCGTCGGCTTTCGCGTGTCGCTGTAGAGGCTGAAAACCGGGATGTTCAGGAGCGGATCCGTTGAATGTCCGGATTCGATCATGTTGTCCTGTTTTTCCGCATAAAATCCGTGCTGGGGTGAAAATATGGCCTTGAGCTGACCCGGCCAGAGGGCTTCGATTATGTGGGCGGCATGGTGAAACCGGGCGTCAACAGACGCGTGGTTGCACAAGAGCCCAAGGCGCCGGCCCGAAAAGGAGCGCGGCTTTTGGTTTTTCACGTTTTCAAGTCCTGTTGCGACTGCGGGTTTTTTCATACGATTCACCCAAACAAAATAGCCGGTTATTCAAAGGTCTCCACGTGTTATATGAAGACATTTTGTCCGCATTGTGCTGTTAAGTGTCAGTGTTCAGCTGATAGCAAACGGCTGACAGCTGAATCTTGATCTTAATTACCACACCGATTGACAAAATATCAAATTCTCATTAAATAGGGATTTTAATAATCCGAATTCCAGGCCGCCCGCTTTGCGGGTGGTTGTTGACTTTGTAAAGGAGACAGCCGTGGCATTGAAAACAAACAGCAGCATCAGGGGGATTAAGCCGTATGAGCCGGGAAAGCCGATCGAGGAGCTCGAAAGGGAATACCGCATCACAGATGCGGTGAAACTCGCTTCCAATGAAAATCCGCTGGGGTGTTCTCCGGCCGTTTATAAGGCGGTGCAGGATCATCTCCCCAAAATGAACCGGTATCCGGACCCCCGTTGTTATGAGCTCACGTCAATGCTTGCCGGGAAATTCAGGGTGGATCCGGAAAATATCGTGGTGGGCAATGGGTCCGATGACATTATTTCCCTTTTAACCGCTGCGTTCCTGGACAGCGAAAGTGAAGCGCTGATGCCGACGCCTTCGTTCCTTATGTACGAAATATGCGTCAGAACAGCCAGAGGTATCCCCGTAATGGTGCCCTTGAGGGATTTTTCGATTGATTTTGAAAAAATGGCCGCCCGTATTACCGGAAAGACCCGCATGATATTTCTGACCAACCCCTTCAATCCCACCGGCAGTGCGTTCACAGCCGAAGCGTTTGCCGCCTTTCTCCAAAAGGTGCCGCCTGATGTGCTCGTTGTGGTGGATGAAGCGTATATTGAGTTTGCAAGGACGACCGGTGTTTTCAACTCCCTTTCCCAACCGCTTTCAGACAGCAGGGTAATCGCTTTGAGAACTTTTTCCAAGGCATACGGCCTTGCCGGTTTCCGGATCGGGTACGGTATCATGGATAAAGAGATCGCCGAACTGCTTCATCGTATCAGGCAGCCGTTCAATGTGAATGCCCTCGCCCAGGCGGCGGGAATGGCCGCGATTCAGGATGACGCGTTCCTCCGTAAAACCCTGGAGACCGTTCATAACGGAATCGATTATCTCACGGGCGAGCTTGGCAGATCGGGTATTTCCTGCTTGCCCACCCAGTCCAATTTTTTGATGATCGACGTGAAGACGGATGCCACAGCGGTGTTTCAATCGTTACTGGCGTCCGGCGTTATCGTGAAATCCATGAAATCCTACGGGTTTGATACCTATATCCGGGTGAACACCGGCACCCGGGAGGAAAACAGCCGTTTCATGGCCGCATTGAAAGCGGTACTCGGGGAACAGAGGGATGCGTAAAACCGTTATTACCATAGACGGTCCGGCCGGAGCCGGAAAGACAACCGTGGCAAGGGCCCTTGCGGAAAAGCTGGACTTTGTCTATGTGGACACCGGTGCTCTCTACAGGGGAGTGGCCCGCGAAGTAAAGAAGCGGGATGTGGATTACAGAGACAAGAAGGCGATGGAAACGCTTCTGGGAACACTCGATTTCGATGTCCGGTTTGAAAAAAACACCTTTACCCTGTTAAGCCGAGGCACCGATATCTCGGAGGAGGTCAGAACCCCTGAGATTACCATGCTCGCATCCGCGGTTTCGGCCCTTCCTGCCGTCCGTTCCGCCCTGCTGGGAATTCAGAGAGGGATCGCCCTGAAGCACGATGCCGTTTTTGAAGGTCGGGACATGGGCACTGTTGTTTTCCCGTCTGCCGATTTCAAGTTTTTTCTGACGGCGGGGCTCAGTGTCCGGTCAAGACGCCGTTATCTTGAAATGGGCAATCAGACGCAGTCACTGGATAACGTCCGGGATCAGATGGCCAGAAGAGACAGGGATGATGCCGGCAGGTCAGAAGCACCCCTCCGGCCTGCCGACGATGCAGTCCGTATCGATTCTTCCGGTCTGTCGGTGGCCGAGGTAGTGGAAAAAATGTATCTTACCATTCGATTTTCTGCTTGATTTCATGTTGACATTTTGTTATAAAAATCAGTTATACCTTAACAAAAAAAGGTATAATAAAATAGCTAGGGGGAAAAATATTAATGAGCAATATTGCTGAAACAAACGAGAACAACGATATGAATACTGAAGAAGAATCTGCAGGTGGTTCCCAGCCGGAAATCACGGGTAACGAGACCATGGAAGAATTGATGAATATTTACGAAGAGAGTGTCAAGCAGTTTGAGGAAGGTCAGGTTGTGACAGGCACCGTGATTTCAATCGGCAAGGAGGCGGTACTGGTCGATGTCGGGTACAAATCCGAAGGGCAGATTTCCATTCGGGAATTCATTGATGATAAAGGCAATGTAGATGTCGATCTCGGCCATGAAATCGAGGTGATGGTGGAATTCTGGGATGAAGAGGAAGAGACCGTCCTGCTTTCCAGAGACAAAGCAAAAAAGGTGAAGGTCTGGGATTCCATCAAGGAGGTTTACGATTCTGACGGCACCATTGACGGCGTTATCACAAGCAGAGTAAAAGGCGGATTTTCCGTCGATATCGGTCTTCAGGCCTTTTTGCCGGGATCGCAGGCGGATCTGAGACCCATCCGCAATATGGATGACATGGTCGGGAAGACCTTTCAGTTCAAGATTCTCAAGTATAACAGAAAGCGAAACAACATCGTTTTATCGAGGCGCGCCATTCTTGAAGCAGAGAGAGAAAAAATGCGGGCCCAGACCCTCGAGGCGATCGAAACCGATAAAATAATGGAAGGTATCATAAAGAATATCACCGAGTACGGGGTTTTCGTGGACCTGGGAGGCGTTGACGGGCTGCTTCACATTACCGACATCTCCTGGGGACGCGTGAAACATCCGTCCGAACTTTTCTCTGTCGGAGACAAGATCAATGTAAAAATCCTGTCCTATGACTTTGAGAGAGAGCGGGTGTCCCTGGGGATGAAACAGCTGACGCCCGACCCGTGGGAGAGTGCAAAGGAGAAGTACCCGGTGGGATTCCGGGTGAACGGTAAAGTGGTCAGCCTGACCGATTACGGGGCCTTTATAGAGCTTGAAGAAGGCGTGGAAGGGCTTATACATGTCTCTGAAATGTCATGGACCAGAAAGATCCGCCATCCCTCCCAGGTGGTGTCTGTGGGCGAACAGATCGAAGCGGTCGTGCTGGATATAAAGCCGGAAAACAGAAGAATTTCTCTGGGAATAAAACAGACCGTGGAAAATCCCTGGGAAGTGATAAGCCAGAAATATCCGGTGGGTACCATTATCGAGGGTAAAATCAAGAACATTACCGAATTCGGGCTCTTTATCGGCATTGATGACGATATTGACGGACTGGTGCACATCTCTGACATCTCATGGACCAAGCGCATCAACCATCCCTCGGAAGTGTATAAAAAGAATGACGTGATCCAGGCGGTGGTTCTTGATATTGATAAGGACAACGAACGCTTTTCACTCGGGATCAAGCAGACCCAGCCCGATCCGTGGGAGACGGTAGAAGAGCGCTATGAAGTGGGAAAGGAAATTACCGGCGTTATCACCAACCTCACGGATTTCGGTGTTTTTGTTGAACTCGAAGAGGGCATTGAAGGCCTTGTTCATGTTTCGGAAATAGCAAAAGAGAAAATCAATTCGCCCAAAGAGCATTTTCAGGTGGGTGAGACGATCACCGCCAAGGTGATGAGTATCAACAGTGATGAAAGGCGGATCGGCCTGTCTATCAAGCGTCTGGAAACAGAGGATGATGACCAGATTCTGGAAGCGTTCGCCAAAAACATGAAACCGGCCACATCTCAATTCGGAGAACTCCTGAGGGACAACCTGCAGGAGCATCTGGAGGCCAAAGGCGAGGCCGGCGAGGATAAGACAGACAGCACGGAACCGCAGGGTGAGGTCGAACAGCCGGATGAAAAGCCCGTCGAACAGGCGTCAGGAGAACCGGCGGACGAACAGCCGGATGAAAAGCCGGACGAACAGGCGTCAGGAGAACAGGCGTCAGGAGAACAGGCGTCAGGAGAACAGGCGTCAGGAGAACAGGCGT
>CAYZHB010000159.1:0-6183 GCA_964478245.1 uncultured Desulfobacterales bacterium | reverse complement strand
TTCCGGTGATTGTAAGCTGTAAGACAGGGAGAGCAGGCACAATCGGACTGCATGTTTACGGCGAAAGGATTTAAAGCGCCGTACAATACACGGGTTTCAGGGCCGAACAGGATGATGCCCGGTGTCGATGTCAGCCCGGCAAAATGGCCGGGACCTCCGTCATTTGTTATCAGCAGTTTGGACAGCGTGAAAAGTGTCAAAAGCTCTTTTATATTTCTGGTAAAGCCCGTCATGTCAACACAAAAATCACTTCCGCAATACGATGTTATTGTTCCGGCAAGGTTTTTGTCTTCCGGCAGCCCGGTCACAGCGACGCTGAACCCTGCTTCTGCAAGATGGGCAGCCACTTTGCAGTAATATTCTATCGGCCAGGCCCGGATGGGCAAAAGACCGCCGCCGGGATTCAAGAGGACCAGCGGTTTTTTCAAAAGATCCGGATACAAGGTGTTTATGCGTTGAACCAGTTCTTCCTTATCCCCTTCCGGCACCTTGTACTCCGGCATGGAAAGCTGTTCGGGATCGATTCCGTGTTTGTTTTTCGGGACGGTATTGCTCTCCAGGGAAAGGGCGAGATTTAAAAACTGCCGGGACATGTGCAGATACGGGTTGTACAGCACCGGCCTGTTGATGTGATTGCCCCTGAAAAGGCCCTCCTGGGTATGGGGATGGAAACCGGCACGGATTTGCCCACCCGAAAGACAGGCATATATACTGCTGATCCGTGAAAAAAGCTCGCAGTCAATCACGGTGTCGATTTTCTTCTTTTTGAGATTTAAAAGCATTTTCATGCTGTCACGGACAAAGCGGGTAAAAGAGGTGTCGTCAACTGTCACAATATGGCTTTCCGGCACCAGGTTCATCAGAGCCACTATCTCCCTGTTTCTCTCAAGCGTCGCCAGAAAAAATTCAGCACCGGGGTACCGTTCTCCAAGTTTTTGGAACATGGGCCAGGTCAATGAGAGGCTGCCCATCTCCGACAACAGGATGACGCATATCTTTTCAGGGGATTTTTCTACCTTTTTCCTGCGCCTGAAAAGACTGAGAACATCCAGTATCCGGCAGACAATCTTTCCGAAAAACGCATCAATGAATCTCTGGGTCTTTATCTGCAACCGGTTTCCCGCCTCCCTATTGCATCATTTCGGGGAATGACGCGTATATTTTGTTTCCCAGTTTTCATGTCCTTTTATCACAAGGGGTTTCAGTGCTTCAAGTGAGTCTGTTTTTATACCGTAGGTCTGTAATGTCCTGAAAAAGACATGCCTGTCTTTTTGAACTGCGTCATCTTCAAATGTCTTCACAAGGTTACTGTTCTTGTCAAAAATCTTCAAGAAATAATCCCTTGCCTCCGGGAGGCGGTTTTTTGCAAGATATGCACACACCAGGTAAAAATGGGGCGCCCATTTGTCCGGGGCATGTTCCCGGGCTTTTTCAAATGAATGAATGGATTTGGGCCATGCAGCGGTTGCAAAAAGGGCCCGGCCGAGTTTCACCCACAAAACCGCCTTGTCCGGCCTTGCGTCAACAGCCCTGGCAAAATACACGGCCGCCCTCTTCATTTCTCCTTTACCCGCGTAAATTTCGCCCATTGCATGATGGGCGAAAAAATTGTCTTCCACCGCCGAAATAGAATGTTCAAGCAGGGTTTTGCTGTCTTTCCAGACCCTGACCTGGCTGTATGCAAGCGGCGCAAGACACGCCAAGACAAAAATTGCAGTCACAGCCCGCCAGATAGTGCCGGCGGGCGTCCTCGATATGAAAAAACCGATGCCGAACACGATGATAACGAAAAGGCCGGTAAGGGGGATGTAGGTATACCGGTCCGCCATGGCAAAATCACCGATCTTGACGATACCGATCACCGGGACAAGCGTCCCCAGAAACCACAGCCACCCAACGATTAAAAACGGATGCTTTTTGATGCGCCATACAAAGATGACTGTCAGCAGGATCAGAAGCAGTGCGGATACCGTCACCCAAACGGGTTCGATCTCTCTTACCGGATAGAAAACGGAAAGGTTTTTCGGCCAGAAAGTCTTTTTTATGTAGGCGGCATAGGCGCAAATGACATTGGCCACCCGGCTGCCCACCGAATGTTTGGCAATAGAGACGATGCCGTCACCCATGGCCTGGGCCGCATACGTGACCGCCACCCCGGCCAGGGTGATCAAAAACAGCGGGATTTTTTCGATTACAAGCGGCATCCATTTTCTGCGCAGCCCGTTTCTTTCAAGCGTGCCCCGCTGCAGCGGCCACAAATCAAGCAGCAGCAGGGTAAACGGAAAGGTGACGATCATTGACTTTGACATGATGCCCAGTAAAAAACAGACAACGATGGGTATGTACCGTTTTAGAGAAGGCGCTCTTGTATAAAAGACGTAAAAAACCGTGCCGGACAGCCAGAAAAAAGCGCACAGCAGCTCTTTTCTTTCCGAAACCCACGCAACCGCCTCCACATGAAGGGGGTGCAGGGCAAACAGGGCGGCGATCATGAATGGCTCCCAGGTTCTTCCTGTCATGATCCTGAACAGGTAAAGCACGAGCAGGACATTCAACAGGTGAATAATGAGGTTGGACAGGAGGAAGCCGCCGGCATCCAGGCCGTATATCTCGTAATCGACCATGTATGAGATCCAGGTGACAGGATGCCAGAATTCGGCTTTCAGAGAGGAAAAAGCCCAGATAATATTTTCGATGGACAAACCGGACTGGACATGCTTATTGTCCGTGACGTAAATGCTGTCATCCACGATGACAAACTCATGGGTGGTCACCTGGAAATATACGGCAAATGTTGCCGCCAGCAGGAAGATTGCCGCTGTATAGAACAGAACAGTCTGTTTGTTCCTCTGCATAAATTCCCTTTATACAGAAAAGTTTACTTTTGATTTTGCGGGTACTGTCGGGAATAGAATATTCACTATCGAATTTTTACAACCTTGGTATAGGTATAATTATTGTCCCACATAACATTTGCGTCCCGGTACGCCTCCGGGCATCTTCTGCCGGTATCCCGAACCTGTATTGTGATTATCCCGTTGAGATTCGGACCGGATACGGAAATGGTGTTGCCCGGACTTGTGGTAAAAATAGTGTTTAATGTGGCCGTATCCATTTGTGTGCGCGCCGGAATAGCAAAATAATCGGCAATTGCTGAGGCGGCATTGTTGGCATCCGACTCGACCACAGAACAAAAAGATTTGGCCCGGTAGGAAAGAAAACTTTGTATGGCGATGGTAGAAAGGACACCAACAATTGAAACAACCACCATAATTTCAATGATCGTAAATCCTTTTTGATCTTGCGTTTTCACACTGCCCTTCTCAACAAGCCGGATTGTCATTTAATTGCCGTTCCCCTGTTAATGCCCGTTATACCGTCTTATTTAAATAAAGATTATCAATCCAGTAAAGCATCTGGCCAATAAGATCAAGGCCTTTTTTATCAGCTATTGCCGCTTTGATAAAAAAGGGCGAACTTTTCCGGTTTCATGCCAAGAAAATAGAAGGTGATGATAAGCCAGTTTCTCAGCGTGCAGTAAAGGATGCCCTCTTTTTCCCATCGCCTGGCGGAAGTCAGCACAGGACGTCTGAAAATATGGATCTTTTCCTTTTGTTTTTTTATCCGTCCCATGAGGTCCACATCCTCCATGATCGGTATTTCCCGATACTGCCCTGTTTCATCAAAATACGTCTTCCGGATAAAGATCGCCTGGTCCCCGTAGGGTATCCGGGTAAGACGGGAGCGGACGGAGGCGGTTTTTTCAATCAGCCTAAAGAGAAATCCTTTCGCGTTGATTTTAAGATCATATGCGCCTGCTTTGACGGATCGGTTTTCCATAAGCCCTTTTATCGATTCCAGTGCCCCGTCAGGCAGTTTCGTGTCGCAGTGAAGAAACAGCAGGATCTCTCCTGAAGCCTGTCGTGCCCCTGCATTCATCTGTGCTGCCCTGCCGGGAGGAGCGGTCATTTTTACCACGTCGGTGTTTTCAATGCAGGAAATGGTGCTTTTGTCCGGTCGGCCGTCCACGACAATTATTTCAAAACGGCCTGAAAAGGTCTGGTGGGATATCGCTTCTATGGTTTGGTTGACAGTTGCCTGTTCATCCATTGCCGGGATGACAATCGACAGGTTTGTCCTGGTATCGTCTTTTCCGGTTTTATGCACTTGTCAGACAGGTAAATTTTTCAGTTACAGTTGATCGGCAAACTCTTTTATATCGCTGTGCCTTTCAAGAAAGCGGTACAAAGTGGCCCGGCCCACCCCGAGGAGTCTGGCGGCCTTTGATTTGTTGCCGCCGGTCTTTTCAATGGCGACCCTGACAGATTCAGTGTCGAGTTTGCCTCTTCTCAGGACCGGCTCCTGTTTCGGCGGATTTTCCGAAACCGACGCCGCGGACTCTCTGCTGCGCGGAATCTCGGGCGGCAGGTGGTCGGGGGTGATCTTCCGGCCCCGGGATTTGACAACGGCAAACTGGATCACATTTTTTATCTCCCTGACGTTGCCGGGCCAGTGGTAATCGAGCATGGCGTCCAGAGCGTCTCCGGAAAGTTCGCTCACCTCGTTTCCGGTTTCATGGGCGGCCTCTTTCAAAAAAAAGGAGGTCAGAAGCGGAATGTCACTCTTTCTTTCCCGTAAAGGCGGCAGATGGATGGGGATTACACTGAGCCTGTAATAAAGGTCCTCCCGGAATTTCCCTTTCTTTACCTCCTCCTTGAGGGTCTTGTTGCTTGCACTGATAATCCGCACGTCCACCACAACCCTTTTTTCACCGCCGACCTTTTCAAAAGAGCCTTCCTGCAAAAACCTGAGCAGTTTTACCTGGGTTTTAAGCGGCAGCTCGGCCACCTCATCCAGGAAAAGCGTTCCCTTGTTGGCGAGCTCGAACCGGCCTTTCCGCTCTTTTACCGCCCCGGTGAACGCGCCTTTCACATGTCCGAAAAGTTCGCTTTCCACGACCCCTTCGGGTATCGCCCCGCAGTTTACCGGGACGAAAGCGCCGTTGCCGTAGGAACTGATATCGTGGATGGCATTGGCCACACGCTCCTTGCCCGTCCCCGTATCTCCTGATATGTGCACAGGGTAATGGTACAAGGCCACATCCTGTATCTGCCTGAATATATCCTGCATGGATTTGTCTTTACCGATGATACCCGCAAAATTGGAGAACTGCCCGCTTGCCAGGGAGGGATGCAGGGGATCGGCAATCTCCCTGAAGGAGGCAATAACACCCCCCAGCAGATTGTCTTTATTCATCACCGGCGTGACCGTCATTTCGACATGGTGGGTCACCCCGTCCTTTGAAATGATGGTCAGGGGATATTCGATCTTTCTGCTCGTAAATTCGGGGATACCGTCACAGAAGGAACATTTGTCGCCACAGAAGGGCTGCTCAAACACCTCGTGACAGTCTCTGTTCACCACATCTTCTCTGAGATAGCCCGTGATTCTTTCGGCCTCTCTGTTGAAAAAGGTGATGATCCGTTCCGGGGTATGGGCGATGATGCCTATCTGAAGGTTGTCCAGAATAAGATCGAGATTTTCGTTGTCCAGAATATTTTTGTATGTGGTTTGTGTCATTTTTTTTCAACCAGGGAAAAATTGCAATTGCCCATTCAAATGACACATTTTTGTTTCAAATGCAATCCTTTTTTTAAGGTTCGAAACGATTCCGATTTACTCGCCTCGCAAGTTCGCCGACAACCTGAAATAACATAAGGCACCCAACCGGGCAGCGCAAAAGAACAGCCGGAGCCGGATATCACTCTTTTTTCAACGGATTGCCTAAAGAGGCCACGGATATGTTGAACAGGTGCCAGCCGTCGAAAACAGGGATCATGGTTTCATCCGACTGGATATGGGACGGCAGCAGGGCCGTATTGGCTTCGTCCGCATTGACGAGGGCGCGCGCCGCGTATCCTCTTTTGACGGGGTCATCAGAGGCGAGAAACGGCACGATCGTATCGATGACATGCGGATCCGCACCGCTGCATACCGAAAGATAGGTTCCGACGCCCCACAGCGCCCCTCTCTGGAGCATCTCATGCTCGAGGAAATTCCCTCCGGGATCGATATAGGAAAACAGGATCGACCCGAATTCGCCCGCAAGGGTTTTATGCCGTTTGAGGATCTCGCCCATGGCCTCGACCGACCCCCATCCGATGCCGCCGGACTCGTCATTCA
>CAYZHB010000158.1:0-6259 GCA_964478245.1 uncultured Desulfobacterales bacterium | reverse complement strand
CGCCCAGAAGTATCATACCGATGAGTATAACATTGGACCACATGAAAAAATGACCGATTTTCTGCAGCACATTGTCAATGCGGTCAGGTAAGCTTTTTTTTTTAACTTTTGCTTCAGTGTTCATTAAAAATTCTTCCCGGATATTTTATTGTTACGTATTTACAGGCAGTTTCCAGAAAAACTGTGTTATCCTAAGAAACTGCCTGAATAAATTCAAGTCTTAGTGAAAAAAACAATTCTACCGCGGAAGAAATCCGAGATCTCTCCATGGTTTGTACTGCTTTCTGAAAGCAGACAGATCATCCCAGACCTTTTTGAAAAACTCATCTTTGGCAGATTCCTTTTTAACAACCTCTTCCCATGCACTTTCAAATGCATCAAGCATTTCCTTTGACCATTTCATATTTTTTATCCCGTGCTTTTCAGCATTCTCCTTTATGACAGGAGCCTGTATTGATTCGCAATAGGCGAGGTTATTAAGAGTAGCTGACTTACATAATTCTTCAACAATAGCCTGCTGCTTTGGCGACATACTGTTCCACACATCCTTGTTGATGAGCAGTTCAAAAAACGTGGACTGCTGATGCCAGCCTGGAAAATAATTGTATTCCGCCACTTTATAAAACCCAAGCAGTGTATCGATGGCCGGCGAAGAAAATTCAGCTCCTTCAATGACTCCTTTTTCCAGAGCACCAAAAACTTCTCCACCTGGAATCTGCTGAACAGAAGCCCCCAGTTTCGTCAATACCTGCCCTCCAAGCCCGAAAAAACGAATCGGCATGCCTTTTAGGTCTTCAGGCTTTTCTATTTTCTTGGTATACCAGCCGGATGTCTCAGGAGACACCATGCCTAGCGGAAAAGCTTTGACATTATACCCTTTCCTGTCATAAGCTTCCTGCCACAGTTTCAGCCCGTTTCCATGATAGACCCATGCCAGGTATTCCGCTGCTTCAGGACCGAACGGAATAGCAGTAAAAAAATTGAGAGCATTGCCCACCTTACCTGACCAGTAACCTGATACACCGTAGCAAGCCTGGACAACTCCTTTATCTACTCCATCAAGCATTTCAAACGGTGGCATAAGCTTCTTTGGCTCATAGATTTTAAAGTTGACAGTACCACCACTGAGAATAGGAGCTTTTTCCTCAAGATATTTAACACTTGTTCCAAGGCCTGGAAGGCCGGATGGATAGGCCAGTGGAACTTTTAAATACACTGGCTTATCCTCTGCATAAACCATTCCTGCTGCGCAGAAATAAATAATTGAAAAAACAACAGCTAAAAAAATTTTTTTGTATCGCGGCTTCATGTCTTTCTCCTTTACATTTTTTGATTAATAAAACTTATTTATGAGTTTCCCGTAACTCCCGTTTAAGCACCTTGCCTGCAACATTTCTTGGAAATTCCTTAAGTATGTCAACCTTTGCAACACGCTGAAAAGAAGCATCCACCCGTGAATTGATCCATGATTTTAAGGCTTCCGGTTCGATTTCTTCCCCGGGATTCAATGTAACTGCCGCACAAGGCGTTTCGCCCCATTTTTTATCTTCAATCCCGAAAACGGCCACTTCGTTTACAGCCGGATGCTTTGCGGCGATCTCTTCAATATCCCTCGGATACACATTGACGCCGCCGGATAAAATCATGTCCTTCTTTCGGTCCACAAGGTACAGAAAGCCATCCTCATCAACATACCCCATGTCTCCTGTATAAAGCCATCCATCCACAACAGACTGCTGTGTCAGGTCCGGCCTGTTATGATATCCGGTCATTAAAATCGGACTTTTCCCGCAAATCTCTCCCACCTCTCCGGCCGGCACCGCCTCTCTGTTTTCATCCATAATTTTCAGTTCAAACAGCGTAGGGGGGGTGCCCACGGATGCGGGTTTTCCTTGATAGTCATATTTATCCAGGATTGTGACAAACCCTTCCGTCAGGCCGTAAAGTTCATAGAACCGGCCGGGAAGAAGGGTGTTGAGCTTTTCTTTGTGCGCCATCAGAAGCGGGGCACCCAAAGACAGAATCATTTCCAGGGACGAGAGCTTTTCAGGTGAAAAATCGGGACTGTTAAGTATCGCCGCAATCTGTGCAGGCACCATCATGACATGGGTAACCCGTTCGCGTTCTATGGTTTTAAGAAACGCGGACGGCTCAAATTTTTCCAGCAGGACATAGGTTGCTCCGGTATATACAGCAGGCATCAAATCAACAAAGGCACCGTTGAAAATTATGGCGCCGGCATGCATCACAATACTCTCCGGTGTAATTCGAAATGATGAGGCAAAGCAGGCGCCGTACATGATCCGGGCAAAATGCGTCAGCATGATCCCTTTCGGCATGCCGGTAGTGCCACTGGAATACATTATATTAAAGAGGTCCGATTCGGTTGTTTGATCCTCTTCAGGGGAAAGATCAGAGGCACGGGAAGTGATATCTTCATAAGTTCGGGTATCCGGTTTCCGGTCGCCGCCGACCTGTATAAATCCTTCAGGCACAACTGTTATAAGGCTGCTCCGGATTTCAGTAACAGAGGAAATATGACCTTGATCAAAGAAAAGCACAACCGCTTCTGCATCATTTACCAGGGACCCGACAGCAGCGGGACGGAGCATTGTACTCAAGGGGACAACAACAGCACCTGTTTTTGCACATGCCCAGTAGATCTCAAGAAGCTCTGTGCAATTGGGAAGCAGCGTCGCCACCTTGTTTCCTCTCTGAACCCCTAAATCTGAAAGGCTGTTTGCCAGCATGTTGATACGTTTATTAAATTCCTGATACGTCAGACGCTGTTCTTTAAATATCACAGCAGGATGTTCCGGTCGATATTCTGCATGCCTCGTGAAAATTTTGCCAATGTTCATATCAGCCTCATGTAAAATATAACAGTAAAACCATCTTGACCATCTTGAATTTTATATTTGCCAGATATGTGCCAGTTAAATAAACACAAAAGATAATAACAGGCGGGAGAAACAATAACTTTCTGATATTCATATTTATTTTTGAAAAACATTTGTTGCTCATTCATAAAAGCCAGACTTTCGCTGCATATATCTACGGATACGATGAGGGCAGTCTGTTATTTAACCTATGTACCCTGTTTGACAGAGATTCTGCATGAAAAGGGCATATCAGGAGTTTGAAATATATGAGGTACATCTCAATTGACACTGACACTATAGCAATAAAGGTGCACTTTATTTATGACTCTCATTGTTTTGTTTTGTTAATCCCTGTCTATCTCCGGCTTTGTAAAAATATGTATCATTTTGTCAACAAGTAGCCGCAGTGCTACACTCCATCCCGGCATAAAAAAGAGGATAAGCGTTTCACGGCAAAGATGTATATTCACCCATTTCTTTACGGCATCGGCAGCAAATTCCCTTTAAAATTAAGCTAGTTATCAATATTTTGAAAACAACTAATCAAGCGTTTATGAGCCCGCTGCTTTATTGAGATGGCAAGACCCCATCGGCAAGTGACACGCCAACAAAACAGATGGCATACTTTTTGATACAGCCACATTGCAGGAAAACACGAGCGGGAAAAAGGAAGGCCCCGTTTATAGGCGAAAAAGGAGAACAATATGCTTTCAATTAAAAATTCAGTTGCCGTAATCACGGGCGGTGCCAGCGGAATCGGATTCAGCCTGGCAACGTATTGGGTCGAAAATCAAGGCAAGGTGATTTTGGCTGATATTGATGCCGAAAGTCTTTCAAGAGCGGAAAAAGCACTGAAAAGCAGCAATGCTGCCGTATTTCAATGCAATGTCACAGATGAAGAGGCGTGCTCCCGCCTGGCCGGTTTTGCAATTGAGAAGTTCGGAGGTATCAACCTGGTAGCCCCGTGTGCCGGCATCATAAGTGACGGACTGCTGGTGAATACCGACAGGGAAACCGGAAAAGTCAAAAACAAAATGAGTTATGACAGTTTCACCTCCGTGGTGGACATTAACCTGACTGGCGTCTTTCTAACCGTCAGAGAATGCATGGAACAGATGATCAACCATAACTGCCAGGGGCTGATATGTTTGATATCATCAACCGGCTCCCTCGGAACAGCAGGCCAGATAAACTACTCAGCCACAAAAGCTGCGGTTTCCGTTATGCCGAAGGTGATCACGGCCGAACTTTTCAGACGGGGAATGGCTGATAAAATCAGGTGTGTGGCCATTGCACCCGGGTATGTGGAAACACCGATCCTATCCGGGATGAACCAGAACGCCCTTGACCTTATATTGCAAAAGGTACCCATCAGCCGGCTGATCAAACCTGAAGAGATATCCTCCCTTGCAGGGGAGATTTATCGGAATCAGGCAGTAGCAGGGGAAGTGTTTTTCATTCATGGCGGTTTGAGGCTTGACTCAAAAGGGTAAACCAAAAATACGAGAAGACAGGACATTACCATGAGTACAACTAGTATTATCGGCGCGTACAACACCAAGTTCGGCGCTTTTGTAGAAAAAGAGAAAGAAACGGGAGAGATCAGGGACACCAAATCTTTTTATGATCTGTTGAAAGAGGCCGGCAACGGCGCTATTGAAGATGCCGGCATTTCCCCTGAAGAGATTGACGGCATATGGGTGGGCTCCTGTTCCCCGTCAAAATTCATCAATCAGGAGCATGTCGCGCCGCTGGGACTGGAAGTGGCGCCGAAAGAGTTGAAATTCGTGCCCGCCAGCCGGACCGAAGGTGCGTGTGCATCTTCTTCGGTTGCCCTTTATAATGCTTTATATGCCGTTGAATCCGGTAGATTTAAACGGGTTCTGGTGATTGGTGTAGAAAAAATGACGCTTCTTACCACACCGGAAGTTACCCATGTGCTGGCATGTTCATCGTTCTGGCCCGGGGAAGGAGAAAAGGGTATGACGTTTCCAGGGCTTTTCGCCGAATTGGCCAAAGCATACATGGCTCACTATAACTATTCCCTTGAACAGATGCAGGACATGTTTGCATACGTCTCTGCCCTGAGCTACAAAAACGGGTTTGAAAATCCCCTGGCTCATTTTACCAAAGGCGGTCCGCCTCACCGCCTTGGACTTGATGATCCCCAAAACATCCTGAACCTTCCCGAGTCCGGGAAAGGAGGCAACCCCATGATTGCCTATCCCTTAAGACTCCATGACTGTTCCCTTGTTTCCGACGGAGCGGCTGCAGTGGTCCTTGCACCAACCCGGGATGCAGTTCAAATGAGTTCGAGAGCTGTCGAAATAGCAGGTATTGGCATGGCAAGTGACCGGCTTGCAGAAAAAGACAGAGACAATCTGTATGAGCTGACAGCCGGTAAAGCTGCGGTAAAGCAATCATTTACAGAGGCCGGCATTACCATTGATGATGTCGACTTTTCTGAAGTCCATGACTGTTTTTCAATCAATCAGCTCTTGACAACCGAAGCCCTTGGTCTGTCAGAAGACGGAAGGGCCGGTTTTGATTATATGAACAAACGATTCGGGCCTGATGACCGCTGCCCGGTGAACCTTTCAGGAGGCTTGAAATCAAAAGGACATCCGGTAGGTGCCACAGGTGCATCCATGCATGCTCTTGCCTACAAACAGCTTGTCGGGGAACCCATCGGGATGCCACCGTCAGGTAAACAGCCGGAAGTGGGCGTAGTGTTTAATGTTGGCGGCTCCGCAGCCACCAACTGTGTTACGACGCTGAAAAGGCTCAAATAAATAGTGGTCTTACAACTCCCTTTTCTCTTGCTATAGCTATCACTTATGTATAGGGTATAGGATGTTTTTTGTGCTGTAGATTGTAGCAGAAAGGTGCGCCATGGCCACAAACAAGGTCTGCACGGGTCTTTCTCAGAAAAGATTCTACTTATGAACCTTTTTGGAAGTCCCGCAAGATAAGCTATTTCTGTTTGTTTTATAAGTTTCATGCCCGTAAGATTACCTATTGGAAGTTCATGGGCATGAAAAATGTTTACAATTATGCAATTTTTTCTTCTTTATTTTAAATTTACAAAATGTAAAGTTGTTTAAAATGAACTATCAGAAGACATACGATTATTTCATGGCGGCCTTAAATGACTGGATAGTAAAAACCGGCAGAGGTTCGCAGAAAGTGCTTGCTCTTGAAATAAAAAGGACTACCGGCTATATCTCCAGACTGTTAAAGCCTGATAGGAAAAAACCGATTCCTTTTGAAATACAAGTCGACATTGCCACCGCCTGCGGCCACGACTATCTTGAATTCCTGGAGCTCGGCAAATCCATAGTCGAATCCGGATCCGAAAATTCAGACACAAAAAAAAC
>CAYZHB010000157.1:3091-6288 GCA_964478245.1 uncultured Desulfobacterales bacterium | reverse complement strand
TTTAATGGTGGCCTGGGTTCCGGCAAGGGCTTCAAGCTCTGACCAGTTGCCGACAACCTCGGGTACCGTCAGTCTCCAGTAGCTTCTCTCCTCGTCCACGTCAGTCGTGGTTATCACATACTCGCCAACATCGCCTGTAGTATAATCACCGCTATCGTCGTTGTCCTCGAAAATGCCTGCCTGGACAAGCGTGAACATGTCAGCGGCCGATACTGTACAGCTTGTAGAAGATGTGGCTACCACGTCGTTGACGTCACCGGTGTCGCCGTCGGCATCTTCGTAGATGTAGTTGGCTGAACTATACGCACCGGTGGTTGGCTCGTCCTGGGGCATCGTTGTAGAGGGTGAGGTCTATGTCTCCGTCGGTCCAGTAGAATCCCGGGGTCATGATCTCCATTTTGACGCCGATCACGTCGTTGACATCAAACATCGCCTCGTCGCTAGTGCATTCACAGATGTCGAAAATTACATCGCACGGGGCAACGGTTGAGCAGGTTCCCTGGTCGCTTGTCGGACAGGCATAGGTAGGCGTTGGGCATGCATTTTTGCCGCAGTCTACACATTCATCCGCAGATACGTTGAATGCAAAGACGGACATCGCCACAACGGCAATTGTCAAAATCTTGGTTAGTTTCATTTGTTTCTCACTCCTTTTTAAAAATTACAATTTGCGTTCAATCAAACGCATTAAACATTACCCTAAAGACCAAAAGCTTTTAATCCTTTTTAAATTTAAATAAAATGTGAAACGCTCTTTCAAACACCTCCTTTCTCATATCTTTTAAATGTTACCACAAGTTTGTTACTATAAGCGGTGTACCGCTGTCAAGCTTTTTTCGTTTGTACCGAGATTTATGCAACATGAATGCCACTTTTCCCGGTTCGATATTTTTTTTGAAACCGGGCCCAGTGCGCGATGTTTTCCGCTGCGTTTTTAAAATACCATTCAACGTTCTTGTGAGCGGGTGGTTAATTCAAGCCAGGGTCTGTTCAGATAGAACCGGTTTACTTGCCGGTCAGGTACCAGTTCCCGTTTTCCCATATCCACACCTCTTTCGAGTAGAAAGTGAATGTCAGCCCCTGGGCGATCACATTGAATTTCACTTTCACATCCGCTTTTTTCATGTCTTCCGAGAGATCCAGCTTGTCGATTTCATAGTCTTTGATCGTCACGTTGGACTTTTTTCCGAAGGTCTCTTTTTTATGACTTTTCCTGTATGCTTTCGATGTAAGCGCGTAGACTTCCTGCCAGTCGCCGCTCTTCTTGAGTTCCCACTCGAGCAGGACCCGCTTTTCGAGCGATTGTGCTGTCGGTCTGCTGAAAAGGTTTTTTCCGGCGCAGCCTGAAAAAAGCAGCAGAACGGCCGGGACAAACACGAACAGGAAAAGAAAGCGGCATTTTGTCTGCCGCAGTAAGACGGGTGCCTTCATTTCTGGTTATTCTCCTTGTTTCTCTTGTTTCTGTTTCTGAAGAAGCATTTCCACGTACTCCTCGGGAGACAGTTTGGACAGCTCTTCATGTTCCTTTTGCACCTTCTCCCGGTTGGCCTCTTTAAACTGTTTGAAATGTTTTTTCATCTCTTCACTGTCGGTGAGGGCCGCTATCTCCGGGTCGGGCTCGATCCAGGCGGAATCGAGTTCGATCCGGTCTTTTGAAACCGAGACCAGGCGTTTTCGGGCATCGATCGTTAAAACGGCAAAATCAAGTGATGAACAGTACTTGCCGAACTCCAGCATGCGGTCGTCCGGATAGTGCGCCGGCTTCTCCCCGGACCGGAGCCTGTTGGTAACGGCGATGTCGATGCCGGTTACACTTTCCGTAATCGTCCGGGTCGCTTTGTACGGGTAACCGGAAAGGAGAATGACAAGGTCGGCTTTTTCTCTGAGACCGGGGATGATTTTTTCAAGGACGTTGGCGGGGGTCGCTGTTTCGTAGCGGCTGTTAAAGGTGATATTGGCATCTCCGGGGCCGGGTGCGATGCCGGTTATCCCGATTTTAACCCCGTTTTTCTCCACAATTCTATAAAGGGGCCGCACAGGCTGCCCCGTCCCTTTATACATTATGTTCGCCGATACCATGGCGGGATCCCGGAGACTTTTCTTTGCAAAAAACACGTCATTGCTGTCGATGTTGATGACGTCGTAATTCAGTTTCTCCATTACATCCATGGTGACTTTGGAGATGATGCCGGAAAGCCGCTGCTCCACCGGCGGGGAAAACCCCCCGGCATCCGCCAGAACCACATGCGGGTAGCGGCTTCTCAGGTCGGATACGGCGGTGGATGTCCGGGCAAGACCGCCCGACAATTTTCCGCCTCAACCGACTTCTTCATCAATATGGCCGAGGATATTCCCCGTGTAGACGAGTACAATGCGGTTGTCTTCACCTGCATATGCCGCTCCCGGGGGCGGAAGGGGCAAATGAAGGCACAGACCCGTCACTATTGCCGCAAAAATAAAAAATCTGCTTTTCAACATGGTCCTCCTTGTTTACAGTTACGTGAGTCAAACAAAAACACGCAAGTGTTTCAATCGTTGACGGTTGTTACCGGGGCATAGCCCCCGGTTTTCGATAACCAATAAATGTATATGCCGTCCGGGAAATAACCCGATACCGGCCTTTTACACCGTTTGCCGTGTGAAATCAACCGCAAAATTTTGTTATTGACATATACTACAGAGTAGTATATTTGTAAAGGCCAGAATGAAAATTGTTCGTGCAATGACAAAATTCGGCTTTATTTTTCCTTGAATTCGGCGTATAGCAGGCAGGTAAATGTTTTTACTGTTCCCGAACACGGTTTTGCCCTCAATACATGGGCACGGTTGAAGAAGATGAAGCGGAGAGGCCTTTGCCGGCATGAAA
The DNA here is from genome assembly GCA_964478245.1 of uncultured Desulfobacterales bacterium. Lineage (GTDB taxonomy): Bacteria > Desulfobacterota > Desulfobacteria > Desulfobacterales > Desulfobacteraceae > CAYZHB01. The sequence continues at coordinate 3,422 of CAYZHB010000157.1, read as the reverse complement.
CAAGGTTCGGACGGTATAATAGTTGCATTCGAATTTGGGCTGAGTTAAGCCGGAAGCGTAAATTAAGGAGTTATTATAATGAAGAAGCAAGTGACGTTTTTACCCCATGCCATTTTTTTATTTTTGGCGTTTATTCTGATCGTTCCCCATGCAGGGGCCGATACGGGCGGACCGGATGATTACGGTTACGTGTATATCGACAGTGATGAGCATGACGGCCCGGAATATTTCTGGGTTGGCCCTGAAAACGAGGATGACACACGTGATCTTTCAAATTTCCCGAGTTTCAGTGGTTATGATCTTGAACATGACGCCATATGTGATGGTGCCA
>CAYZHB010000157.1:0-3081 GCA_964478245.1 uncultured Desulfobacterales bacterium | reverse complement strand
CGACAGTGATGAGCGTGACGGCCCGGATTATTTCTGGGAAGATATAGAAGGCAGCATGTATGCCTATGATCTTGAGAATGACGAGATCAGCAATGCCGTCAGCATGTATTTCGAGGAAAAGTTTGAATTTTACGGAAAGCAGTATTCCGAGGTGTATCTTGGCAGCAACGGCTTTCTCACCTTTGCAGACGAGGATGAGAGGCTTGGAACCGGCTGCTGTTCGGGAGGCGATATTCCCGATTCCAGGGGGCTTATCAAGAACATGATCGCCGGGCTCTGGGATGACCTGGAGCCGGGCGGATGAGGCGTTCAAGTCTATAAAGCGACCCGTGAGGTCGACGGACAGAACGCCTTTATTGTCTCTTTCATTGAGGTCCCCTTGAGTTCCGATGGGGATCTTCTTAACACCTTTCAGTATGTGCTTTTTGAAGGCAGCAACGATATACAGATCAACTACAAACAGGCGTATTCAAGGGGAGCGGGTCAGGCCAGCGCCGGCATCCAGAACGAAGACGGTACCATCGGCCTGCAGTATGAACCGTTTGACAATGCGCAGCAGGTGAACAATTTCAGCATACTTTATACCCTGGAGTCAGCTCCATCCGAAGAGAACAAGCCCCCTGCCGCGGACGCCGGACCGGACCAGAACGTGCAGGAAGGCGTTACCGTCAGTCTTGACGGCAGTAATTCCAGTGATCCCGACGGCGATACCCTTTCTTACAGCTGGTCTTCTGATGACGAGGGCGGCGGCATGTTCGGTATAGGGTCAATTGAAATTGAAGATGCGGACACGGTCACGCCGTATTTTACCGCCCCTGACCTGGGATCGGACGAGACCTCCCGGGATATCACCGTTACCCTTGAAGTCACCGATACCAGCGGCGAAACGGATGCGGACACGGTGGTGATCACGGTCACGAGCAGTGACAACACCCCGCCGGATGCGGCGGCCACGTCGGACAAGTCCACATGCGAATCGGGCGAAACAGTGACCCTGGACGGGTCGGGATCTTCCGACAGTGACGGGACGATCGCATCCTGGTCATGGGAGCAGATCAGCGGTGACACGGTGACCCTGTCGGGGTCGAATGAGGCGACAGCCACGTTTACCGCGCCGGATGTCACGGAAGAAACCACACTGACATTCGAACTGACCGTGTATGACGACGGTCAGTCCTGGAGCAAGGACAGGGTGTCCGTGACGGTCGAACCCGGTGACTCAGGCGGGGATGATGATAACGGCGGTACGGGCGGATTTAACAACAATCCCACTGCTGAAGCCGGCACCTACGATACGCCGTTTGAATCCGGCAGTGTGGTCACGCTCACCGGCAGCGGATCGACCGACCTGGACGGCGAGGTGGTTTCCTGGGAGTGGGAACAGATAAGCAATGATCCCATGGGTTTCCTGCTTTACGAGGTGGATCTGTCAGGCGATGACCCCTCCACGCCGGAAATTTCTTTTGAAACGCCCCAGGTGAGTTCCGACCAGACCCTCTATTTCGAACTGAAAGTGACCGACGATGACGGCGGCACCAATACAGACGAATGCGCGGTTACCATTACACCGTCCCGCTACGCCACCATCTATTTTCCCCTTGTGAACGGCACCGGGTTCCAGACCGATGTCGGGCTGATCAACAGCAGTGACTCGGACAGTATTTCCGGCACGCTCGAAGCCTATGACAGCACCGGCGGCTTTGTGAGTTCCTATGATATCGATCTGACCCCCAATGAAAAACAGGAATACAATGTGGCCGCCTACTTCGGTAACGACCAGAACACGATCGCGTATCTTACCTTCAGCGGAGACGGCGAGGGCATCAAGGGATACCAGCGGCATTATGTGGACGGCCAGTACAGGGCGGGACTGCCCGGACTCTTTTCTTCCGAGGGCGAAACCCTTTATCTGCCGTATCTCACCTTTGATGACAACTGGTACACGTATGTTACCCTTTTAAACACCGGAGAAGAATCCAGGGACATCGAGCTGGAACTGAACACCGGAGACACCCTGGTGACGGGCGAGACATTGGAACCCGGGGAGAGCATGTCGCACACCACCAGTTACATATTTGAAAATGTCGAAAGTGATACCGCGGGCATCGATCCGGCCGATATCAAATCGGCGAAAATTAAAAATGCGCAGGGTCTCGTGGGCAGCCTCTGCTACGAGTGGGGGAACCTCATGGCGGCTGTGCCGCTGAGTTCGAGCCTGACCGGCCGGATGGTCTTCCCCCATGTACCGAGCGATGAGGCGTGGTTTACCGGGCTCGTGGTCACCAATCCGGAAGACGCGGCCGGGGTTATTACCCTGATACCCTACAGTGACGACGGCACGATTTTATCGCCCGAGGCCTATCTGGTGAACGGCAAAGAGAGCTTTATCGAGGTGATGAGCCAGACAGGACTTCCCGAGGAAACCGCCTGGATAGAGGTGATCGCCACCGGCCAGATGAGCGGGCTGGAGCTTTTTTCAAGCCTCGAGAATGAGATCTATGCCGGTCTGAGCGTGGTGAACAACCGGTCCGAAAGCGGTATCGTGCCGGTGGTGGAGAGTGACAGCACGGGCGCTACCGGGATTGCGGTGATCAATACGGAAGACGAGACGGCAAACGTCACCTTCAAGGCCCGGGACAGTGAAGGCACCGTGGTGGCGGAAAAGACCCTTACCCTCCAGGGAAAGGCGAAGTATGTGGACAATGTGGTGAATCTCTTTTCCGAGTATTCGACAGACAGTGTGACGCATCTGACCTATTCGTCTGACCGGGAAGTGGTCGTGTTCGGGATCAATTTCGACTCGTCCTTCGTTATGGGTGATGCCATCCCCGGTATTTAGAAACCTATATAAGCCCCTTTTGTGACATTATTTCCCTGTCACAATCGGATGATCCAAAGACAAAGAAATCCCCCGGCCGGACAATGGCCGGGGGATTTTTTTATCTGTCCCCTTCGCGAGTGGTCGTTGATTCAGGGGCTGAGGCGATCCACTTTTTAATGAGGTCCGTAAAAAGGGTGAAGTCGGGTAACCGTTTTCTGAAAAGGCCGAATACGACTTCATCATCAATCTTTTCATAATGA
>CAYZHB010000156.1:0-6337 GCA_964478245.1 uncultured Desulfobacterales bacterium | reverse complement strand
TATCCCGCCATAAGCGGAATGGATACGGTCAGCACAATCATAATGGCGCCCAGCGCATTTATTTCGGGGCTTATGGAGTTTCTCAGCATGCCGAATATCTTCACGGGAACGGTCTGCTGGCTGGCCGTGGCCCAGAAAAGAGTAGCGGTGACATCATCAAAAGAGATCGTGAACGAGAAAAGCATGCCGGCAAATATCGCAGGGGCCAGCAACGGCATGGTTATCTGCCTGAACGTCTGGAAAGGGGAGGCACCCAGTGTCATGGCCGCTTCCTCGTACTCCCTTCTGATACCCACCAGACGCGCCTGAACGACAAGGAGCACATACGGAAGTGTCAGCACCACATGGCCGATCAACAACAGTGCAAAGCTCTTGGGCTGCTGGAGCCACCTTATGAAAAGCAGAAGTGACACGCCGAGAACCACTTCCGGAATCATGATCGGAGCGATCAGAAGCGTATTGAAAAAATTTTTCCCCGGGAACTCGTACCGGACAAACGCCATGGCGGCCGGGATACCGATCGATGTCGCGAGTACCGCCGTCAGGGAGCCGAGCACAATCGAATTTTTGAACGCCAGTAGAATAGTGGGATTGTGGAACAGCTCCCAGTACCACCTGAAACTGAATCCTTTCATGGGAAAGGACCCGAACTGCTGCGGATTGAAGGAAAGGAGCACGACAGCCACAATCGGGGCAAACATCCAGACATACACCAGCGCCGTATAAATTCTGATCAATGACCATCCTGAAATAACTTTTTTCATATGACGTCCTCTCTCTCTTTTTATCCGTTACTCAGCGTCTTGAATATCTGGTTGATCCCCATATAGCGGTTATATGCATATACGATCGTAATGACAATGAGCAGCAGAATCGTGCTCAATGCACATCCGAACGGCCAGTCAAGCGTTGTGATGATCCGTTTGAAAATCAGGTTGGCGATCATGTCGTTGCCCGGTCCGCCGAGAATCATGGGCGGCAGATAGGTGCCGCAGGTCAGCACGAACACCAGCAGGCATCCGGCACTCACACCGGGAAGGCTCAGCGGAAGCGTGACCTCCCTGAAGGCCTGCCATTCCGTACATCCGAGGCTCTGTGCCGCCTCGGCAAGGCTTTTGTCGATACCTTCAAGACTCACGTATATATTGAGAATCATGAACGGGAGAAGATACTGCAGAAGGCCCATCAGTACAGCCGCTTCGTTGTACAACATGGGCAGGGGCGTATCTATCAGACCAATCTTCATGGCCACATGATTAATGAGCCCGGAATCCCCCAGGATGTTGATCCAGCTCAGGGTCCGGATGATAAAGCTGATCCAGAACGGCAGCATGATGAGAATCATAAAAAAGCCCTTGAACCGGGATTCGGTGCGATAAAAAAAATAGGCCGGGATATATCCCATTACCAGGCAGAGGAGAACGGTCTCCACTGCGACTCTAATGGTACGAATCAACAGGGAGGGATAGAAAAAATCGGCAAAGAATTTTGCATAGTTCTGGAACTGGAAGGCCGGTATATCCTGGCCGCTCGGTCCCCTCAACCAGAAACTGTAAACCACCACGAAGCATACGGGTACCACCAGCAGAAAAAATACCGCTGTCAGTGAAGGGGATAAAAGTGCCCACGGTTTCCAAGGTTTTTCTTCCATAGATCAATCCAATCGGTTGTAATGTTGATGTTCTCTATAAACAACGCAAGCTGCGTTCACCCTGCGTATACCCGCCATGGTCCGGTTGTTTTCGGACCGGGAGCGTAGTGCTTCCGGCACAGCTGGTCAACCGGTAACGATCGAAACCCTGACGTGTTTGTTCTTACAAAGCAGCAATATTTGTACCACCTCCCGGTCTGTTTTCCAACCGTCTGTTTTCTTGACCGATACGACTGATGACCGGGCGGCACTCTGAAAAAACAGTGCCGCGATTGATTCAGAAATGAATCGCTTTTCAACTCAATATACTGAACTCAAACGATATCACACAATGATTCATTAATGGGTCACAACAGACCCCTTAAAAATGCTGAAAACAGGCGGGTTCAGATACAGTTGATTCAGAAATGAATCGACAGGCCGCCCGCAAAGCGGCCAGCCTGTCGGCAATGTCAATGGGCGGTGTTCAGTGTGGAAAATCCGTACTTCCTGAATTTCCTTACGGCGGTGGACTGGCTTATCCCGAGAAACGACGCGGCCTGCCGCGTGGTCCGGCATTTCTCAAGCGCCTCGCGCAGAATCTCCCGTTCAACCGTGGAAATTTTTTCAGACAATGTAAAGACCCTGTCCTGGCTCCTTCTGTGGGGATATCCCGCCGCCTTGCTCACCGATCCCAGGATAAACTTGTCAAGGAGCCTGTCATCGCTCATAACCACCGCCTTCTTTATGATATTGATCAGCTCCCGCACATTACCCGGAAAGGCATAGGCCTGGATTTTTTCAAACGCTTCATGACTTATACGGCCTTTGCGATCGTACTTCTTGTTGTACTTTTTCAGGAAATGGGTGACAAGCTCCAGGATATCTTCGGGTCGCTCCCGAAGGGGCGGAATCTTGAGGGTGAACGTATTCAGCCGGTGGAAAAGGTCAAGCCGGAATTTTTTCCGTGCCGTAAGGGACTCGATATCCCGGTTGGTGGCGGCGATAAGCGTGCAGTCGATTTTCTTCGGCTTTGTCCCGCCGATGGGCATCACCTGCTGATCATCAAGGTATTTCAAAAGCTTTGCCTGGATATGAAGCGGCATCTCCCCGATCTCGTCCAGAAACAGCGTCCCGCCCGATGCGATTTCAAACAGGCCCGGTTTGCCTTTTTCATTCGCCCCTGTAAACGCGCCTTTTGTATACCCGAAAAGCTCCGCTTCGAGCAGGTTTTCCGGCAGGGCCGCACAGTTTATCTGAATAAATGACTTTTTACTTCTGCCGCTTTTGTTGTGGATGAACTTCGCCAACAGCCCCTTGCCGGTTCCGGACTCGCCCTGTATGAGAATATTGGAAACGGTCAGCCGGGAGAGTTTCAGCGCCGCTTTAAGGGTCTGCTTCATGGCATCGCTTTCAGCGATGATATTGCTCTCCTTCAGCTCCAGCATGTTCAGCTCCGTCAGCTCATCCTTTGCCCGGTCAGACTCTTTCCTTGCCTGGGTGAGTTCGTTCCGCATGCTGTTCAAAAGCGAAATGTCCCGCTGGTTCACGACAACGAACAGCAGCTTGCCGTCATCCCCGAGCACCGGTGTGCCGGTGGTGAGAAGCGTGTAGCCCGAGTTGGGCACGTACTGGATGATGCTGACCTGCCGCTTTGTTTCGATAACCTCCTGTGTGGCCGACCGGTCGATATATCCCTTTTTCACCTGAACCTTGACATCCTTCCCGATGATCTCCTCGGCCCTGAATCCGTTCAGCCGCTCGGCCGTCTCGTTCAGGTCAAGGATGACGCCTTTGTTGTCACAGATCATGAGCCCGTCCGGAGACAGGTTGAAAATCGCTTTCAGATGAGCGGGATCAGTTCCGCTCCCCCTTTTTCCTTTCATACACCACCTCTCCGTCAAACAAGGTCATATCCACCCTGACATCGGCAATCTCCTCAGCGGGTATACTGAAAATATCCGTTTCGAAAACCGCCATGTCCGCAAATTTGCCCTCGGCAATGCTGCCGAAAATGTCCTGCTGACCGGCGGCGGTCGCCGCCGAAAGGGTATAACCGCTGACCGCCTCCTCGACCCGCAGTGCCTGATCCGGGTACCATCCCTGTTCCGGCGTCCGGTCCATCCGTTTCCTCGTGACGGCGGAATAAATGCCGGCCAGGGGATTCGGATTGCTGACCGGGGCATCAGAGCTTAAAACAAGGGGGATGTGGCGGTCCAGAATGCGCCTGAGTGCGTAGGCATATTTGCCCTTCTCTCCGGCACACATGTCGATCATGGAAATATCGATGCTCAGATTGTTGGGCTGACAGGACGCGATCACGTTGTTCAGCGCCGCCATTCGGTCAAGGTCTTCGGGTCTTACCATCTGGACGTGATCGATCCGGTGAGGAATGGCGTGTTTTCGCCCCTTTTTCCCCTGACCGGCCTTCTCCACCCGTTCAAACATGGCGATCATCTCCCGGTTGGCCCGGTCGCCCACTGCATGGACCAGGAGCCTGAGTCCTGCTTTATCCGCTTTCATCGCTGCCGCCTCGATTTCCTCGACAGACGTGGCCGGGATCCCGTACTCCGCATCCAGATACTTTTCGATCATCCAGGCGGTGCGGGCCCCCATGCCGCCGTCTGAAAAAAACTTCAGGTGTCCCAGTCTGAGCTTGTCATTGCCGAATCCAGTCCGCAACCCGAGCCCCACCGCTTCTTCCGTCATTTCACCGGGCAGCGAGACATGGCACCGGAGATGAAGCCGGTTCTCCTCATAAAGCCGCTGCCAGGCCTTCAGAGAAGCGGCCCCGTCCTCACCGCCCATGAGCCGGATATCATGGACAGCGGTCAGTCCCAGGGCGTGCAGATCCTGCATCCCCCGTTCCATGTTTTCAAGGATATCCGCTTCGCTTTTTGCAGGGACAGCCTCCTTTATCAGATTCAGCGCTATCTCCCTTAACACGCCGGTCGGATTGCCGGCGCCGTCTCTGGCGATCGTCCCCCCTTCCGGGTCCGGGGTAGCGCTGTCAATACCGGCGGCTTTCAGGGCACTTGAGTTGGCCACGCCCAGATGCAGATCGGACCGCCATATACACACGGGATTTTCCGGCGATACCCTGTCCAGGTCGGTTTTATCGGGCATCCGGTTTTCGGGCCAGTCGGATTCGTTAAAACCGTACCCGAGCACCCATTCCCCGCTCCGGGATTGGGCCGCTTTGGCCGCCACGGCTTTCTCCATCTCATTAAAAGAAAAGACGGTTGACAGATCGACACTGCCGTAATTCCTGGCCATTTCATAAAAATGGAAATGCGAATCGATAAGTCCCGGCAGAACGAGCTTTCCCTTGAGATCAATTATCTCTTCACGCCTGCCGGCTGCCGCCTTTACCGCATCATTGCTTCCGACCTGTACGATTTTACTGCCGTGGAGCCTCACAGCCTCTGCAGAAGGTCTTTTGGCATCCTGAGTCCGGATGTTGCCGTTTAAAAGTATCATCAGATCAGAAATCCTTGCGGAAACGGGTCGTCCGCCTCGAAAACAAGGGTATTGACACCTGTCACATGGGCCATCCCCTCTATCCGGACGACAATGCCTTCGAATCCGCCGATACCTACTTTTTCCGTAATCCTGGCCCCGAACCGGGTGCCGAGGGGACTTGTGTTGACAAAGTCTTCTCCCGGCGCCACCAGTCCTTTGTGGTGGAGCAGCGTCATTTTGGCCGCGGTTCCGGTGCCGCACGGCGACCTGTCCACATTGGACTCACCGTATACCACCAGGCTTCTGCCCTCTTTTCGGGCATCCCTGTCCGGGTCGTAAAACTGGACCACATCAACGGTTTTCACCTCTGGCCGCTCCGGATGATACACGGTCACCTGCCGGTTGGCCTCGTCGATTATCTGCATGCCGAGATCCGCCATAAAAGGGGCATTTTCAGGTATCAGTTCCCTGCCGATCTCTTTTGCCGAAATCATCGCAAAAAAACCGCCGGTACAGACCATGTCGGCATGCACTTTCCCATAACCGGTGACATCAATTTCAACATTCGTATCCAGCACAAAAGAGGGAACCATCTTGATGGCAACGGACCGGACGGTGCCGTTCTCGACAAAGGCTTCAGCCGACATCACCCCGGACGGCGTATCAATATCCACGCGATTTTCCCCGTTCGGCAGACTGAGCATCCCTGTGCGGACCAGGGTTACCACTGCACCGATGGTGGCGTGACCGCAGAGATACGGATACCGCTTGGCATCCATGTAGATCAATCCGAACTCTGATGTTTCCGTGACGTTCTCCGTCACCATCGCGGCCAGTACCCCCCGGTGCCCCCTGGGCTCCCGGGTCAGCAGAAGCCTGACGTCATCAAAATTGCGCTTGAAAAATTCGAGTTTTTCCGTCATGGTGCCGCCTTCAACAGTGCCCACCCCGCCCACGATAAGGCGGGTCGGTTCGCCCGCGGTGTGAGAATCGATGGTGACGATTTTTCTGTCAAAAACAGAACCAAGCCTGTTTGCATCCTTAACGAGCTGCATGGCGTACCCCATCCTTTGATTGGTTGTTATCACAAACTTTCTTTATTTTTAGCCGATTACCGGCTCTTTATCAAGGGGTAATATATCGAACACGGCTAATTTGTTCCACGGGTCACCTTTGGACAGGCAGGTGGCGGGGGGCTTTCTATGCCGGGTTTGACCGGCATCTTTTTTTAAAATCATGGCGGAT
>CAYZHB010000155.1:0-6411 GCA_964478245.1 uncultured Desulfobacterales bacterium | reverse complement strand
GCATGACGAGCGGGAGCAGACCCTGAATCAGCTTCTCTCCGATCTGGACGGGTTTGAACCCAACCAGGGGGTCATCGTGATGACCGCCACCAACCGCCCGGATGTCCTGGATCCCGCCCTGATGCGGCCCGGGCGCTTTGACCGCCGGATCGTGGTGGATCTGCCCAACACCCGGGACCGCAAAGCGATCCTTTCGATTTATGCCCAAAACAAGCAACTGGCCGAAGATGTCGACCTGGACCGGCTGGCCCGGGGGACACCGGGATTTTCCGGGGCGGATCTCGAAAACATTCTCAACGAGGCGGCCCTTCTCGCGGCCCGAAAAGAGCAAAAGACCATCACCAACCAGATTATCGAAGAGGCGCGGGACAAGATTCTCATGGGGCTGGTCCGTCAGGGCCTGTCCATGAGTGAAAAGGAAAAGAACATCGTGGCCTATCATGAAGCGGGACACGCGGTTGTGGGGGCGCTGCTTCCCAATGCCGATCCGTTGCACAAGGTGTCCATCGTGCCGAGAAGCCAGTCCATGGGGGTTACCCAGCAGCTCCCCGAGGATGAAAAGTATATCTACGACCGGGTATATCTCACGGACCGGCTGGCGGTAATGATGGGCGGACGCGCAGCCGAAGTGGTCGTTTATGAAACCGCCACAAGCGGAGCCGGCAACGACCTGCAGCAGGCCACGCAGCTGGCCCGGCGGATGGTGCTGGAGTGGGGAATGAGCGGCCGGTTTGAACACATGGCCCTGGGCAGCCGGGGAAACGAAGTGTTTCTGGGAGAGGAGCTGGCCAAGTCAAGGGAGTACAGTGAAAGCACGGCCCGGGAAGTGGACAGCGAGGTGGAATCCCTCCTGAACGAGGCGTTTACCAAGGCAAAGGAGATAATGGCGTCGCACCGGACGGCCCTGGACAAACTGGCCCGGATGCTGGTGGCCGAAGACGAGGTATCCGGCGAGGCGGTGTACGAGCTGCTGGAACAAAGGCAGGCAGACGGATAAACACCGCCGCTGCCAACCGTCACCGGCCGAAACGCCGGCCTCTGGCCGAGATTGCAAAACAACCGCCTGGTGTATGGTCTCTCTGCCGTAAACACGTTGCGGCCGAACAGGGCTATGGCCGCTAACAGATCCTGGGTAGCTGTTCCCCGGAGAGCATGTCCACTATCCGGGTGCCGCCGATTACCGTTTCCATGAAAACCCGTCCCGGTTCGTCTGCCGACACTTCCCCGATAATGGCGGCATCTTTGCCGAATTCATCCTTCCGGATGATCTCGAGGATTTTTTCCGCATCATGGCTTGGCGCGAATACGGCAAGTTTGCCTTCGTTTGCAATGTGCAGGGGGTCGAAGCCGAGCAGCTCGCAGACCCCCATCACGGCATCTTTTACCGGAATCCGCGTCTCCTTTATGGAGATGCCGACGTTCGACTGCAGGGCGATTTCGTTCAGAAGCGTGCCGAGCCCGCCCCTTGTGGGATCCCGCAAGGCGTGGATCTCAGCGCCCGATTCAATCACGGCTTTCACCATGTGATTGAGGGGGGCGGAATCGCTCCGGATGTCGGCATCGATGTGGAGCCCTTCCCTGGCACTCAATACCGTAATGCCGTGATCGGCAATACTGCCGCTGATGATGACGCTGTCGCCGGGTTTGACATGGGACCCGGAAACATCGGTACCGCCGGCCACAAGTCCGACGCCGGACGTGTTGATGAAGATTTTGTCCGCCTTGCCTCTGGGCACGACTTTCGTATCCCCCGTGACAATCGGGACGCCGGCTTTCTCGGCCGCCCGCGCCATGGAAGAGAGGATACGTTCGAGATCGGTTACCGCCAGTCCCTCTTCTATGATAAGACCGGCACTGATGCAGAGCGGATAGGCCCCGCACATGGCGACGTCGTTGACGGTGCCGTTGACGGCCAGATCCCCGATGCTGCCCCCGGGGAAAAATATGGGATCCACCACGTACGAGTCGGTGGAGAACGCAAGCTGTTGACCGCCCGCCGCAATCCGGGCGCCGTCATCCAGCCGGGAAAGGGCCGGGTTGTCAAACAGCGGCAGAATCATGTCAGACACCATGGCCTGGGATATTTTGCCGCCGCTGCCGTGGTCCAGGAGTATTTTTTTTTCTGTCATACAGGGTATGTTCCTTGTTATCGGTTGTATTTGTACCAGGCGGCGCAGGCCCCTTCGCTGGACACCATGCAGGGGCCCACGGGGTTCATCGGGGTGCAGGTTCTGTTGTAAAGCCGGCACTGATCAGGTGTTTTGAGTCCCATCAGGATCTCGCCGCAAAAGCAGCCTTTCGGTTCCTGCGTTTCCGGGACCGACAGGTCGAATTTCCGGCGGGCGTCAAAGGACTGAAAAGCGTCCCGCAAGGTCATGCCCGATTCGGGAATCTCGCCGATCCCCCGCCAGGTGGCGGTGCCGACTTTGAAAACCTGGTGCATGATCTCTTTGGCTTTCACATTCCCCTCGTCTGCCACAGCCCGCTCATAGGCGTTTTCAAGTGCCGGTGTCCGGTTTTTTTGTTGGGTGACCAGCATGAGGATCGCCTTGAGGATATCAACCGGCTCAAACCCCGCGATCACGGAGGGGATATGATACTTGTCAAATACGGGACGGTACGCTTGGGTGCCCGCGATGACGGAAACGTGGCCGGGCAGGATGAAACCGTCCACGTCCACGCCGTCTGTCTCCATCAGGGCGGCAAGGGCGGGCGGTGTCAGCTTGTGGGAGGCCAGGATGGAAAAGTTGGAAATCGACTGCTGCCGGGCCGATAAAACCGTGGCGGCAATGGCCGGGATCGTGGTCTCGAATCCCACGGCCAGGAAAATCACCTCTTTTTCGGGGGTTTCCATTGCCGTTTTCAGTGCGTCAAACGGAGAATAAACGATTCGCACTGCCGCGCCGCCGGCACGCTCTTTTTCGATGGACGACCGGCTGCCCGGCACCCGGAGCAGATCCCCGAAGGTGGTGATAATTACATCCTTCATCCGGGCGAGGTGGACAAACGTATCGATCTCCTGCTGGGAGGTGACGCATACGGGGCATCCCGGGCCGGTTAAAAGCCGGATGCTTTCTGGAAGGACGCTTTTTATCCCGTATCGGAATATGGACATGGTGTGCGTGCCGCACACCTCCATGAGAGTCATCCGGTCGGTGCCCGCCTGGGTGATCTGCCGGGCGAGCTTTTTGGCAAGTTCGCCGTCCCGGTATTCATGCACGTGTTTCAGTGTCATTTTGCAATTTTCTCCATTTCGCCGGCCGCAACCGCCTGGCCCAGCGAGATGCCACCGTCGCCGGCCGGTACTTTGGTATGGGTATAGACGGTCAGTCCTCTTTTTTCAAGCGCTTTGTGCATATTGTCGAAAACAAGGGCGTTATTGAAAACCCCGCCGCTCAGAACCACCCGTTTCAGGGCGGTTTGACGGCAGATCCGGTCCGCCGCTTCCACAAACATGTCCACAAAAGTCCGGTGGAATTTCGCCGCTGTCGTTTCCCGCGGTTCCCCTTTCATGGTGTCCTCGGCCACCCCTTTGATCAGAGGGAGACCATTGATGGTAAAGGGGCCGCCCCCCGGGTCATCAGAAAAGGCGACATCATACCCGGTCATATCGATATCCGGCCGGGACACGGCTTCGAGCTCCATGGCGGCCTGGCTTTCAAACGTGATGGCATGCCGGATGCCGAGGATCGAGGAGACCGCGTCAAACAGCCGGCCCGAACTCGAGGTGAGCGGACAGTTGAGGTCTTTGTCGATCATGCGCTGTACAAACGTCAGCGATTCGGTTTCCCGGCCGGCGATCGCCGGCACGGCCATATCGACAAATGCCGGCCCGTAGGCCCGGTAAAGCCAGGATACCGCCATGCGCCAGGGCTCCAAAACGGCTTTCTCGCTTCCCGGCATCGGGATATAGGAAAGATGGGCCTTTCTTTCAAAATCGGTTTCACTGCACACCAGGATCTCGCCGCCCCATATGCAACCGTCCGAGCCAAAGCCGGTACCGTCAAGCGTGACCGCGACCACCGGACCGCTGATCTTGTTTTCCGCCATGCAGGATACGGCGTGGGCATGGTGGTGTTGAACCGGTATTTTTTTGATGTGGGTCAGCGCGTTTGCGTAATCCGTGCTCATGTAGCCGGGATGCATGTCATGGGCCACAATGTCCGGCGTGATATCCAGGATTCGCTTCAGGTGCCGGATACTCTCCTTGTAGAACCGAAACACTTTCTGGTTGTCGAGATCTCCGATATACTGGCTTAAAAATGCCTGGTTCTCCCTGGTAAGGCATACCGTGCTTTTGAGCCCGCCCCCGCAGGCCAGGATACGGGGATAAGTGCGTTTCAGTAAAAGGGGCAGCGGCACATACCCCCTCGATTTCCTGAAAAAGGCGGGCTTGCCGTTTTTTACCTGTACAATGGCGTCATCCGCCCGGAAGTAGATATCGCGGTTGTGCATCAGGAAACAGTCCGCAATATGGCTGAACGCGGAAAGCGCGTCCGCGTTGTCGATGGACAGGGGTTCTCCGCTCCGGTTCCCGCTGGTCATGACAAGGACCTCCGGTCCTTTTTGAAGCAGCAGCACGTGCAGGGGGGTATACGGGAGCATGATGCCGAGATAGCGGTTGAGAGGAGCGATACCATCGGCGAGGGTGTTTTCGGCTGCGGCCTTTTTTTCGAGCAGCATGATGGGCCGGTTAACGGATTCAAGGAGCTGTTTTTCCGTGTCGCTTATGTGAACAAATTCTCCGGCGGCCCGGACGGACCGGACCATGAGGGCCAGCGGCTTGTGCGGGCGTGATTTTCTCCGCCTCAATTCGGAAACCGCCCGGCTGTTACAGGCGTCTACAGCCAGATGAAATCCGCCGAGCCCTTTTACGGCCACAATATATCCCGCTTTTAAAAGGGCGGCCGATTTGGAAAGCGCTTCTCTGCCGTCCTCAACCATGCGGTGTCCCTGCGAATCCAGCAGAGAAACATGGGGCCCGCACACGGGACAGGCATTGGGCTGGGCGTGAAACCGCCTGTCAAGGGGATTGTCATATTCCCGTTGGCAGTCCCGGCACATTTGAAAATGCTTCATCGAGGTCTTGGGCCGGTCATAGGGGATGTCTTCGATTATGGTAAACCGCGGGCCGCAGTTGGTGCAGTTGATAAAGGGATACTCGTACCGCCTGTCCGCGGGATCGGTCATCTCGGCCAGGCAGTCGCTGCAGATGGACACATCCGGGGATATCAGGGTGGAGCGGGTGGCACCCGAGCGGCTCCGGGTAATCTTGAAACGCTTGTACCCTTTTACCGCTGTTTCTTCCGACCGGATGTCGGTTATGGCGGCAAGGGGCGGGGCACAGGCAGTAATGTCGCTGACAAAGGCCTCGATTCCGCTTTTTTCCCCTTCTACAACCACCAGCACACCGCTCGCGTTGTTCAGCACTTCCCCTGAAAGACCGTACCGGTGGGCAAGCTGAAACAGGAACGGGCGGAAGCCGACACCCTGTACAATCCCGCTGATCTCAAGCCGCCGGCCTGTATCAACGTCTTCCATTACGCTCCGGATTCCGTGTTCGGGGACTGCATATCCACCATGTCGCGCATATCTTTCAACGTCTGCCGGGCGGTCTCTTCATCCACTTTGCTGATGGCGAATCCGGCATGAACGATCACGTAATCGCCTGTTTTGACATCATCGAGGAGCATCAGGCTGGCTTCCCGGGTCACCCCGTCCACATCCACTTTGGCAAGCTGGTCATTGATTTCCACAACTTTTGATGGTACGGCAAGGCACATAATAGTATTCTTCCCTGTTTACAGGAGACCTTTCAAAAGGCCTCGAAATTTTTCAAAAGATTTTTTACACGTTATTTCCATCGGATTTATGAAATTTTATCATTCTGATCAATCATACAAAATTGGCCGGTGATAGTCAACGGTCACCTGCTCCTGATCCGTCGGCAAAGTGTCAACTGATCTGTTGCCTGCGATCGCGTACATAACAATTTGATGTGGGATTTCGGGCAGATCAGCTTCGGAAACATCAATTTTATGCCGCGGCGGCCGGCCGGAAAGTACCGCCAGTTGATGCATCAACACCCCGGCTTGCTCCTCGGCCGCCGCCATCTGCTTGCCGATGGATTCGGTCAGCCGCTGCTGGCGGCGGGTATGGGAAACCGGTACATGGTATTTCGTGAAGAGAGGTAAACGGGTTAAACACCCGGCAGTACCAGGCACTCGGAAGCCAAACCGGCCACGGTATCCACCTTTATGCCGAGGTCGAAATGGTCGCTGATTTCTCCGAGCTGTCGATGGCAGGAGAGGCACGGCGCTACCACATGCGCGGCACCGGCGGCGCGTATCTGGTCGGCCTTGGCTTTCCCGGTCAGCATCCGTCTGGGCCGGCTGGTGCTGTCCTGCAGCA
>CAYZHB010000154.1:0-6418 GCA_964478245.1 uncultured Desulfobacterales bacterium | reverse complement strand
AGGCATGAATAAGGATGGCTACGGCAATTTTTATATGCCTGCCTGGTTGCCTTCAGGGCCACACCCCCTGAAGCGCACCCCATTCTGCCGGCCGACCTCGCCTTATACCGTGCGGGCATGGTCGGCCGGGGTATGACCCCGCCTGTCACGCGCCTTGCATTCCTCGGCCATCCCCCGGCCTTTCTTCCCCGTCATTACCCGGTTTATCCGGGTAATCCAGAATCAAATTAACAGCGCAAGCCGCGCGCCAGGCTCTGCCGGGGCTTCGATTAAATCCGCGCAAAACAGTCGGCGCCGGCAGAAAAAGGTGCGCCCCACGCGGTCTATCTTAAGCCCGCCCCCCGACCACTCCCCGTGGCGGCTGCTTGTTACGGGCCTTGCAGCCTCTCTGTCCTGTCCGCGACCGCCCCGGCCGTCCTCCCTGCTTACTTTCTTTTTTAACTGCCCTGTTGGGCAAGACCCGCGCCAAGTCTCCGCCCCGCCGGGCGGGCTCACCCCAAATCCCGGCTCTGGCTTTAACTTCTTGCATGGTTGTTGTTCTATGCTGCGTGCTCAGGCTCCGCCCGCCATACTGCCGGCGGGCTCCGCTCCTTCCGCTCGCAGCGGCAGTTAAAAAGAAAAGATTGCCCAAAACGACAACAACGGCCACCACGCAATGTCATTGCCCGGCTTGGCCGGGCAATCCACATAAAATTGACCATTACCTTATCTTTTTATAACTGTCCAGAAAGTCCTGATCTGTGATCCTTGCCTGCCTGATGGCACTTTTTTTAAAGTGCCGATGGCAAGGCTTTTTGCCGGGGAATGACACAGCCGGTACTCTCCCGGCGCAGAACCACATGGCTTCCCCGTTGCCGTACTTCATCAAATCCAAGGCGTTTAAAAACCTTGATGGCTTCATCGCCGGATATTTTCGGCATTTCAGGCATGGACGGAGACCTCGAAGGTGGTAAGGAAAGGACGGGAGAACGGTTTTAACGGAAATTCTTCCAGGTATAGCTCGGTTGCTTCCTTCAGGTTGCTGATTGCCTCGGGAATAGTTGTGCCCTGGCTTACGGTTCCGACTTCCGGGCATTCGGCCACATAGAGGTCGTCCTCCTGATGGATAATAGCGGTAAAGGTATTCATCTTTCTTTGCTCCTTGTTAAACCGCGTGGTTATTGAAGTTCTGTCTGTGATTTTAATTTATCCTTTTCGATAAAGGTATCCAGCAGCTGCATAATCTGACGTTTGTCTTTTGCCGGCATTTTTTCTATCTGGCTGAATCTCCGCCAGAGCCGCATATCTTTCTTATTGATTTTTTCATCTGGTGTTTTGATCCCGAGCAGCTCGTCCGCCGAGGTTCCCAAGGCTTTGGCCAGAGTGGGTAACAAGTGTGTCGGCGGATACTTGGCCTGTTTTTCATAATAAGCGATCATTCTTTGTGATATCCCGGTTTCTCTGGCAAGTTCCCGCTGGGAATATCCGGCCTCACTCCGGAATCTTGCCATTCGGTCGCCAAACGCTTCTGCATCGTTTAATTTCATTTTTTTGGGCATAACATAACCAAAGTCTCCTGTTGCCTTGTGTTATGCCTCTTATTATACATCCACATTTTAAATCTTCTCCTTTACGTCGAAAAAAGTCTTGACATGCTGATACACAAAATGTATCAAAAGATAACACAAAAAGCAACCAAAGAAAAATTAAAGTCAACGACCACCCCGCTTCGGGAGTGGTCGTTGACTTTTCCGGAAAGCCGCCGGCTGATACGTCTTGACATCCCCTGCCGGATCAATATATTAATCTGAATCGAAGATTTCTGCCGACAATTTGAATACAGGGGTTTCAATGGAGGAGCTGAGAAAGAAGGTCGAGGAGAGTCACGTCCTGATCAACAGTATCAGAAACGAGGTGGCCAAGAAGATCGTGGGGCAGCAGAAACTGGTGGACGGGCTGCTGGCCGGTATTTTATCGGGCGGGCATATCCTGATCGAAGGGGTGCCGGGACTTGCCAAGACAAGCGCTGTCAAGGCATTTGCCGAGGCGGTGGATGCGGATTTCAAGCGGATCCAGTTCACGCCGGACCTGCTGCCGGCGGACATTATCGGTACCGAGATCTACAGGCCCAAAACAGGGGATTTCGTTACGCGCAAGGGCCCGCTTTTCAACAACATCATTCTTGCCGACGAGATCAACCGGGCGCCTTCCAAGGTCCAGTCGGCGCTTCTGGAAGCCATGCAGGAAAAGCAGGTGACCATCGGGGACGACACCTTTGCGCTGCCGGATTTGTTTATCGTGCTGGCCACCCAGAATCCCATCGAGCAGGAGGGGACGTATCAGCTCCCCGAGGCCCAGGTGGACCGGTTCATGCTCAAGGTGCTGATCGATTATCCGGACCGGTCACAGGAGATTGAAATCCTGAAAAAATCGGGTTTCGAGAATGCCGAGGAGATCCGGCCGGTCGCCCGGCCCGACGCGCTTCAGGAGATGGGAGATATCATTCACCAGGTATATGTGGATGACAAGCTCAGGGATTACATCGTGGATATTGTCAATGCCACGAGAGCGCCTGATAAGTTCGGCATGGACATATCCCGTTACATCGATTTCGGTGCGTCCCCCCGGGCCACCCTGTTCCTTGCCCGGGCCGCGAAGGTGAGGGCATTTCTCTCCGGCCGGGCCTATGTCACCCCCCAGGATATCAAGGTGGCGGCGCCGGATGTGCTGCGGCACCGGATTATCCTCTCATTTGAAGCCGAAGCCGAGGATGTGACGCCGGACCGGATTATCAAAACGGTTTTTGATTCTGTCGAGGTGCCCTAAAAAATGATTCCCGCCGAGGTGATCCGGAAAATCAAACGGGTGCACATAAAGAGCAGCCGGACGGTGAACACCATCATGGCCGGACGGTACCGGTCCGTTTTCCGGGGATCGGGAATCGAGTTCGAGGAGGTCCGGGATTACGCCCCCGGCGATGATGTCAAGGCGATTGACTGGAAGGTGTCGGCCAGGCTGGGAAAGCCCTTTATAAAATTGTTCAGGGAGGAGCGTGAAAGCATCGTGATGCTGCTGGTGGACATGAGCGCTTCTCTGAAGTTCGGCACGTTTTCCGGGCAGATGCTTGAGAAGGCGGCCGAAGTCGCTTCCGTGCTGGCGTTCAGTGCGGTCAAAAACAACGATAAAGCAGGGGCCATCTTTTTCACGGACCGGGTTGAAAAGTATATTCCGCCCAAGAAGGGGGCCGCCCACGTCTGGCGGCTGATAAAAGAGATATTCACCTTTGCGCCCGAAGGCGGGAAAACTTCGCTGGGCGAGGCCCTTGATTTTTTCTCCAGGGTGTCGAAAAAGAGCTGTGTCTGTTTCATCATTTCCGATTTTCTGGATGACAGTTTCGAGAGAAATTTGAAAACCGTGCGTCACAAGCATGAAGTGATCTGCGTGAAGATAAAGGACCAGGGTTACTTCCGTCTGCCCCGAAAGGGGATCGTCACCCTGTCAGATTTCGAGACCGGCGGCTTCGTGGTTCTGGATGCCGCTGACAAAAGGGTTAGAGAACGGTATGAAGAGAAAACAAGGGCCGTGTACAAAAACACCCTGGAAATCCTGAAGCGGGGCAATACCGACGTGATTGAAATGGATACCGGCGCCTCGGTGTCGGACACCCTTACCAGGTATTTCCGGTACCGGGAGAGGCGGGCGCGGCAGTGAAAGATATTCACGATATCCGGGCGCCCGTCCTGACAGGGAGCGCATTCGACCCGGCCAAGATGGCGATTGCTGTGCTGGGGGCTGCGGCCTGTCTTTTTCTGATATACGCGGTTTTTGTTCTGGTAAAAAAAGCAAGGAAAAAGCGGGCGGGCCGGCAGGCGTATCCGCAGCTGCCTCCGCCGCTGCCGCCCCGCGATGCGGCACTGAAGGCGCTTGAGCTGCTTGCAGATATGATGGGGCACTCTCCGCGGCTGTTTTACTTTCAGCTTACCGCCGTCCTGAAAAAGTACATCGGGAATGTTTACGGCATCAACGCGAGCGAGATGACCACGGAAGAACTTGTAAAGGCGCTGAACAGCCTCGGGATCGACCCGGAGAGCCGGGATACGCTGTCTTCCTTTCTCGGGTCCGCCGACAGCGTCAAGTACGCGGCCGTCCCGCCCTCACCCGGCAAAAGCGGACGGGATCTAAAATGGGTAAAAACGTTCGTGGAAACGGATGCCCGGCAGCGGGCGGCAAGTAGTGAGGAGAGCTGAGGCCGGTTATGTTCAGATTCGCATCTCCCTGGTTTTTACTGCTGCTGGCGGCCATACCTGTGCTGGTGTTTTTCCGTCGGCGAAGGCATGACCGGTTGGCGCTCCATGTCCCGCAGGTTTCTCCTTCGGAAATCGGCTTGAAATCCGTTTTCGTTCTGTTGGCCGAACTTATGCCGGTTTTGAAATATACGGCGCTCGTGCTGCTGGTAGTGGCCATGGCCCGGCCCCAGAGCGGCAGTAAAAAGGTGGAATCCCTGACCGAGGGCATCAACATCGTGCTGGCGGTGGATCTTTCCGAGAGCATGAAAGCGCTGGATTTCAAGCGGGAAGGAGAGATTGTCACCCGGCTTGCGGCATCGAAGGGGGTGGTGCACGAGTTCATCATGAACCGGAAAGGGGACCGGATCGCCCTTGTGGTGTTCGGATCCCATGCGTACACGCAGATCCCACTGACCCGGGACTACAGCACCATCGCGTTCATGCTGGACCGGCTCGAAGCAGGGGCGGCCGGTCCCAATACCGCCATGGGGGATGCCGTCGGGATCTCGCTTAAACGGATCGCCGATATCGAGAGCAAGTCCAATGTGATTATCCTGCTCACCGACGGCAAAAGCAACAGCGGCAGCCTGTCGCCGCTTGATGCCGCCCGGATTGCCGCATCCCGGGAGGTCAAGGTGTACACGATCGGTATCGGCAAAAAAGGGAAGGCCCCTTTTCTGGTGAATGATCCGGTGTTCGGCAAACGGTATGTGTACCGGCATGTGGACATCGATTTCGATACGTTGAAACAGATAGCGGACAGGACAGGCGGGCGGTTTTTCAGGGCCGAAGACACCCGGTCGCTTAAAGAGATTTACAGCGTGATAGACAGCCTGGAGACAACAGAGGTCAAGGTGGAAAGCTGGGTGGACTACAGCGAGCTTTATCCGTGGCTGCTGCTGCCGGCTTTCGGCCTGCTCCTGCTGTACACGGTCTTGTCAAACACGCGATTTTTAAGGATACCGTAAAAGAGCGATGCGCTTTACTGATCCCCATATGCTGTTTCTGCTGTGGGCGGTGTTGATCGCCGCCGGCCTGGTTGCCGTCGGCATCAGGAAGCGGCGGTCGGTTCTGCTGGATTTCGCATCCAGGACCGCTTTTGAAACGCTTTCTCCCGGGGCGTTTTCCGGGAGGCGAGCCGTCAAGGGGGCGCTTCTTGCAGCTGCCCTCTTTTTTCTCTGCATTTCCCTGTCAGGTCCGCTTTTCGGGTACAGGTGGGAGCAAGTCCGGCAGAGAGGCGTAGACATTATGGTGGCCCTGGACTGCTCGCGCAGCATGCTCTGCGAGGATGTCAAGCCGTCGCGGCTCGAGAGGGCCAAACGCGAGATCGTCGATCTTCTGCGGATGATGAAGTCGGACCGGGCCGGCCTTGTGGCGTTTTCAGGGGAGGCAATTCTGCAGTGTCCGCTCACGCTGGATCATGACGCCTTCAATATTTTCCTGGATGTGCTCGAGCCGGACTATCTCCCGAAGGGCGGTACGAATTTAAGTGCGGCCATAGACACCTGTCTTGACGGGTTTGAAACCGATGTGGATTCCGGCAAGGCTGTGATTCTGATCACGGACGGCGAGGAGACCTCGGGCATGTCTTTTGATGCGGTCAAAAGGGCTGCGGAAATGGGGGTGAAGATATGCTGTATCGGTGTGGGCAGTCCTGACGGGGCCCCTGTTCCGGCAAAGGACGGCGGTTTTGTCAAGGATGCCGGCGGCAGCATGGTGCTCTCGAAAGTGGACGAGCCCGGTCTGCGGAAGATCGCCGCCATGACGGACGGGGTGTATGTCCGTTCCGTGGCCGGGGATATGGATCTCGATACCGTGTACACCCGGGAGATCCGGGAAAAGATGAAGTTGACCGCATTGGAGAGTACAAGGAAAAAGGTCTGGGAAAACCGGTACCAGTGGTTTCTTCTGCCGTGTATACTGCTGCTGCTGGCCGAGATTGCCATCCGGCCGCAAAAATTGCCGGGCGGCATGCGTTCCGTTGCCGCAGCAGCGGTCGTGTTGCTGGCCCTGACACCCGCAACGGCGCAGGCCGGGGAGAGGGGCAGTGTCCGCAAAGGCATCGAGGCCTACAAACAGCAGGCGTACGATAAGGCCCAAAAGCATTTTATCGACGCCCAGCTGAAAGCGCCGGAGGACCCTCAGCTGTATCA
>CAYZHB010000153.1:0-6434 GCA_964478245.1 uncultured Desulfobacterales bacterium | reverse complement strand
CAAAAAACGTCATGGTAAAGGGCTTGATGCCCCAGTTGACAACCAGGGTGGTCAGCACGGGTTTCGGTGCTTTGACCGCTTCCACTACCTGCTTGAAATCGATCTGGATCATGATGGGATAGATCATCAGGAACAGCAGAATCCCGATGGGCATGTTGACCTGCTGGATGGACAACGAGTCGATAAAATCGGCCATGCCGGGAAACCCGTACCCGATCAGGATGCCTGCGGCCATACAGAGGGCAACCCACAAGGTCAGGTATCTTTCCCAAAGCCCCATAACATTTTCCTTTTTTTCGTTCATTGTTCAATGTCTCCTCTGTCGATGTTTCGGTTTATAAATGGATATTTTCATATATCTCGTCAGGTTATTTTGCTCCCGGACTCTGCTTTCTGGCCCTGCATAATTCATCAGGCGGATAGGACAGGATGGTTTCAAGCCGGTCTTTGTCCTGCAAAACGACCGGAGAGTCGGCAACCGATGCCATTGCCCATTTCAAAAGCGCCTGAGGAAACTTTTCGGACAACCGATAATGCACCCACCTTGCGTCCTTGCGGCTTTCAACCAGCCCTGCATTCTGCAGAACGTTCATGTGCCTTGAAACCGTCGGGGTTGACACCTGCAGAAGCTCGGTAATCTGGCAGACGCAGAGTTCATCAAATGCTGACAGGGCCGTAACCACACGGAGCCGGTTGCCGTCGGCAAGTGCCTTGACTTGTTTGAGTGTCTTTTCCATTGAAAATGTTTTTGACCTTATAAAATTTGTATATTTAGTTAATTATCTAATTAATAATAAAAATATGCAACCGGCTCGTCAAGAAAAATTTCACTTTTTTCCTTTCAAAAATTTGACCGATTGTCTGCATCTTTTATCCAGGATCAGGGCAAAACATTCAGCTGGTTTTCATGTCGCACACCCGGGAAGAACAGGGAGAAACAGGGGCGTTGACAAACCGTCAAAACAACAGGATAATGACGCCATGGGAAAAAGTCGAAAACAAAAACATCCGCATTTGCATGAAAATCCGCAGCCGGTTTTCTGCGACATCACCTCTCTTATCCAGTCGCCCTGCTGCACCATTCTGGAAAGCATCAGTGACGGCGTCTTTACCATAGACAGCAAAAAACGGATCACCTCTTTTAACCGGGCGGCTGAAAGCATCACCGGCCTTTCCCGGCAGGAAGCCGTTGGCCGGTTCTGTTTTGATGTATTCCGGGCCGATATTTGTGCCGAAAACTGTGCACTGGAAAAAACGCTTTTCAATGAAGCCCCGCGGATTAATATTTCCGCGCGGATCATTACCCAGCAGGGCGAGCATAAGAGCATCAGTCTGAGCACCAATATTCTCCGCAGTGCCAAAGGCGAAGTCGTCGGCGGCGTGGAAACCTTCAGAGACCTTTCGGATATAAAGGAACTGCAGCGCCGGCTCGACAGGCAGTATGTCAGGGAGGACATTGTCGGCAAAAGTCCGCAAATGCAGAAAATCCTTTCTTTTCTGCCCGATATTGCCGAAAGCGACAGTTCCGTTTTGATCCAGGGCCCCACCGGCACCGGAAAAGAGTTGGCTGCAAGGGCCATTCACAATCTGAGCCGGCGAAACAATGGTCCGTTTGTTGCAGTCAATTGTGCCGCACTGCCGGAAGGACTACTCGAATCCGAGCTGTTCGGCCATGTCAAAGGGGCGTTCACCGGAGCTGTCCGGGACAAGTCCGGATATTTTCTTGCAGCCCACCAGGGGACCCTGTTTCTCGATGAAATCGGAACCACGCCGTTCGCCTTTCAATCCGATCTGCTCCGGGTCCTGGAGACTCGGGAATTTACCCGGGTCGGCGGGACCCGCACCGTGAAATCGGATTTCCGGATTATTGCAGCAGCCAATCTATCGCTCAAACAGCGGGTGGCGGATGGGGAATTCAGGCAAGATCTTTTTTACCGTCTGAATGTGGTCACACTGGATCTGCCTCCCCTGCAGGAACGCAGAGAAGATATCCCCCTTCTGGCTGACCGGTTTATTGAAAAGCTGAATTTGAGCAAGGGAAAAAACATCCGGGAAATCGCACCGGATGCCCTCAAGTCGCTTATGGAATATCATTTCCCCGGCAATATCAGGGAACTTGAAAACGCCATTGAATTCGCTTTTATCACCTGCAAGGAAGAGGTTCTCAGAAAACAACATCTTCCCCCGGAAATTGCGAAGAATAAAGGTCCGGCAATCCCCCGGCTGTCTGAGCAGCAGCAGGTTGAAGCAGAAAAGATCCGCGCCTTTCTTCACCAATACGCAAACAGCCGGGAAAAGACCGCAAAGGCGCTCGGCATCAGCCGGAGCACCCTCTGGCGGAAAATGAAGAAACTGGGCATCACCCCGCCCGAAAGTGAAACATAGCCTGAAACGGTTTCATTTTTTGCAACATCTCCGACCAGTCAAAACCGCAGCCGTTTTCCCTTCTTTCCGGCCAACCACCTGAAATTTAACAAATTTTTCGTATTGTGCCCACAAATTCCCATGTTGGCATCAATTATGCTGATGAGAAAGTAAAGGCATACTCTCTGGATCTGAAGAATTTTCATGGCTTCGGGTCACAGGGATAAAGCTTGTTTGAACCAGGAACATCTCATGGGAGCGGAAATGATTGTGAGTGTCCCTTTATTCGGCAGGCGGGTGGCTCCGTATTTCGGGAATTCCCCTGCCATCGTGTTTTTTAAAGTGCAACAGGGAAACATCCGGGAAAAATGGATGATAGAACCGGATACTGATGATCCAATGGAAACGGCCCGGAAAATCGCCGGGTTTAAAACGGATGTCCTGGTCTGCGGAGGCATTCAGAACTTCTGCAAACAGTGGCTGCAATTGAAGGGAGTAGTTGTTATGGAAAATCAAAAAGGAGAGGCCGAACAAGTGGTGGAGAGCTTGATGGCGTCGGACTGTTTTCGGCATAATACCGGTTCGGTCTCAAACAAAGGAGGTTTTTAAAAATGGAAATGGAAACCGTTCATATCATTGTATTGCTCATAACCGGTTTGGGCGTAGGATTTGCTTCAGGCCTTCTGGGCGTCGGGGGCTGTTTTATCATGGTCCCGATCCAGTTCTGGGTCTTGAAGGCCATCGGCGTGGATCCGACCATTGCTATCCGGATCGCATTCGGCACCAACCTGCTTGTGGTGGTGCCCACTGCCCTGAGCGGCGCCCTGACGCATCATTTCAAGGGCGCCGTGCTCTGGAAACAAGGCGTGATACTCGGGGTGATTGCCGCGTTCGGTGCTTTTCTGGGCGGCTACTTTGCCGCGCATATTTCCGGGGCGATTCTGACCAAGCTGTTCGGCGCGGCCATCATCCTGGGCGCCGTCCGGATGCTGATTGCCAGACCGCCCAGGGAAGACGAAAACCCCTCTGAAAACACGCTTGCCTATGTGTTCTGGGGAATCGTACTGGGCATTGTGTCCGGACTTATCGGCATCGGCGGCGGCGTGTTAATGATTCCCGTGATGGTGGTATTCCTGAAGTTCAGGATGCATCAGGCCGTGGGCACCTCAACTGCCCTGATGTTGTTTGCAGCCATTGGCGGGGTGGCCGCCTATATCCTCAACGGGCTCGGTGTCGCAGGGCTTCCCCCCTATTCCACCGGTTATATCAACTGGCTGCAATGGATTCTTTTGGCCGGGTGCAGCATTCCAATGGCTTTTGTCGGGGCCAGGGCCGCTCACCTTCTGCCGGCAAAGCAGCTCAAGTATCTTTTTATCCTTGTCATGTTCTACATGGGATTGAAGATGTGCGGTGTGTTTGCCTGGCTGGGGCTGCCGCTGTAAGGCTGCAGATGATGAAAAGGGGTCAAATTTCTGGGTACGTTTCCGTGTGAACCGTTTCTCCATTTTTGTCAAGAATAAAGATTTGACCCCTTCCTCCCATACGCTGGAGCGTGTGCAGGACGTGTTCGATTGCGATTGCGAACCCCCTGACATCAGAGGCATCCGCAGATTCATCCGCTTCGGCACCGACCATGGCGAGGAGGGTCATTTCCTGGACCGAGTGATGCGATCCTGGGGCAAAGAGATTTTTGTGGGCTGCGCCATGTTCCGGAAAGCCATAATGTCTGAAGAGGATCTGGAGGAGAGCGTGGCGGCCTTTGTGCCGGATATCGATATTGAACAGACCGCGATTCCGCTGGTGGTGGCGACCGTGGACCTGATAACCGGGCAGGCCGTGGCGTTGAGCAAGGGTCCAATGGTGAAAGCCGTGATGTCGAGCTGCGCGATACCAGGATTCATGCCTCCGGTGGAACACAACGGAATGACGTTGATTGACGGCGGGGCCGCGACCAATATTCCTGTAGAGATGGCCAGATCCGCAGGGGCGGATGTCGTTATCGGAGTTGATGTACGCGCTCGCCTATGCCACCCGCAGCTGTTCCATGACGGCATCGACATCATGGGCCGTGCGGTGGAAATTATGAATATACACCTCAATGAATGCAAAGCCCGGCAGACCGATCTGCTGATCGAGCCCGATGTTAAAATGTTCGGATAGACGGACTTTCACTGTTTTAAGGAAATTATCTTTGAAGGACGAAAAGCAGCCGGCGCCGCCTGTAAGGAGCTGGCCGGGAAAGGGGGATTCGAAAAAGGGATTTTACGGCATAAACGTGCTTCCCGTATAGACCAGGGAACAGACCGGCCCGAATCCGGATGAATGGCTCCCGGCCGAATCACCGGGCCCGGAGGTGGCGGCAGCATCTCTTGAGCACCATGAGATCCGGGTTCCGGTATCCGATTGCATTCTGAGCCGTAACCGCTTTCGGGCCACGCTCACGGCGCTGTAGTCAATTCCACTGAAAAGCCTTCCCACCTCAGCCCGGGTGATATCGCAAAACCGGTATGAAAGTTCCATTGAAATGGCGCATGAATTCGGCCGGGATCCGCTCCCGGATGGTCAACTTTTTACGAACATGTCACACAAAAGGGTGCCGTTGCCGCAGGATTCTGTTTCAAACTGAAGAACCGGGTGGTCAATGCCGTACTGGTGAAAAAGGGTGTGCTGAATCCGCTCAGAAAGGGTTTGTGTTTCACTGACCGGCCGGTCCTCTACAACGATGTGGCAGGAAAAGGAGATACCGGAGGATCCCAGGGGCCATGCATGCATGTAATGGACATTTTTTATCTCGTCCATCTGTAAAAGATGGGAACGGATATCGTTTAAATCGATATTGCCGGGGGTTGCATTCATTAAAATGGCGGTCGAGGATTTGAGAATGGACCAGCAGTTTTTTAAAATAAACACGGCAATAAAAATGGACAACAGCGGGTCCAGCCAGTACCAGGGTTTGAAGATCATCACAAGCCCGGAAATCAACACCGCCACGGATGTCAGAAAATCCCCCAGCATATGCAGGAACGCCCCTTTGATATTCAGGTTGTCTTTTGAATCCTGATGCAGCAGCCAGACGGAAAAACCGTTTCCGATAATGCCCACCAGGGCCGCCCATATAACGATGTGGCCTGATACGATTTCAGGAGACAGAAACCGTTGCAGGGCCCTGTATAAAATGAAAATACAGGCACCTGCCAGTATGGTCACATTCAACAGGGCAGCCATTATCTCGGCCCGGCGATACCCGAAGGTCTGCCGGGGGTTGGCCCCTTTTCTGCCGATACGAAAAGCGATATATGAGATCAGGATGGCTGTGAAGTCGCTGAAATTATGGACGGCATCCGATATCAGGGCCATGCTGTGTGCAAAAAGACCGGCAATGATCTGAAAAACCGGAATGATCAGATTCAGCACAAGGGTGGTCAAAAGCCTTGTGCCGCTGGTTTCCTGCACGTCTATTTCGTAGTGATGTCCGGAACACTCGCCGGCGTGGCCGGTTTCATGAGAGTTCGCTTCTGTGTGTGAACTCATGGTATCCATCTTTGTTATATGTATTATGTTGTGATCACCGTGTTGATCTCCTCCCGGCACAGAAGCCGGTGCCGGGAGGCCGCATGTGTCTGCCCGTCAGCCCGCGATCAAAAATTCGAGAGGATGAAACACCTGCCGGGAAAACTGATGCTGCAGCTGCAGGCGGCAGGACAGACAGTCGGTGATAATGGTCCGGCCGGATGCGGCGGCCAACCGGTCAAACAAGGGACCGCCCATGGCAAGGGAGCGGGATATGGCTGCCAAACCCCATGCGCCAGACAGCTGTTTCCTTTTTGAAGCGGATGTCAACCAGCTGGATGAGGCCTTTTTCCAGCCCGCTGGCCAAAGATTCGCTGTTGATCTTCATCTCTTTGCGGGCCTTGTAGTCGAAATTGGGAATATAAGATTCCAGGGACATCTCCCCTGCAAAAGCCGTGGTTCCCCAAACAGCCAGAATAATTGTCAATATTATAGCCAGATATTTTTCATGGGTTTCCTCCTTTTGTTGTGTGAATACAAAATACAGGCAGGGCATCAGA
>CAYZHB010000152.1:3335-6655 GCA_964478245.1 uncultured Desulfobacterales bacterium | reverse complement strand
ACACGCAAAGACGCTGCTGCAGAACGCCCGCTTCATGCGTCATTTGCGGGCTGGAGGGGAATATCCCACTTTTTCATGTATTTCCATATGGCGGCCCGGCTCAGCCCGAGCCGGCGGGCCACTTCGGCTTTGTTCCAGCCGGTGTCGCAGAGGAGTTCCGTCAGATACGCCTTTGTCAATCGCCGGGAGGGGGTCTCTTTTTTATGCGTCGGACCGGCATCGGCCGGGGGAAAAGAACGGGGCTGCGCCTCCGGTTCTCTGATTTCAAGGGGCAGGTCGGAAAGCTCAATATACGGACCCGGGCAGAGAACAAAAGCGTGCTCGATCGCATTGGTCAGCTCCCGGATGTTTCCCGGCCAGGAATAGTCCATGAATGCCTTCAGTGCAGGCTTTGAAAGCCCTTTCACGTCGGTGCCGCTTTTTTCATTGTTCAGCGTGATAAAATGGCTGACCAGCAGGGGAATGTCCTCTTTGCGCTCCCGGAGAGGCGGCAGATAGATGGGGAACACTTTCAGCCGGTAGTACAGGTCCTCCCTGAAACGGCCTTCATCCACCATTTTTTTCAGGGATTTATTGGTGGCGGTGATGATCCGGATATCCACCTTGCGTTTTCTGGATTCCCCCACGCGCTCTATCTCTTTCTGTTGCAGCACCCGCAGCAGCTTGACCTGGATATACGGGGTGATGTCCCCGATTTCATCGAGGAATATGGTCCCCCCGTCCGCCTCTTCAAACCGGCCGGTCCGGTTCTGGCTGGCACTGGTGAACGCGCCCCTGACGTGACCGAACAGTTCGCTTTCCAGCAGCGATTCCGACAGCGCGCTGCAGTTGACGGTGATCATTGGTTTGTCCCTTCTCTCGCCGATTGAATGGATCGCGCCGGCCACCAGCTCTTTGCCGGTGCCGCTTTCCCCCTGGATAAGGATGGTGGCGTCACTGGCGGCGGACGCCTTTATAAAGGAAAAAACGTTCTGCATGACCTGGCTTTTGGCGATGATGCCGCCCAGCCGGTTGAGCTCGCCCAGGCGGCGGGTGGCTTCTTCCATTTTCAGCCTGGCGTTTTTCAGCTCGGTCAGATCGGTCACCGCTTCTACTATGCCGATGATCCGGTGTTCATCATTTTTTATCACCCGGGCATTTTTGGACACGGAGAGCGTATGCCCGTTTTTGTGCGTGAGGGCACATTCGGTGGGATCCACCTTTTCGTATGTGAGAATACCGCAGTCCTGAATACCGGCCGGGCAGTCCCGGTCAAAACACTGGCTGAACTTGAGGATTCGGCAGGTTTTGCCTTTGACCTCCTCTGCAAAATAGCCGGTTATTTTTTCCATGGCCCGGTTCCAGGCAATGATGCCGCCGTGGACATCCAGCACAAAAATACCGTCCCCGATGGCCTCCAGCAGCAGCCTGACAAATTGGTTGTTCTCTATTTCCGACTGTATCTCTTCCATGGGTTTCCCCCTTTTACCGGATGGGTGGCGCTACGGGTGGCGCCACCTGCTACAGGTAGCACCATAGCCGATTTTCAATGGCGGTGTCAACAAATAAATTTTTCTTTTAATTTTAAATAGTTGAAAAATACCAGACCCTTTTCTCTTCCATGGCATGTTTTTTGTATTTACTGATATCAAACCGGTCTGAATGCGCATTTGCCGGGGGAAAACCAGGAACCGAAAAAAAGGAGAAAGACAATGGGTAAAATGCACAAATACATGATGGTTCACCACAATCCGTCCATCGACTGCAATGAAGTACAGGCCAACTGGCGGAAGCTTGCACAGGTTGAGTCCGCCACCTGGATCAGAACCTATCACAATGATGATCTGAGTATCCGCTACTGCCTCTGGCTGGCGCCGGATGAAGAGACGCTGAAGAACATTTTTACGGAAATCGGGATAAGCTGGGATTCCATTCTCCGTGTGGATGAAACCGTCCCCGATCTGTGGGGTGAAAAATGGGAAGAGCACATCCGGGCCGAAGCCGATGCCGCCACTCTCGGTAACTGATCTGAGCGGGATGCGAACGGGGGCCGGCGGGCCGACTGCGCCTGTCCTCCCCTGTTCCGCTTTCAAAGGAGCGATTTATGGAACAACTGTCATTCAGCAAAGCGGCAATCGTCGGCTGCGGCACCATGCGCCTTGAAGTCAATCACCTGGTAAAAGAGGGATTTATAGACACCGAGCACATTTTTTTCACCACGCCGGGGCTGCATCAGGATATCCGTGAGCTCGAAAGCCAGCTGGTTCAATCCGTTGAAAAAGCCAAAGCGGTGGCCGACCATGTGGTGGTGGTCTACGGGGGAAAATACTGTTATGTGAACGCGGACAATCCTACCCGCCTGATGCAGACGATCATCGGGGAACTCGGTCCCGGCGTGGCACGGGTCGACGCCACCCACTGCATGGGAATGCTGGCGGGCGAGGATGAAATGGAACGGATAAGAGACGAGGTGGCGGGCGGGGAACCGGTCTGGTTTATGACCCCGGGGTGGGTCAAATTCCGGAAGCTGGTTTTCAAGGGATGGGACAAAGGGCTTGCCAATGAAAACTTTCCCCGCCATACCGGCGGCGCAGTGGTGCTGGACGCCCTCGGATACCTGGACCGCTACATGGCGGAAAATCCGGAGGCCTTTCTCGACTACTGCGACTGGATGGGTATCCCCATGCAGGCCTATCCCATCACCCTGGACCGGTTCAAAGCCCTGTTGACAGAGGCCCTGCAAGCGGCCCGGACCCCGGCTTAAAAACAGCCGGAAACGGAGGCCGACCGGAAACGAAAGAAAAATATCGGTTACAGGGGGCGGATCCGCTCCGGATCGATGCGGAGAAATATGGTGTCACCCGGTGCCGGCAGCGTGGGTCTGCCGGCGATATCAAACCGGAGTTTCGCCCCGTCCGGCGCTGTGATGACAAGGGTCTGGATGCTGCCCTTGAAGGCGTTTTCCGTGAGGGTACCTGTCAGTCCGTCTTTGGGCCTTTGCCTGAACGCCTCTTTGGAAATAAGAGCGGCGGCATCGGGCAGCAGGAGAATGTGCTCGATGTCCCCTGCCCGGGCGGTGGCGGCATTTTTTGAGAAAACACCGTATGCCGTGGTGATGACATCGGCATCGGCTTTACTCACCCGGATCAGGTTCCGGAACCCCAGAAAGTCGGCCACTTTTCTGGATGCCGGCCGGTTATAAATGCGCTCGGGCCTGTCGATCTGCTCAACTTCTCCCGAGTCCATCACGCAGACAAGATCGGCGGCCCTGAACGCCTCGTGCTGGTCATGGGTGACAAAAACGGTGGTCAAACCGAGCTGTTTGACAATGGCGGCCAGGT
>CAYZHB010000152.1:0-3325 GCA_964478245.1 uncultured Desulfobacterales bacterium | reverse complement strand
CGTGCGGGTGCGTATCCACTCGTCGGATGTCTCGACAATGGCGGCCAGGTCGTCCAGCAGCTTGTCCCTGAGCCGCCTGTCAAGGGAGCCCAGCGGTTCATCCAGCATCAGAAGATCGGGATCCGGCGCCAGCGTCCGGGCCAGGGCTACCCGCTGGCGCTCGCCGCCGTACAGTTCGTCCACCCCCCGCTCCGCATATCCGTCAAGCCCCACCAGTTCCAGCATGTGGGCCACCCGCTGCGCAATATACCCTTTGCTGAGTTTTTTCATCTCCAGACCGAAGGAGACGTTTCTGAAAACGGTTTTATGGGGAAACAGGGCAAAATCCTGAAACATGAGCCCGAAGTTCCGGTGGTGAGGCGGGATGTGCCGGATGCTGAGGTTCCGGAAGACCACGTCGCCCGTGTCCGGCTGCAGAAGCCCGGAAATGATTTTCAAAAGCGTGGTTTTGCCGCACCCGGAGTGACCCAGCAGGCAGAAACACTGCCCTTTCTCCACGGCAAAAGAGATGTCGGTGTTGACAAACGTACTGTTGAGGCGTTTGCTGATATTTTTGAGTTCAAGTTCCGCCATCAGAAACCTTCCGTGCTGATGGACCGCAGGTTTTCAATGAGGAACAGGCCGGCGGCCGTTACCAGCATGAGCAGGGTGGAAACCGCCATTCCCTGGCCGTAGTTGATGGTGCCGGGCTGGCTGAAAAACCGGTATATCGCCAGCGGCAGGGTTGAAAATTCCGGTCTGGCCGTAAAAATCGTGGCCCCGAATTCGCCCATACTGATGCAGAAGGCGAACAGGGCACCGGCCGTGAGGGCCCTGGCGATGATGGGCAGTTCGATACGGCTCAGAATTTTCAGGGGCGAGGCGCCCAGCACCGAGGCGGAAGCCTTCAGGCTGTCCGGAATGGTCCGCAGCGCGGGCAGCACCGCCCGGACCACAAAGGGGAAGGCCACCAGCGTGTGGGAACAGGGCACGATAAACGGCGAGGTTCGCAGGTTCAGCGGGGGGGCGTCCAGGGTGAGGATGATCCCGAATCCCAGGGTGACAGCGGAAGTTGAAATGGGCAGCATGAAGAGCGGATCAATCAGCCGCGACAGCTTTCCGCCGGTGTAGTTGATGCTCAAAGCGGCGCTCAGGCCGATGATCAGCGCAAGGAAAAGGGTGATGCCGGAAAAGACGAGGGAGTTGAAAGCGGCCTTCAAAGGGGAAATATAAAAAATCGACCCGGTGATGTTTGTCAGAAGGGCCTTATAGAAAACAAGCGAGAAGGCGCCTTTGTATATCAGGGATTTCAATACGAGCGCCAACAGCGGAGCGCAACAGAGCAGCAGTATGAACAGCACGGCCGCGGCGACCGCTAGTTTTTCTCTGGGGGTTTCGGGCGGTTTCGCCTGTCCCTGCTCCGATTCGGGCAGGAATTTGGCCGCTTTTTTCTGGAAGACCGCGTACCACCATACCAGAAGAAAGGTCACGGCAATCTGTATCAAAGAGAGCAGGGAGGCGGCGGGCAGGTTGAAGATATGGGCGGCCTGACGGTAAATTTCCACCTCGATGGTGGTGTACTGCGGTCCGCCGAGGATCAGGATCACGCCGAAACTTGAAAAACAGAACACGAAAACCAGGAGCGATGCGGCGAAAACAGCGGGTTTGAGAAGGGGAAGGGTTATTCTGAAGAACGCCGTGAAAGGGGAGGCGCCCAGCATGCAGGCGGCTTCGTTGATTTCCGTGTTGATATAGGAAAGATGGCTTGAAAGGATCCGCAGCACAACCGAAAAGTTGTAGAAGAGGTGCGCGAACAGGATGATATAGATAGAGCTGTCAATGTCGATAAAGGTGAAAAATCCGTTCTTACCGGCAAGCGCCCGGAAGGCCGCCGCCACAACCACGGTGGGCAGTACGAACGGAATGGTGGCCACGGACATGAGCGCTTTTTTTCCGAAAAACCTGTATCTCGCGGTCACGTAGGCGCAGGGGAGCGCGAAAACAACCGTCAGTGCGGTCGAAAGGGCGGCCTGCCAGCAGGTGAACCAGACGATACCGATCATGCGGTTTGACGTGAAAAAGTCGGCCACCGCCGACAGGTCGGGGGTGTTGTCCGGAAAAAAGCTTTTAAAAAAAATACCGGACAGCGGGAAGAAATAAAAAACGATCAGAAAGAGCAGGGGCACAAGCCCCGCGATCACGGCAGGGCTTTTATACGCTATTTCAGAATGGTTTCTGTCCATTCTCTGATCCATTTGTCCCTGTTTTCAGCAATTGTTTCAGCAGAGATGCCGGCCGGGTTGTCCGTTATCCGTGCGTGTTTCTCGAATACGGTGGGAAGGGCGGCTTCCCGGTTTGCCGGGAACACGAACATCTGCAGCGGGATGTCCTCCTGGAAGGTGCGGGAAAGAAAAAAATCAACGGTTTTTTCGGCCAGGTCCTGTTCGGGGGTGCCTTTCAATATCCCGACAAATTCAATCTGCCGGAAGGCGGACCCGCCTGATGTCATGGCGCCGGTGGGGGCGGTGTCCAGCTGTTCTTCCGAAAAATAGACCTCTGCGGCGGGACTCGATGCATAACTCACCACCATGGGAATCTCACCGTCGGATGCGGCGGAAAATTTTCCCCAGTAGGCGTCTTCCCATCCGTTGGTGATGACAAGTCCGTTTGATTTCAATTTTTGCCAGAACTCAAGATACCCTTTTTCTCCGAATTTTGCCACGGTCGTCAGGAGAAACGCCAGGCCGGGAGAAGAGGTGGCGGGGTTCTGGACCACGAGAAGTCCTTTGTATGAGGGGCGGGTCAAATCCGCGAGTTTGCCGGGCGGATCGATCTTTCCCTCTTGGAACCACCGCCGGTCATAGTTGATGCAGACGTCGCCGAAATCAACCGGCAGCAGCCGGTTTTCAGGGTCAAGTTTCAGGTGGTCGTGGATCTTGTCAAGCAGGGGGGAGCGGTAGGGAATAAAAATATTCTCCGCCAGGGCCCTTCCCAGAAAGGTGTTGTCCACCCCGTAAAACACGTCGGCAAGGGGGTTGTCTTTGGCAAGGATGGCCTTGTTCAGGGCTTCGCCTGCATCGCCCGATTTCAGGAATGTCAGTTTTATCCCGCTTTTTTCTTCAAACGCGCTTACAACCGGTTTGCTGACGGAGAAACTGTCATGGGTCATGACCGTTATTTGGGAAACAGCCGTTCCCTTTTTTTCACCGTCTTCCGAAGAACAGGAGAAAACAGCCGGGGCGATCGATATCAGTATAAAAAGCAAACACCATTTTTTCATTTTCTTCTCTCCTTTTGCCAGGGTCACTTTTCAGTAATAAAGGGATTTGGCGTTTCTGTCAAATGG
>CAYZHB010000151.1:0-6725 GCA_964478245.1 uncultured Desulfobacterales bacterium | reverse complement strand
AAGCGGGTGGCTTGGAGTGTATGCATTCGCATCTCTATCGAGCCCGGCCATAGGCCGGGAAAACAAAAACACGCAAGCGTTTCAATCGTTGACTGACGGTTGTAACCGGGGGCATAGCCCCTGGTTTTCAACAACCAATAAAACCACGGGATCCGGCTGACAGCACTTTTATATGTCAAGCGTGTCCGGCTCGAAGTTCAGTGTGGCGCAGTAGTCCTCAAAGGTTTCTTCCCTTCTGATCAGCTCTACCCGGTTGTCGTCTCTCAAGAGGAGTTCCTTGGGCCGCAGGTTCCCGTTGTAGTTGAATCCCATGGCATGGCCGTGCGCCCCTGTGTCGTGTATGATCAGAAGGTCGCCCTCGCTTGTTTCCGGCAGATCCCGCTGGATGGCGAATTTGTCGATGTTTTCGCAAAGGGAGCCCGCCACGTCCACTTTTTCGGTGGCTGTCACATGCGCTTTGCCGTGAATGTGAATGTGGTGATAGGTGTCATAAATGCCGGGCCGCATCAGGGCGGACATGGATGCATCAACGCCCACATATTTTCTGTATATCCTCTTGTGGTTAATCACGGTTGTGACAAGAACACCGTGGGGACCTGTCATGTACCGGCCGCTCTCCATGAAAAGCCTGGGAACAAAACGGTTTGAT
This sequence comes from uncultured Desulfobacterales bacterium, assembly GCA_964478245.1. Taxonomy (GTDB): domain Bacteria; phylum Desulfobacterota; class Desulfobacteria; order Desulfobacterales; family Desulfobacteraceae; genus CAYZHB01. The sequence goes on along the minus strand of CAYZHB010000151.1, from coordinate 6,076 downwards.
GATTTGAAATCATCGAGCAGCGCAGTGATTTCACCGGCCATGGCTTTGATATCCAGTGATTTCTGGTCTGGGTGATACGGGATGCCGAGTCCGCCTCCGATATTGACAAACTCGAACGTGATGCCGAGTTCATCCGCAATCATCCGGGCCATGTCGAGGATCATTTTGGCGGTTTCCACCATGTATTCGTAGTTGAGCTCATTGGAGGCGAGCATTGTGTGCAGTCCGAAACGGCGGGCGCCCCTGTCCATTGCAGCTTGGTATGCCGCTTTTATCTGGTCGTGGCTGACCCCGTATTTCGATTCCACGGGATTGCCGATAATTTTGTTGCCTTTGCGTCTCGGACCGGGATTGTACCGGAAGCATATGAGCTCGGGCATCTCAGGCGTTTTGGCCACGAGAGAGATATCGTCCAGGTTCAGGATACAGCCGCCGTTTTTCAGTGCCGTTTCAAACTCGCGGGCGCCGGTATTGTTGGACGTGAACATGATATCATCCCCCCTGCTGCCCACAGACCTTGCAAGCCGTATTTCCGGCGAAGAACTGCAGTCAAAGCCGAAGCCCATATCCTGCATTATTTTAAGGATACGGGGGTTGGGGAGTGCTTTGACCGCAAAAAATTCCCTGAATCCCGCAACCCCTGAGAACATCTTTTTGAGGTTTCGGCCTGTTTCCCGTATCCCTCTTTCATCGTATATGTGGAAAGGGGTGCCGAAACGGGCCGCTATTTTGTCAAGACGGGGTGAGAGTCTCGATGTGAAGTCCTCCGACATCGGCATTGTTATTTGTCTCCTTGTTTTGACTGTTCGGTTATCACAATTTCTGCGCTCTCTTTGCAGGTGGAGAGAACAATAAAGGTTTTCGTCTTCAATACGTTTTCGACTGGATTGATTTTTTCGGTCAGGATCTTCTCCAGCTCTTTGGTGTCAGCTGCCCGCAGCTTTACCAGGACAACGTCACCGCCTGCCAGAAAGTGAACCTCCTGAACCTGGGGGATGCCTGAAATTTTCCGGCAGGTGGCCGGGATATCAGCCGCGTTCGCAGGAAAGACATGGACGAATACGATCATGGACTGTTCAAAGTGATCCGGATTGAGGCGGACTTCGTACCCTTCGATGATGCCCCTTGATTCCAGTTTTTTTATCCTCTCCAGGACCGCCGAAGGGGCCATGCCGATCTGTCTTGACACCTCGATATTCGGGATCCTGGCCTTTTTCTGAAGGATTCTGAGTATTTTGTAGTCTGTCTCGTCCATGCCTGCCTGTTAAGAAATAGTGCTTGAACGAAAACGCACCCATCTGCTGCGTTGCTGCAAAAGTTTGAAATCCTCATGTACCTGAGTACACTCCGGTTTCAAACTTTTTTGCGCCTTGCACCTGGGCACGTTTTCGTCCAGGCACGAGGTTTTCGTTCAGACACGAAATATTCATTTCCGTAAATAAAAATAATATATTCTGCATATTTTAATTTGTCAAGAACTTTATTCAGTTTTTTAAAGATAAGCTCGAACTAAATTCGTTTTCTGTCTTTCCGGCTCATAGCCGGGCTCGATAGAGATGCGAATGCATACACGCCAAGCCACCCGCTTCGCGGGTGATCGTTGACGCTGGCAGCCCAGTGCGGCAAAATTGTATGACGGGGTGCTTTCTGTGCCGGCAATAAATTCACCGTGGTTTTTTATTGATAAAAGGGTCAAGTTGCGATACATTTAGTTAAAACAGGGGGAAAAGATAGTGGTACCGAAATTATTCAAGCGAAGCGAATGAGCGGACAAAACAGCTATAAAGTCCTCGTGGTGGATGATGAGGAGGAGATCCTCGATGTGGTTGAAGGGTATTTCCAGCGCAAGGGACATGAGGTCTACACGGCGACCAACGGTATAGAGGCGCTTAAACTGGTAGAAGGTAAAAAGGTCGACTGCTGTTTCACGGATATCAACATGCCGGAAATGGACGGACTTGAGCTGGCCGAAGAGCTCAGGGGAAAGGATGAAACCATACCGGTGGTGGTCATGACAGGGTTTCCCTCTCTGGAAAACACCATTCAGACGTTAAAAAACGGCGTTGTGGATTATCTGATCAAGCCCATCAAACTTGAAGACATGTCCTTTACCCTGGAGCGGGTTATCCGGGAGCGGGAGCTGTTTGTTGAAAATCTTCTGCTGAAAGAGGAAGTGGAACGGCAGGAAAAATTAAAACGGCTGAACAACGAGCTTCTGGCAAGGGTTGAAGAGGTCAATATCCTAAACAAGATAATGGAGGATTTTTCAAGCGCCGAGTCGAGTCATGATATCTTTCGGAATGTGGTGGAACTGGGCCGGGAAGTGTTGAAAGCGGACCGCGTGGATTTTTATCTCTGGACCGAGCATGACGCTTCGCTTGTGCTCGTGGCCGATTCGGAAACCAGTGAACCGGACAGAACAGTGGGGAAAAATCTGGGCGATGATCTGGCGGAAAAATCGAAAACCTTCATTAAAAATGTTATTGTCAATGACGACAAACCCTGCCTTGTCACCCAGGGAGGGGGCAAGAGCGACCTGCCGGAAGGCGTTCTCTCCAGTATCGTTGTGCCGTTAAAGATCCGGGACAAGATGTTCGGTGTGGCAACGGCGTCAATCCTGGAAGGCAATAAGAGTTTCGGGAAAAAAGATATCTACTACATGAATTTCATTACCAGCAAGGCCGCCTCGGCAATAGAGAACATAGCCCTTTACGAAAATATCTATGACAATCTTTTTTCCACACTCTATGCATTTGTTACCGCCCTTGAGGTCAGGGATCTTTACACCAGGGAGCATTCCACCCGGGTTGCGGCTATCGCCTATCGAATCGGCAAAGAGATGGGATGTTCGGATGAGGAGCTGGATATTATCAACTTTGCCGGGTATCTCCATGACATCGGCAAAATCGGCATAAGAGATGATATCCTTTTAAAACCGGGAAAATTGACGCATGAGGAGTATGAAAAAGTTAAAGAGCACCCGGCCATAGGGGCTGATATAGTGGGGCAGCTCGGTTTGTGGGACAGGGAACAGCAGATTATCCGGTGGCATCATGAACGCTATGACGGAAAAGGCTATCCTGACGGACTGAAAGGCGGAGAGATCCCGAAACTCTCCAGAATACTGGCCGTTGCCGATGCTTACGATGCGATGGCATCGGACCGTTCTTACCGGAAACGGCTGCCGAAGGACAAAATATTCGAGATTATCTCCGAAAATGCCGGCAGACAGTTTGACCCGGAAGCTGTGTCGGTTTTTTTCAAGATCGTCAAAAATCAGCGCCTCGATGATTTTTAATTTCTTGTGGGGGGGGTATGAAATGTGATACGGTCAGTTACAGACTGGAACATATGGCCGGAGAGACGCATCCATGAATAGCGCAAAAAACAATGAAAAACGCAGGCATGAACGGGTTGGGTTTTCAACACCCATCCGGGCGGTGCTCAGTGCCGGCGGGAGACAGATCGAGGTGGCAGGCGATTCAAAGGATTTGAGCCTGAAAGGCGTCTTTATTGTTACGGATGAAAAATTGGCAAAGGGCACTGAGTGTGCTGTGAAGATTTTCCTTACAGGCGGAGTGGACGAGATCGAACTGGCAATGGAAGCCGAAGTGATAAGAGCGGAAGACAACGGCATGGCCCTGATTTTTAAATCCATGGATGTGGACTCGTTTACGCATCTGAAGAATATTGTCAAGTATAACAGTTTGAAGGATGAAGAATAAGCCGGGCGCTGTGACCCTGATCCATGGGAAACATGCGGTGAGCGATCCGGTGCTTGATCTTGGAAAAGGGAATAGCATCATATCTGCTGTCAAAAGAAAAATTGGATTTGAGGCTGTATGGATGTAAAGCTTATCAACCCCTTCATTAACGCCACAATAAATGTGATCGGCACAATGGCGTTTATCAGTGTGGCGGCGGGTAAACCTTATCTGAAAAAGGACAATGTGGCGACCGGTGATGTGACAGGCGTAATCGGATTGACCGGTGTCGTAAACGGGACTGTTGCCGTTACATTTGAAGAAAGCTGCATTCTCAATATTGTCTCGAACATGTTCGGAGAGGAAATGAAAGAGCTGAACAGCGAGATTACGGATGCAGCAGGTGAGTTGACCAATATGATCTCGGGACAGGCGAGAAGGGAACTCGAAGAGGTCGGCAAAACGTTTAAAGCGGCGATTCCGTCGGTTATAACGGGAAAGAACCACAGTATTACCCACTATACGGATGGGCCCAAAATCGCCATTCCTTTTTCCACAGGCAGCGGCAATTTTGCCATTGAAGTGTGTTTTGAAAGATAAAAGGCTGCGGTAATCTATTAAAATGGAGGAGGCTTTCACCAATGGACACATCCATAAAAGTTTTGGTTGTTGACGATTTCGCCACCATGCGGCGGATTCTTAAAAACATTCTGAAACAGTTGGGTTTTAAGAATCTGGTTGAAGCTGATGACGGTACAACCGCTTACGAGGTTCTCGAACAGCAGGATGTTGATCTGATTATTTCGGACTGGAACATGCCGAAAATGACCGGACTTGAGCTTTTAAAGAAGGTAAGGGCCAGTGAAAAGTATTCGAAGATCCCTTTTCTTATGGTTACGGCAGAGGCACAGAAACAGAATGTTATTGAGGCCGTACAGGCCGGTGTGTCAAACTATGTTGTAAAGCCGTTCACGGCAGAGGCCATTTCGGAGAAATTAGAAAAAATTTTAAAATGATGTCAACAGACTTACTTTTGAAAGACGGAGGGTCCAAAGATCAGGCGGGCAAGTCCGCAGCCGCATCTGATATTTTTTTCGACAGAATTGCCGGCAAGAGCCCTGAAATTAAAAAGGTGCTTGAAAAGGTGAAAAAAGTCTCCTCTTCCGATGCCTCGGTATTGATCATAGGGGAGAGCGGCACGGGCAAAGAGCTTATTGCCAAGGCGATCCATGCAAACAGTGCCAGAAGGGAACACCCCATGGTGGTTATCAATTGCGGGGCGATTCCCGGCGAGCTGCTGGAAAGTGAACTTTTCGGTCATGAGAAAGGGGCGTTCACAGGGGCGCATCGTTCACGGACAGGGCGATTCGAGATCGCCGACAAGGGTACCATTTTTCTCGATGAAATAGGGGATATGAGCCTTAATCTGCAGGTCAAGCTTTTGAGGGCGCTCCAGGAGCGGAAGATCGAGCGGGTTGGCGGAACTGCGACAGTCGAAGTGGATATCCGGGTGATATCGGCGACGAATAAAAATCTGAGCGCCGCCATTGAGGAGGGGACCTTCCGGGAAGATCTGTATTACCGGCTCAATGTCATACCGGTCAACATACCGCCTCTCCGTGACAGAGCAGAAGATATACCGCTGCTGGCCGGGCATTTCCAGAAAAATTACCAGAAAAAGGATAAAACCTACAGAATAAAGTCTTTCTCCCATGAGGCCATGGCGGCCATGATGGGATATAAATGGCCGGGGAACATAAGAGAGCTTGAAAATTTAATGGAACGAATCGCGGTTCTTGTTGAAAGCGATAATATCGGGATCACTGATTTGCCCGAGTACATGAGAGAGAATTTTTCAGGGGCGACGTCTGTTTACTCCGTCTCTTCGGTTTTTGAGAAAAATATCGGTTTTAACGAAGCAGTAAATGAGTTCCAAAAGGCCCTCCTCTGTGACGCGCTTGACCGAACGGGCTGGGTAAAGGCAAAAGCGGCCGAACTTCTGAAAATGAACCGGACCACCCTGGTTGAAAAAGTCAAAAAAATGGCCATTGAGCCCGAAGAGACAGATCCGTTTTTTTAGCCCCCCTGTTTGTCAATATTTTGACACACCGGTCTGCAGGTATCTGAAAAATCCCGCGGCCCCGATTGTTCTTCCAAATTCACCGCCAAATTATCATGTATGCCCTATGAAAAGGAGATCCCGGCCGATTTCCGCCTTTCAGATCAGGGGGTGTCAGGGTCAATTTACCCTGCAGATCAACTCTGGACAGGCAGGTGGCGGGGTGCTTTCTATGCCGGGTTTGGCCGGCATCTTTTGTTAAAATCATGGATGATTTTAAGATGTCGGTCACCTCGGAGCAGCCCAGGACGGG
>CAYZHB010000150.1:0-6866 GCA_964478245.1 uncultured Desulfobacterales bacterium | reverse complement strand
ACGATTTCCCGCAAGGGAACGCGGAGAATGGGGTCTTGAGGCATCGTAAAGCGTTGTAATTAAATGATTTTTGGTGTGTCAGCGCGTATGAGACGGATTTATCGGAAGGCGGCAAGCCCTCCACCAACAATTTCCCTTAACCACGGGGTTTTTGACGTTTTTTCACCCCGATTTTCCCTCAAAAATGTGGTGGATAAATAACATCATTTATTTCCCGGCCTTGCCCGGAAATGTCAAGCTGTTTCTGAAGCGCTTTTCAGCGCTACTCCTTTAAAACCAGGTTCTTCAACCCGTTCTCGACGAATTCATTATAATAGGCTTCCGCTCTTTCTTCGGTTTCAATAAACCTTTCCGTCGGGTTCATCGACCGGAAATTTTCACTCCCTTCCTCTCTGAGAAGATCTCTTTGCGCCAGACGTCTGCCCAGCTCATCCCAGAAAACGTCTTCCTCAAAGTCATCTATAAACCCCATAAAGGTTTCCGACTCTTCATAGTCGGCGGTGGGATAGTATTTGTCAAATTCTTTGCTGTACTCGATCAGATCGTCACACCCGAACTCTTTGGCCAGGGACAGGATTTTCTGTTCCAGCCGGTTGTAGGGTTCAACGTTCGGATCATCTTCCGTTTTCCGCGCCCTCATGACCCATTCGGCGATTGAAATCATATCGAGGAGCAGCCTGTATTCGTTTTTCGTAAAATTAATTTCCATAAAAGACCCTTTCTGGAATTAACCAACTGTTTGCCGGTCCTTCAGCGGACCGCTTCGATCCGGGAGCTACGCCGCCTTCACAATACCCCTGCACCATGGAAACATGATCTGATCAATCAGGGGCTGTTGTTGTTTCTTGGTCTCGCAGCTCCATGGTTATGGCCTCCGTCGGGCAGGTGGACACGCACAGGCCGCATATATTTTTTTCGAGAAAAGTGTCTGTGTGTCCGTCTTTTTTCATTGGATCATCCTTCTCCGGCAACCGGAAATTTTAAAAAATTTTATCCGCTGGCATACTTGTTGAAAAAAGCATAAACGAAGGCCGGAATTTATGAAACAAAAACCTTAAAATATACGGGAGTACAAAATGAATAAAGCAACGGTCGGAAAAACAATGTTCACTGTCTCGATTCTCCTGTTAACCATATTTGCAGGCGTCCAGGCGTTCGGTTTCATGGGCCGCGGCCATCACATGGGTGGCGGCTACCACAAGGGCGGCGATTACGGCAGCCACATGGGATACGGTAATCAAACCGGTTCCGGCCCACCAAACCCGCTATTTACCATAATACCCTCACTCCTTAAAGGCCGGCTCACCGCCGGCCTTTTTTTGTCCGGAAAGAACCTATCCGTCACTGCCACTCAACTATCGGCTGCCGATTATGACGGAAAGCCTGTAGATTATTCTCCACCGCTGTGGATATTATTCTGCAGTTCACTTTAACCGGAACGGACGTCGCTTTCCACGATCCATTTATTTCCCCTCCGGCAGATAATCCTCTCTCACAGGGGAAAAGACCTCCACAGCCAGAGAATCCGCCAGTACTTCCGCCCGGTGTTCGCTGCCGCCCGGAATGCACCAGCTGTCTCCCGGCTTTACCTCGAAGGTTTCAGCACCGATTGTCAGCTTCAAGTGTCCTTTGACCAGGTAGCCGGTCTGCTCATGGGGGTGGCTGTGTCCGGGCAGAAGGGCCCCCTTTTTCAGGGTGAATTCCGTAAGCAGTGTATTCTCTCCGTAAACAAGGGTTTTTCGTTCTATTCCGTCTTTTACCGGGATGTATCCTTTACCGCTGTGCTTGCTGAACATGTGCGTCTCCTGTCTTGTATTCTGACATTTATTTCTTTTTATAACGGTCCGGTTCAGAGAAGTTTATCTTATCCTTTTGTATCAGATGAAGAATTCATTAAATACGTCCGCCATCAGACTAAACTGCTTTGCATCCCACTGCTCCCCCCGCATTTGTCTGAATAAACCAGAGTGTATCAGTGTACATTTCTATCCAATTCTTTTGGAATAATGGAAGAGATGGCCTTCAGGGTGTCTTCGTCGTAGGTGGATGGGGGCCGTCGGCCAGTGTTACCGGAGCCGACCGGATGATTGGCTGACCGAATCCGATATCACGGCCCCTTGAGTACCCGAATAAAAAATCTTTTAATCCCATTCTTATTCCTCCATATCGAAAACGACAGAGGAATCCCCGAAACTGACGGTTATTTTGCTGCTGTTATCAGGCCCGGCCAGGAAAAAGGAAGTTGTCGAACCTTCATACACAACCTTTCCGTCTTTTGTCGCTTTGCTGGACCCCATCGTTTCAACATAATTTGTTGCCGGTATGAACAGCCGGCCGGTTTCATTTTTGAGCCGTATCCTCTCAAAGGGGTCTTTCGTCCTGATACCGACGCAGAGTATTTTCCACATGACGCCTTCCACATCTTCCTTAAGGCTGAATCTGCTCCCGGTAAACGTTTGAGTGTACTCTCGGCTGTGGGTGTTTTCAAGCCGGATATAAGTTATTGTGTCGTCGCCTGAATTCAGGGATACCGTTTTGACAAAAACGGAGGAATCCGCAGATCCTGATCCGGACGAAATGAACAGGATTGGTATACTTAAAAGTAGCGCGGTGAAGAGTAATCGTTTCATCTGTTGTTTCCTTGTGTTGTGAGTTGCAGTATCTCCGGCAAAGCTGTTTAGGGGAACCGGGACAAAAAATATCAGGGAAACGATTGATTTCCCTCTTGCTGAACGATTGTAATATTTCACAGCTTTATGCTCCTTTCTGTAGTGCACACGACACTTTTTATATTAAGGCGTCTTCTCTGTGCTGCTCTTTTCCGGCACCGCTTTTTCCCTGCAGGAAGGCCGGATCTCTGACTGCGGCCACCCATTCGGACTGTAAATGGCAATATGGAACGTTGCTATTGTAAATATGGGCCATTCTTGATCCGTTCCAGATGCTGTCCATGCTCTCTTTTTCGAGATTACCGACAATGGCGTGGGTGCATCGGCTGCATGCCCGCACGTCCAGATCCGGGTCGATAACGACCTGCGTAAAACCCGCCACACAAGGTGCGCCGGTTGCACTGTACTCGTCCGGACTACATTCATCGGTGGGTAGCCTGATATGAAGATCATGCGTATCCCGTTTGCTTTCAAGCGTTTTCCAGATTTTGCGAATGTCTTCTGTTTCCGTGCACAGATATCGATCACCATTTTCCAGGTAGGGCACCGGCTTGAGCGGCATTATGTGGAAATGTCTCGTGAAGTGTTTCAACCGTAAAATGGTGGTAACGACTTGTTCAATATTCATGGTTGAAACGACGATCGCGATTGTCAGGGAAACGCCGGCATTTTTAAGGATTTCCAGATTTTTGATGACTTTGTTTGCCATTCCCCGGGTTTGGTTGTTCGTTACCGGGTCGATGGCATCAAGTGATACCTGCATTGGGAAACAGCCTTTATCCCTGATTATCTTCTTCATGCAGTCTACATTCCGCTTTTTTATACAGGTGCCGTTGCTGAGTACGGTGGCATGCTCGAATTCATTGTGTGCATGCGTCAGAATGTCGTTTATCTGCGGATGCATGAAGGGCTCGCCGCCGCTGATTGTAAGAAAGAAAAGTTTCTGTTCTTGCAGGATCTCGACAACCCTTCTGAAGTTGTCCATTGTCATGTGTTCATGTTTTCTCGGCTGAAAGTAGCAGTATTCACATTCGAGATTGCAGACGCCCGTAATATTCACAGTGGCCCAAAGAGGGCCGTCAGGTCTTTTTAGCGTCATAGCCGTACCCTCCCTATTTTTTACTTTTTTTGCCGCCTCTGCCGGCCGACTTTTTATCCGTCGGCTTGCCTGTTTCAGATATCTGCGCAAGCAGCATGTGCAGATCACTTTCCTTCACTCCGTATTCCCGGATCGCTTTTTTCAGGCCGGTCCCTTCCTGAAGTGTCATCAAAACCTTGTAGGCCTCGTCGTCAAGCTCATAGACCCGGTTGGTTGCTGGGTTCCAGAGAAGAGCGCCAAAGCTTTCCTTTCTTATATACCAGCTCATGTAGTCCTTTTTTCCTGCAACCTCATCAATGGGATGCTGAAATTTGCTAAAGTCAAGTATGCAGCAAAAGCCATCGCAGCATAGTGTCCAGGCCTCCGGGGTTCCAAGCTTGCTAAACTCGCTTAGATCCTTTACACCGTCAATTAAATCCTGATGCAGTTTTGATAAATACAATTTTGCTTTCATAACTGTTACCTCCTGTTGTAATTTTGCCGGGTGGTGCACCCGCTTATGGTCTCCCTTCCTGCACGAGACAAAGAAGGGTCCTTATAAACCCATGCCGGAGTTTTTCCCATACCCGTCTTCGATATGGTTACAGCCATCTTTAGCGAGTGATCTTAAAGCTGGTAACACAGGAATTGCCAAAGAGACGTAGCTCTCCGCTCAGGGTTTTGCCATCTGAACTGAATTCGCCTTTCCAGATCACCAGCGGCACTTGTCCGGCCAGCCATACACCGAAGTCAAGCTTGCGTCCCTCTATCGGGTAGGAATCCCCCATATTGAAGTTGCTGTCGTCTGTCCAGTTGTCTCCGCATCGAACTGAGTAAGAGACATCTTTAATAGTGGTCCCATCTTCCGAGATGTAGAGGGTGAAATCGCCATATTGCGTGGAACCTTGCCACGCCCCCACCCGGACGGACGGGTCAGCCCCGCATCCTGCCGGCAGAACCAGCAGTATAAGCAGCACGGGCATAAACAGTGTAGCGCTTCGCATATACACCTCCTTTTGTTTGCTATCGAGGCAGAAAGCCTTTTAAAATTAATATCTAAGCTCCGAGAAAAACCTTCATTCGTTCAAACAGAGTGTCGCGGTCAAGGATACCTGTCATATTAAATATCTGAAGTGAAAATTCATCTGTTCTGGATTTCTTCTGCCAGTTTTCGGTCAACCATTTAAGATCATCCGCGGTGATTACTGCTATGTCCGTATCTGCCCGGCATTCGTTTTTCAGCTTGATCGCCTGAATTTTTGCATTGCCCCCTATGGCCGGCACTATGATCAAAAACACATTAACTCTTTTTGCGGATTCCCGGATATATTTTTTGAACTGATCAAAATGCGCCTTGGGGAATTCATAAACCGATTCCTTGCCCTTGTTGTCCCATAACAGCAGTTCACCATTAGGGAACGCCACGCAGCCGTCAGCATGTTCCGTGCCCTGCATGGGCACCAGAGGAAATCCCAGCTTCACCTCAAAAAGGTATCGGGTCCCTTCCTCAAATGCGGATTCCATCTCTCGGTCATGGCGAATAAGCTTTTGCGAGTAGAGCGTCTGGTTGTTCCGGTGGGCCAGTTCTTCAAAATACTCATACCAGACGGCTCTCGGATCTTCAGGATCTTCAATTTTCTTTATGGTTAAGCTGTCAAAATATTTTATGATTCTCCGTATCCGTTCTTCCTTGGACCCTGAAATAGTGACACCCTTGAATTTTTTACACAGTTCCCCCAGTTCCTCGGATTTTAAAGCGGAAAGAATCTCGGACGGCTTACATCCTGCTTCAAGAAGTCTTTCGGAACGTTCCGTTTTGGAACCGGAAAGCGGAAGGCTCATTGATTTAAGCGCGGTGTAAAGCTGATCTGTCGACAAGGCTTCGTGTAGCAGTTTCTGGGATTCCGGTCTCATCTCAAAGCCTAATACTTTTTTAACGGCCGGTGCGATCTCTTCCGGCACCACCAGCAAGGGGCTGCCTTCGTCCACTTTGTTGCAATAAAAAAGGACGCCGCTTATCTGAAGATTTTTAACTGCCTCTTTAAAAGCGGCGGAGCCGTGTATCTCGTTTCCGGGCTGGGGAAACTTGTTCAATCTAGCTTCAAGAAGTCTGTGCTCATGTCTGCTGATACCAAGTTTCAGACGCAATTTTTCGAGCATACGGAATTCGTCGGCTGATATATGATCATCCTCCAGGGCGACGTCAAGAACCGTTTCGTAGATTTCAAGGGATCTGTCGTCGCTGAATTTGAAAGCATTCGGTGCTTGGGATTGATCGATTATATTTTTTTCAAAGCTGCGAACATCATTAAAAAGCTGGTCTTCCGTAGATGCCATATCCGGCTTAACAAGAAGTGCTCGGAGGATTCCGTCTGCAAGAATGCGGTAGCTTTTTCTGAACGATTCAAAATCAAGCACTTCCTCGATTCTTTTGCTGCTGAAAAGTTCCTGTTTGTTCTGGCTGATCTGTTCTCGCAGCCTGTCTTCATTCCCCCTTGTAATGTCATCCTTGAGTATGCTGTTAACGACCCTCTTGAGGTACTGGATTGACATTTTCTGCAAACAGTCCGCAATTTTCATTATTCACCTCTCATTGTAATTGTGGCTTGTTATGATTATGGAGAGCCCGGTTTATAGCCGTCAAGTAAAAGCCTTGGTTTCGGATTAGGAAGAAGCGTAAATTTTAGACTACAGATATCTTCCTGTCAGATATCGGATATAATCCGGGTGCTCCGTGCGTAAATTGTTTGCCAGCTTAACGATCAGCTCCTGATAGGTGATCGAATGGAATTTGATGCCATCATTTTGTGCAATATCGGCGAATTTTAACACCTCATCTCTGTGCCGCTTGCCTTGGTCGCCGAACACATCGTACCAAATATAAAGCAGACGGAAGCCGGCTTTTCCGAACCACCGTTTCAGCCCGAGGATATGCTTTACAAGCTGGGCGGGGTGCAGATGAATAAATTCATGGTCTTCAGGGGATATGCCCTTTGCAAAGCGCCTTAAATACGGGATGTCTTCCCAGAGATCATCAAGATCAAGGTACTTTGCCCTGAGATTCAGTCGGTTCGGTGTATTGTAGTATACGCCCATCTTTATGCAAAAATTCTCCCAAA
>CAYZHB010000149.1:0-6871 GCA_964478245.1 uncultured Desulfobacterales bacterium | reverse complement strand
TGCACGATCAGCTCCCGGTTGCCGACCCGCTCCTTCCAGGCAAAGTTGTGGTGGTTTTCAACATAGCAGAGCGCCTTTTCATTCAAGCGCCCGAGAACCGAGGCATGGATAATTTCGTGGTTGGCTGCCGCATATCTGCCCATGAGCTGCATGGCCCGCCAGTATTCTTTGCCCTCTCCCGTCTTCATATCAAGCCATGAGAGATTGTTCAAGCCTTTTGGCAGTTCCGGGTGTTTTTTTTTGGCCACGGTACTGTAATGGTCCGCTACGGCCGCTCCCGCTCCCCGACTGCCGCTGTGGGTAAGAAGCGCCAGATAGAGGCCCTGCGTCAGTCCCAGGTCGTCTTTCATCAGCGTCAAAATGCCGAACTCGGCAAAATGATTTCCCGAGCCGCTGGTACCGAGCTGTTTCCATGCCTTGTCCTTCAGAGACCGCACATGTTTGGAAAAGGACCAGTCTTCATCCATTACCGGATGTTCTCTGGCTTTTGAAAACGCCTGCCCCACACCGAACCGGGTGCCGCTTTCCAGAGCGGTCCTGTATCTTGCCGGATTTTCACTGTAATCGGTCACCGGGGTTTCCAGGATGCTCATCCGCATCCGGCAGGCAATGTCCACACCTACCGCATAAGGGATCACAGCGTTATCCACCGCGAGCACACCGCCGATGGGAAGACCGTATCCCATATGCGCATCCGCCATCAGAGCGCCCTTTACCGATACGGGCAGGCTTACCGCATCCGTCATCTGCTTCAGGGCTTCGGGTGCATGGTTTTCGCCCCAGCAGGCAAATTTCGCCTTGTGAGGGTCTCGTTTTTTTTCCATTGTTTTACAAAAACCGCGATAGCTTTTAAGTGTTTGAGAAGCTGTCTGCCGAACAATGTCAATTTTAAAGTATTCGATACCCTATTTCAACACTATTTTTCTTTCGCCCAAATACGACCGGCCCGCCCGGCTGATACTTTGCGATCCGCGTCCTCTGCTGCGGCTGTTCTTTTCAGGTGTTTGTTGTTATATACAAGGTGAGGCACTGTTTTGTTTATGCGTGACGGGAAATTGGCACAAACCGGCAGATATGTTATACCGTATACAAGAGATGTAAACCGGCAATAATTTTCATCAGGGTGGTACATGGAAAAGAGAGCGGGGTTGACACCGAGTCTTGAAGATTATCTCGAAGTGATTTATCAAATCATTGAAGAGAAAAAAGCGGCAAGGGTAAAAGAGATCGCCAGGCGGCTTGGCGTAAACAATTCGTCTGTCACCGGCGCGTTAAAATCGTTGTCGGCAAAAGGGTTTCTGAATTATTCCCCCTATGATGTCATAACCCTTACGGAAACCGGCGAGAGAATTGCCCTGGACGTCATCCGCCGGCACGAGGTCCTGAAAAAGTTTTTCACCGACGTGCTGTGTATCGACTCCGGTGAAGCAGACGAAGCCGCCTGCCGGATGGAGCATGCGGTAACGTCCGGGGTTCTGGAAAAGATCGTGCGGTTTGTGGAATTCACCGAGATCTGTCCCCGCAGCGGCCCCGAATGGATTGAAGGGTTTCGGAAATTCTGCAGCAACGGCCTTCCAAAGGCCTGTTGCACCCACTGGCAGAACTGTACCCTCAGCTTTAAAAACCCTGAATCGGTCTGCCCGGTCTTTTCTGCTGAAAGCCGTCCCCTGAGCCGTGTTGGAAAAGGTCAAAGGGTGCGGCTTGTCAATTTTGAAAAGGCGAACGGCGCCATCGCCAGGCTGATGGACCTCGGTATAGATTCCGGCAGTGTTTTCGAGGTTGAAAATGTCCACCCCGACACCGAAGATATGGCGGTATATGTGAGGGGGTACCGTTTTACCCTGAGAAAAGAAAGTGCGGACCGGATTATGGTCGCCGCCTGTTAGGAGCCGTATGCCAACTGTAACGTTTAACGCCTTTTCCTTCCTGCAGAAAAAGCTGCTTGAAAGGGGGGTGAGCTGCATCAATGCAAAAATCACGATTGAAGCGGGGGCGCAGGTGAAAGATCTGTTCACCGGACTCGGTATCTCCCGGGACGAAGTGGAGGCAGTGCTTGTAAACGGCAGGACCGTTACCGAAGAGACCGTTTTAAAGGACAATGACAGGGTGGCCTTTGTTCCATATGGAACACCCGGTCCTTACCGGGTGCTGCTCGGTTTTGTGAAAAAAGGGAAAGGCCGTGCCTGAGAAGACGTTCAGAAGTTTTATCGCCGTATCACTGCCCGGGAATGTCGCGGGGTTTTTAAAAGACATTCAGAAGCAGATAAAAAAGAGCGGCATACGGGCCTCATGGTCCAATCCCGGGACACTGCATCTCACTGTCCGGTTTCTGGGGGAGGTCTCCCCTGAATCGCAACCGGATATCGTCAGATGTGTAGAGGCCTGCGCCGGTCAATTCGTCCCTTTTGCCCTTTCCGCCGGGGGCGTGGGGGTGTTTCCGTCGGTTAAGCGGGCACGGGTGATATGGAGCGGGCTCAAAGGGGAAACCGACCGGCTTGAAAAGATACATGCGGTACTTGAAAAAGAGCTTGCACAGGTCGGGATCGCCCCTTCCCGGCAGCGGTTTGCTCCTCATCTCACCCTGGGCAGGTTTAAAAAGCCCCCTGACAGCGGGCGTCTCATAAAGATCATGCAGGACCTCAAGGATCTGTCGTCGGAGCGATTTACCGTGGACCGTCTCCATCTTTTCAAAAGCGAACTTCTCCCTTCGGGTGCAGTTCACACGAAGATTTTTACGGCGGAGCTGTCAGCCTAGCCTTCAGCAACCACTATCTGCCAGCCGGGCCTCTCCCCGCTTTTTTTCTGTTCCGTAACCGTGACAGCCTGGTACGCTTCGGCAGCGGTAAATTCGGCAGAAACGCCCTTAAATACGGTATGTTCGGCGCACTTGGAAAGGATGCGTATCCGGGGGGAGACCGGCTGATTTCTCGTCCATCTGAAAAGACGCGCCCGGTCAAACTCCAGCTGCGCAGTGGTTTTTTCAGCAGGCGGCCGGATGTCCCTGATTTTTCTGTCAAGCCGCTTCTGTTCCGCTTCAATGATGCGGCGTTTTTTGTATAATGCATGCAGGGTGCGCAGCGCCTCTTTCATTTTGTTGTCGAGGTCGCTCACAAGATTCTCTATTTTGTGCCGGTCCTCTTTGGAAAGGGTGCCCATGGCGTTGACGCCGGTTACTATTTTTTCCTTCCGGCCCTCCACACTGTCATGAAACCGCTTGAGATCCGACATCTTTTTAAAAAGGTGATCGGCCCTTTCGGTTTTCTCTTTTTGCCGGCTTTCAAGTTCATCAAGCTCTTTTCGGGCAACCTCAATGCGGCGGGCGATGTGAGAGGCCGCGCTGACGATATGATCTTCCCTTCCGGCCATCAGCACGCAGGGCTCGGTAACCTCGCTTCCGACCCCGCCGGCCGTTATGCCGTTTTTTGCAGAGATCCCGGAGGCGATAATCCTGGATGTTCCCGCTTCCACCCGGCCGCTCACGACTATTTTTGAATCGATTATTTCATGACGGACAATCACGTCCCCGAACGCCTCGATGGTGCTGTTTTTAATGTACGCGGCAGATACATTGCCCTGGCTTTTGATATGGGCACCGGTAATTCCGGTTTCAACCACGACATCCCGCACGGCCTCGACATCGGCTCCCCGTATTTCATTGGCGGTAATTTTTCCCGCTGTTACCGGGTATGCATCGGTGAGGGTCCCGGAAATGCTGATGTCGGCATACGATTCCAGCGGACCGGATCTGAGGTCGGCATCTTCCAGGAGACTGACAAACGGGTGAACAAAAAAATTCTTTTCAAGCGAGAGGGACGGGACGCCGCTTTTGGACGCGATCACTTTTGTCCTGTCGTTTGAAAGCCGGGTGCCGCTTCGGCATCTGGACAAATCCAGGTCGAGATCTTTGAACAGCCGGTTTTCCACAGGGTCGCCATAGATATTTTTTCCGGTCAGGTGTCTGCCGCCGCTTCCCAGGTCGGCAATTGTACGGCCTTTTCTCACCGACTCCCGCTTCCTGTCTTCCGTGTCAAAGAGATAGGTGGTCAGCCGCTCCCGTTTTTCATGCGGGAATTCTCCGTAGGCCACTGGAAACTCGGCGGCCCGGTTTTCAAGAAAACACTGAAGGACGGCATCGGAAAGAAGCCCGAATGATACGCCGTGTTCCTGTAAAAGGTGCTTTATTTCCCTGACCGTGGCGGTTTCTTTATCGGAAAGGTCCGTCCGGACAACCGCCATCATATCGAAATGGGCCGTTTTCAGGGTAATTTTTTTCTTGCCCGTTTTTCTTTCCGCCGGCCGCGGATGTTTCTGCCGGTTCAGCACGGCGTCCCGGTTTTCCGGTGTAATTGTTCCGTGCTTCACCATTATATCACCCACCGGGCTTATCGTCTCAGATTTTTCAAACGCCTCCTTCTGCTTTTCCTGCGCCAGATCAACCTGTCGACGGGTGGCAAGCCCTTTTTCCACGATTTTTTCCGAAAATGTCTTATCAAGCGACCGTATCTGAAGAAACTTTTTTTCATATAAGGAAAGGTCGGTATCGGGCACCTCTTTTTCAAAGATTTCAGATGCCCGTTGTTTAATCTCGGCTTGTTCTTTCAGGATCTGATTGCGCTGTTTCAGGGTGATCGCCCCTTCTCCGACCAGAATATCCCCGATCAGTTTCTTGAGCTTGGCCCGCCTGAATTCCGTCAGCTGAAAACTCAAAGCCTTCTCTATATCCTGCCGGACGGCCATGCCTTTTTCCACGGCGATTCGGCCGAACTCTTCCCCGTCCCGCTTCACCACATAGTAGTCCTGGATGAGTTCCAGAAGGCGCAGCTGATATTGTGTCGCCATTCCTTCCTTCAGAAGGATTTCTTTAGGCGAGGCCGTGTTGTTTTCGGAACGGAAAAGCCGTTTGACTTTCTCGAATTCCGTTTGGCTGATGGTGCCGTATTTGAGTGCAAGCAAGGCAACCGAGGGAATGCCTGATTCTGTTTCCACTATTTTATTCCCCTGAAACAAATCCCTGGCGGATACGTTTTTATCCCGCTTTGCGGGTGGTCGTTGACTCGTTATAAAGTTATTAAAAATTGCGGTGTCAGTCAAGCCTAATTGACCCGGGTCCAGAGGAGGGGGTGCATTTTTTCAAAACGGCACATCAGGTGTCGCTGAGCGACAGTCGGCCTGCATACCCGCCGGCAGCCGGCTCCGGAATTGCCCCCGGTTACAACCGTCAACGATTGAAACACTGACGTGTTTTTTTTCCGGCCTGATTGCCTTGCAACGATCGGATTGCCTGCGATTTTTGTAAAAGCGTAAAAGGCCTGGAATGCAAAACGGCGGACTGTTTGAGGACATACTTGACCGCAGTTTCCGCCGTTTAATGGAAGGCCTTTCAGCGCTTTAAAAAATCGTTCAGGCACTAGGGAGTGCAAGGTAAGCAGACCGGAACGGATATTGGCCATGTGGATGTTTCAAATTTCAAATATTTTTTGGCGGGCCGTGAGCCAAATGCTGAAAGTTGACAGCTGAATGCCAATTGTTCCCGTTGCGGATTGTGGCGTGAGCAGCGGCGGCAATCGTCTGTTTTTCACATGAAAATCAGTGCTTGACATAATTCACAAGTAAGTTTATATCAATCTATCAATGCAGATTGATATAATTTTAAAGATGGGGCATATGGATTTTAACAGCAAACTCAAAGCCGGGAAAAAGAAAATCGTTGAAAAATGGTTTGACGCAACCATAAACACCTATCCTTACGAAACAGCGAAGGTCCTCGGCCAATCCAGGAACCGGTTTGACAATCCCGTGGGGGTTACCACCTATGACACCCTGGACGCCGTTTTTGATCAGGTGACCGGCGACGCGGATGAGGAAACGCTGGAATCAACGATTGATCCGGTAGTCCGCATACGGGCTGTTCAGAGCTTCACCGCCGCCAAAGCCGTCGGGTTTGTTTTTGACCTTAAGCAGATTGTGGCGGATGTGACCGGCGCGCCGGTGGAAAACGCATTTGACAGAAAAGTCGACAAGCTTGCGCTGGCCACGTTCAACCGGTTTATGAAGTGTAGAGAAGATATATTCCTTTTGAAGGCGACCGAAGCCAAAAGGCGTATTCATGGTGCTTTTGAAAGGGCGGGTTTGGTAGCCGAGCTCAGTGAAGAGGATCTGCTGGGCTCAAACAAACAATAAACAGACCTGTAACCCTTTTCAGGTCAAAGCAAAGAGGTGGTTAGAATATGAATCAAAAGTACTTGTTACCCTTGGCAGCCGTTTTTCTGCTTTTTCTGGTGGCTTACACAGGGGTTGAGGGGGCAGGACTGCAGTGGCTTTTTGGAATCGTTATTCCTTATGCGGCCGTCATCGCCTTTCTTGTCGGGTTCTTTTACCGTGTATACGGCTGGGCATGCTCGGCAGTCCCCTTCAGGATTCCTACAACCTGCGGCCAGCAGAGGTCCCTTCCCTGGATAAAGCAGAACGCCGTTGACAATCCGGATACGGCAGCGGGTGTGTTCGTGCGGATGCTTTTTGAAATTTTTCTATTCCGCTCCCTGTTCCGGAACACAAAAGCGGCTTTCAACCGGAATGAAAAAAACGAGCTTGCCTACTACTGGGAAATATTTCTCTGGGTAGGGGCGCTGGCGTTTCACTATTCATTCCTCGTGGTGCTGGTCCGGCATCTGAGGTTTTTCACCGAACCGGTGCCGTGGCTTGTGCAGTTTCTGGAGAAGCTTGACGGCATTATCCAGGTGGGCCTTCCCGGCGTTTTCATTTCGGGTGTGGTGCTGCTTGCAGCCGTGTTTTTTCTGCTGGCAAGACGGATTTTTGACACCAAAACAAGCTATATTTCGCTTGGGTCCGATTTTTTCCCTCTTTTCCTTAT
>CAYZHB010000148.1:0-6904 GCA_964478245.1 uncultured Desulfobacterales bacterium | reverse complement strand
CTACCGGGATTTTGCAAAGGCGGAAAAGGGCATCGACAAGCCCGAGATCATCATGCCGCATACGGCCCACCCGGCATTTGACAAGGCCGGCAGATATTTCAACATCGAAATGGTGCACGTGCCGGTATCGCGGCCCGATTTCCGGGTGGACCCGGCCGAGGTTGAAGCCCGCATCACCGGCAACACCGTGGCCCTCGCGGGCAGCGCGGGCAACTATCCCTACGGGCTGATCGATCCCCTGGAAGCCCTGTCCGACATCGCCCTGAAACACGATATCGGCTTCCATGTGGACGGGTGCCTCGGCGGATTCATCCTGCCCTGGATCGAAAAGCTCGGGTATGACGTGCCGGTGTTCGACTTCCGGCTGCCCGGCGTCACCTCCATGTCCGCGGACACCCACAAGTTCGGGTTCGCATTGAAGGGTACATCCGTGGTGCTCTACCGCAACAACCACCTGAGACGGTATCAGTACTTCAGCGTGCCGGACTGGCCCGGCGGCCTGTACGCCTCCCCCACCGGCGCGGGCAGCCGGTCCGGGGGACTGACGGCCGCCACCTGGGCCGCCATGGTCTCGCTTGGCAAACAAGGGTATCTTGAAGCGGTAAAGGCGATCATGGACGTGGCGGACAGAATGAAACAGGCGGTCCGGGACATCCCCGAGCTGGAACTGATCGGAGAGCCCACTTTCGTTATCAGCTTCCTGTCCGACACCATCGATGTGTATCTTCTGAACGACTTCATGAAAACACGCTCCTGGCGATTCAACGTGCTCCAGCTTCCCCCCGCCCTTCACTTCTGCGTCACCATGCCCCAGACCTTTGTGCCGGGCCTCCCGGAAAAGTGGGCCGAAGATCTGAAAGCGGGGGTGGCGTACGCCAAGTCAAAAGCGGGGGAGACGGCCGAAACCTCCGCGCTGTACGGCCTTTCCGGATCGATCGAAGGCAACCGGCAGGTCACGGAACTGATGTACGGATTCCTGGATTATCTGTTTGCCGTGTAACGTCAGTCCTGACTGTTTCGGCGCAAACTCCGAAACAGTGAAGACTTTTTCGGCATTCGGTCCGAAATGGTCGGGAACATAAAGGTGAGGGATTACTCTGTTCTGGCCGCCATCTGTTTTAAAATGGCATGGTATCCCCTGCCGGGGGCGTTCACCATGATCACGTAAGGGCGGAGGGACCCGTCGGGTGCCTTCAGATACCCGGCCCGGGTCCGGATGCCGGACAGGGTGCCGGTCTTGTAAAAACCGTTTCCGTCCGTTTGCAGCAGCCCGTGATACGGGCGGAACGCGTGCAGAACGGCGATCATGTCCCGGCAGGAGAGCCTGTTCCGCCGTGAAATGCCCGACCCTTCCTTTATCTGCGCCTTATGTACACCGATTGTTTCCCTGAGAAAACGCCTCAGGACATCCGCTCCCTTTTCCAGGGTGGCCGGCGGGCCGTGAACCGCCGCGCCCATGGTGAGAAGCACCTGGTTGGCCATGAAATTGCTGGAGTATTTCAAAAGCTTTTGGATCACCGTTTTCATGGAAAAATCGGACGTGTAAACAAAAAAGGGTGCGGTGGACGACGGGACCGGCCCCTGCCCCACCTCTGCCGGTACCGCGATGCCGTGTTTTTCGAGGAAACAGGCGACCAGACGGCCCGGGTACACAAGGCTTTCTTCCCTGGAAAGGGCGATTCTGCCCTTTTCTAAGCCAATGGCGGCGATCTTTTCCCGGAACACGGGCAAAAGCGGGGTCTGCTTTTCCGCGCTCACATACCGGCCGGTATGGGCATCCCGCTCAAAAAAAACGGTGTTGAAATTGGCGCTCAGGGCGGCCTGGCAGACATCGTACGGGTTCAGAGAATCCCCGCTACCCGGTATCGCGATATCGTTTACAAAAAACGACTGATCCACCCTAAGAGCGTCGAGGGCGGCAATCCCTTTCTGGTCGAGTTTCTCCGCCAGCCGGGCGCAGACCTTGTCGATCTTTTCCGACACAAACAGGGGATCGCCGAATCCCTTTATAAAAAGGCGCCTGTTTTCCGCATCCAGATAAAACCGCGTTTCAAACCGGAAATCTTCGCCGAGCCGGTCAAGCGCTGCAAGGGATGTGGCGATCTTCAGGACCGACGCCGGCACCAGCGGGGTGTCCTCATTTACCGCCCACACGATATTCCCGCCGGCATCCGCCAGGGCAAATCCGGTATTTGCCTCGGCCGGACGGACGTCTGCTGCGGGTGCCGCGCCCGCGGTCCCCGCCGCCAACAGCCAGACCACCAGAAAACAAAGCAACAGACTTTTCAGCAAATGCGGCAACAAACCCGGCCCCGGTCTATTCATCGCGCATTAAAAAGCTTTTATACCCCCGCCAGGTCATGTACAGGTCGGCCTTGCTGGAAATCTCGAACGGGGAATGCATGGAAAGCAGGGCAGGACCGCAGTCCAGCACCTCCATGCCCAGCTCCGCCAGGAACTTGGCAATGGTGCCGCCGCCGCCTTCATCCACCTTGCCGAGCTCCCCGGTCTGCCACAGGACACCGGCGTCATCAAACGTCTTTCTCACCTTGCCCACGAACTCGGCGCTGGCATCGCTGGAGCCGGCCTTGCCCCTGGCGCCGGTGAACTTGGTCATACAGACCCCGTGCCCCAGCTTGGCCGCGTTCATTTTTTCGTGGACCTCCTTGTAGTCCGGGTCCATGGCGCCGTTCACATCGGCCGACAGGCACTGAGACCTTGTGATGCTTTTCCGCAGGGTCCGGCTGGCCGTATCCTCGCCGTTGATGTAAAGCAGATCGGACATGAAGATTTCAATAAAGTTGGACTTGGCACCGGTGTTGCCCTCGCTGCCGATCTCCTCCTTGTCAAAAAAGAAGCCCACGGCCGTCCGCCCGGGGGACGGCACATCGAGCAGCGCCTCGAGGGCGGAAAAAGCGGAAATCCGGTCATCCTGGCCGTAGGCGCCGATCATGGACCGGTCAAAGCCGATATCCCTGGCCCGGCCGGCCGGCACCGCTTCCAGCTCGGCACTGATAAAATCATCTTCGGATATGCCGTACCTGTCGTGCAGCAGGTTCAAAACCCCCAGCTTGAAACGCTCCTTGATCTTTTCATCCCCCAACGGAATGCTGCCGCAGATCAGGTTGAGTTTTTCCCCTTCAAACACGTCTGAAAGTTTCTTGCCCCCCTGCAATTTGCCCGCCAGGTGCGGCAGGAGATCGGACACGGTGAAGACGGGATCGTCTTCCCCCTCCCCGATGGAGATATCCAGGATGCCGCCGTCCTGCTTTACAATGCGGCCGTGAAGGGCAAGAGGCAGAGCCAGCCAGTGGTATTTCCGGATGCCCCCGTAATAATGGGTTTTCAGCATGGCGATCTCGAGATCTTCATACAGGGGATTCTGCTTGAGATCCAGCCGCGGGGAATCGATATGGGCGGCCACGATATTGGCGCCGGCGGCCACCTTCTCCCGGCCGATAACGGCCGCGGCCACACATTTGGATTTCAGCACCTTGTAAAATTTCCTTTTCCCTTTGGCGTTGCCGGGGGAGACCCCGTCGATATCCACGAACCCCCTGCCCTCGATCTGTTTGACAATCTCCCGGACAACCGCCCGTTCGGTTTTCCCGTTGTCGAGGAACGCCCGGTACCGGTCCGCCATGGCAAAGGCCGCCTCTTTTTCCTTTTTGTTCAGGTGATCAAATACGTTTTTTTCTTTTCTTGCGATACGCTTCTGGAGTTTTTCAATCTCTTTCTTGTTCATTGCTGACCTCTATATAAATGGAAAACTTATTTTTTCATGTTTCTGTGCCGCACAAGTCAGGCAAAAATTTTAAAACAGTTTAAAAACAAAGTAAATATTCGCCGTGAAAATTCCGCGGGGAATATGCTCTATTTCACGGGCAGGTAGCGGGATACTTCCTCTGCCTCATTCAGACAGCCCTTAAAGGTCTGTCGCCTCATGTATGCTTGCGCATCTCTTCGAGCCTCGCAGCCCGTCCAGGGCTGCTCCGAGGTGACCGGCATCTTAAAATCATCCGTGATTTTAGAAAAGATGCCCGCCAAACCCGGCATAGAAAGCACCCCGCTACCTGCCTATCCAAGGTTCACCCCTAGAATAAATTTACTTCTTGAAGGGCAGCAGGTCCATGAAATCGGAAACCCACTTTTTGACACTGTGACGGAATTTGAGGCGGTTCCACCGGTCCGGGAAGGCCGTGGGGCTGAAATTGATCTTCGCTTTCACAAAAAACGTGTCTTTGCTTTCAATAAACCCTTTGTCCACGATTTTCATCGGAATTTTGACAGCCCCCTCCCAGCTGATCACCGTATCGTAGTCCTTGCTCCTGACGGATTTCAAGCCCTTTTCCATGAGCAGCGATTTCAGGGCATTTTCCTTGGCAAGCCGCATCAGCTCCGCCGAAGACCTGTCCGATCCGGCAGATATTGCGCCCGTGGCCGGCACAACTGAAAAATTTTCCGCCCGAAACTCGTTTTCCGCCGGTACCATTGTCAATTTCGTGTCTACCAGTCTGTTTTTTGACGTTTTCATGTCATACCGGACATAGTAAAGACCGATCCCCTGCTCACCGCTGCTGACGGCCGCCGGGCAAAGAACGGCGGCCCCTGCCAGAAGGGCGCCAATAAATACCCCAACCTTTTTAAAACAGTCCGGCATAGTTTTTGTATATCATCTGGTTGAAAGTAGATAAACGGGCCATGGGTTATTCATTATCATATTTAGTGGATGAATGCCATTGTCTTGATGTGTGAGATTATTTACAGCAAGGACGGAAAAATGAAAAAAACAGCTTTATCTCTTTGTGTTCTGATGACGGCGGCATTCCTGCTGACAGGATGCCTGGATCTGAGATCCCCGTCAAAGCTGCTTCAGCCGGAAAGTGACACCACAGATGACAGCAAGATTGTCACTTTTCACGTGGTGGGCAAAGGCCTTGAACCGGAAAATGCCACCACGAGGGGCGAAGCCAAACTCATGGCCGAAAGGGCGGCCGTGGCGGACGGATACCGCCAACTTGCCGAAAAGATCCGCGGGGTTTACGTGGATGCCTACCTCAAATCCGGCAGAGGAACGGTGAATTATGACGTGATCCAGACCAAGACCCAGACATGGCTGAGGGGCACGGAAATCATCGAAATATCCGATGGGGAGTACGGCATCACCACGGCGCATATGCGCATCCGGATCAATTTCACCAAGGACGACATGATCTGGTGGCCCGTGGGCGTGGAAAGCGAACCCAATCCCTTTTCCGCACCGAGCTAACCCCCTTTGATCCGCCCAAAGCGGGGGGATTGAAATGTCTTCGGTGTTAGAACAAGATGCGGCGGCGGGCCGGGCGCAGCCCCCCGGCTTTACAAAAGCCCGCCGCCCGCGAAAGGAGCGTATCATGACCTGGTGCCGATGCTGTACGGCAAAATCTTTTGCCGCTTTCCTGACAGTTTGTATTGTTTTCCTTGTCTGCCTGCTGTTGGCCGACAGGCCTCTGCCGGCGGCCGCGGATGAAAGTAGCCCGGATGTCCACGCCATGCAGGCGAAAGCGGACCGATACAGACACCGGATGATGCAGATTGAAGACCGGATCCGGTTCCTCAAGGATGAAACCGAGTGGCTCGGTCTGAAAATCAACCGCATCGAGGATCAGGAAGGCCACGTGCCGTTGGTCTTAAAAAGATCGATGGAGATCAAAAAAGACCGGATAGCGGTCCTTGAAAAACAGAAACAGCGCCTCCGGGAGCTGGTGGAAAAATACACGGTCCATACCAAAACCCGGGATGAAAAGCTGAAAACGAAAAAAGCCCCTGTTTCACAAAAACATCAGAAGACCCCGCCTGAAGAAAAGACGATTTTAACAGAAACAGAACCGGCTCAGGCCCCACCCGAAACCGATACCGGCCTGACCAGGTCCGACCTGGAAGCCGAGATCAAGCGCAAAGGCCTTGGCGACTGGGTGGCCATCTCCGGCAGCGGCACCTGTCTGCGCCTTGAAAACACCCTTCCCATCCTTTTTGCCACGGGCAGCGCAAAAATAGCCGACGAATACAAATCCTTCCTGAAAAACCTGGCCGCCTTTCTCCAACCGTACGACATCAAAGTGCTGGTCAACGGGTACGCCGATATCGTCCCCATCCACACACAAAAGTATCCCTCCAATTTCGAACTTGGCGCGACACGGGCGGCGAACATCGTTCATAAGCTCGTGGGATACGGCCTCAGGCCCGCCATATTTGAAATCAAATCCCCGGGAAAGTACCGGTTTTCGGCCAAGAGCCCCTCCAGAAAGAAAATCTTTGAACGGCGGGCTGAAATCACCGTCCTGTTTACCGGCTGATTTCCTTTCGGGCCGAATTTTGACTTGACATATCCCGCTGTTTGGTATAGGAGTTCAAGGCATGAACGCTGCTCCTGACAAATAACAGGATAAAATCCATGCAGCTTTTGAAACAAAAACTGCCTTATTTCAAGTTGTTGCATTGACTCCCCTCATGTAACCAAAGAGGCGGAGCTATATTTTTCAAAAGCGCCATCCTACCCCATGAAAAACGAATTTGACAAAACGATCCGGCTGAGGCTGCTCAAGCTTTTGCTGAACAACCCCAACCTTACCCAGCGCCAGATGAAACACCAGATGGGGGCCAGTCTCGGCAAGGTTAATTACTGCCTCTCCCGGCTTTCGGAAAAGGGCATGATCAAGGTGGACCGGTTCAAGAAATCGGACAACAAATCCGCCTATATTTACCGGATCACGCCATCCGGAGTCGAGGAGATTACCCGGCTCACCTTCACCTTTCTCAAAAAGAAAATTAGAGAGTACGACGCCATTCAAAACGAGATCGCGCACCTGTCCGAAGCGCTCAATGAAATAGACCCGGAACTTCACAACACCCCTGAGCTCAAAGA
>CAYZHB010000147.1:3817-6976 GCA_964478245.1 uncultured Desulfobacterales bacterium | reverse complement strand
AAATTCAGGGGGGAATTGACAGAGATGCCCGGTATGAACCTATGGTGAATTTGTTGTGTTCGACGGCCGGAAGGGAAGGATTTCACTTGTTCTAAAAGAGATGTATATGATGGAGAAAGTGGGTGCCTACAACGCCCCGTTGCTTTTCAAAAACGGCCATTTGCAGACGGTTTATCCGGTGCTGTTCCGGCGGATCGATACCGGTTTCTACCGGCGGGAGCGGATCGAAACATTTGATGATGATTTTCTCGACCTGGACTGGGCCGAGGTGGGCAGTGACCGGCTTGTCATCGTGATCCACGGGCTTGAAGGCACCTCCCGCCGGGCGTATGTAACCGGCATGGTGAAAGCGTTGAACAAAGCGGGGTGGGACGGTCTGGCCGTGAATCTGCGGTCCTGCAGCGGGGAACCCAACAGGCGCCTGCGCTCGTATCACAACGGGGCCACGGATGACCTGGCATGGGTGATCGCCCATGCCAAACGGCAGAACCGCTACAGGGAGATCGCCCTCGTGGGGTTCAGCCTGGGCGGCAACCTGTGCCTGGTTTACCTGGGACGGGACCGGGTCGATCCCATTGTCAGCAGGGCCGCGGCCTTTTCGGTCCCCTGTGACATCGAGGCGAGCGCCCACACCATCGCGAAATGCCAAAACCGGATCTACATGAAACGGTTTCTGAACATGCTCCATGAAAAAATCAGGGCCAAAATGGCCATAATGCCGGAATATATCAATGATGACGGCTTTGAAAAGATAAAGAACTTCACGGATTTTGACAACCGGTACACGGCGCCGATTCACGGGTTCAAGGATGCCCGCGACTACTGGCAGAAGTGCAGCAGCAAGCAGTTCCTTCCCGATATCGGCGTGCCGACGCTGATCGTCAACGCCGCCAACGATCCCTTTCTGCCGGAAGCCTGCTACCCGGTGAAAGAGGCCGGGGAAAACAGCAACATCTCCCTGGAGATCCCCGGTTCAGGCGGGCATGTGGGGTTCATAGAATTCAACCCCGAGGGAATCTACTGGTCCGAGAAGCGGGCGGCGGCATTTCTCTCGGCCCCGTGACATGGGCGGTATCGTAAAATCAGTTCATCTACCGATCCTTGAGGAAAAGGGCGTGATACTCCTCTTCTGATATGTGCTGCTTGAGCCGGGTGTTGATGAACTCGTAAATTTCGGTGAGTTCCTTATTGGAGAGCCTTGGGATGAACTTTTCCATGAAGGTGTCTTCTGAAAATTTCTGGAGATAGAACTTGACGGTCTTTTCGTCGTTTTCCCTGTCGAGACCGAATGCACCGATGCCTTGATAGTCGTGGATGAAATTGTGTGTATCGCTTACCATAATGCCTTTTGATATGTGATCTGTTTGTGTTGTACTGAAACCGGTATTCGGATCATGGAAGGTGCGGCCGGCCACTGTATTATTCCGAAATATAGGCGCTTTCGACCTCCTCCTTTTTTACCGGCTGGCTTTTATCTTTCGGCACAAACCGGATGGTCAGGGAGTCCTCTTTGACATCGAATATTTGAATGCCGAAGGAATCAAAGGTTTTAAGCAGGAGCGCATCGGCCAGTCCTTTGGCGTCACCGTTAAAAGCGATGTCCACGACCGCCTGGTCCGACCCGAGTTCTTTTGTCTGGATATTGCGGATTTCCGGCATCTTGTTCAGCACTTTTCTCAGCAGGATAAAGCTTGACAGGTAATCGGTTCCTTCAAGCCGGGCTTCTATGGTCTGCTGTTTTTTAATGACGTTTTGGGTCCAGTATTCATCAATGGTGGAAACGATCGCTTCCCCGGCCTGCTTTCCCGCCTTGGCCAGCACAGTTTCCCTTCCCTCTTCTTCCGATTCGCTTTTTACCGTGGTATCGATTTCAGATGAGCCGATTTTTTCCTTTTTTTTCACATTGTATACGTCGGCCAGGAGCGTGCCCTGATAAATCCGGGTCTCTGCCATCCGGTTCGATGCCTCGGCCGACTTGGCTTTGCCGATTACCACGAAATCGGCCTGAAGCGCTTCGCCAAGTTTGAGAGCCGCCTCGTGGTCGTAAATGGCATCGAAACGGATGTCGTGCATTTCCGGGTCGGGTTTTTCTTCCCCGCCGGCCTCTATACTGTATCCGTTTTCCTGTATGCGGGTTTGGATGGCCTTTTCCGCAACGGATTCGTAAGGCAGGGGATTATTGCCCCACCAGTATCTCGGCAGGATATCACGGCCGTTTTTCTCGCTGATTAGCAGCAGCACCGAGGGCTGGTCCTCTTTGCTGTCCAGAATTTCGTACTTCTGCAATACCCGCTCCAGGGCGGACGCGTCCACATCCGCCTTGACCGCTGCGATGAACTGCCGGCCCCTTTCAAATTCCCTCAGAACCCGGTAGTTGGCGATATACCGGTCGCTGTCCGGCAGGATATACGCGAATATGAATTCCAGATTGGCGGCAAACAGGTCGCTGGACATCATATCGGAGAGCGCCCTTTTTACCGACTCTTTCAGGGCGCCGGAAACCGCGGCTTTTTTGGCCCCTGGAATGTTTTCAGCCGTAACGACCGCCTCCCCGGTGGTCACGGTGCTGAAGACTTTTTTATCCTGATCGTTTTCAGCCGCCGCCGGCAGGCCTGTGAAGATTACCGTCAGTATGATAAAAAAAGATATCCTGCGCATTTTTCCTTTGTCCTCTCTATACCTTTCGTGAGACCGCATAATCCGCCAGCATGATTAAAAGGGTTTTCGTTTCGGATGATGCAAATATATCCAGAGCGTCTTTGGCGTGAGCAACATGCGTTTCGGCTTTCTTTTTGGTATATGCGATTCCGTTGTATGTGTTCATTTTTTCAACGAGCGCGGCCAGGTCCGACCTGCTAAAGTCGCTGCCGATCAACTCCGTCATGAATGTTTTATCATACTTGTCGGCTCTTTCAAGACTTTTTATCAGCGGGAGGGTCATTTTTCCCTCTTTTAAGTCCGCGCCGGGTTTTTTCCCCAGGGTGTCGGCATCAGCGGTATAATCGAGAAGATCGTCCGCCATCTGGAACGCGATTCCCAGATGGTACCCGTAACGTGAGAGCCGCTCTTTTTCCTTTTCCGGTGCCCCGGCCACGATACCGCCGCTCCGGCAGGCGCCCTCGATCAGCACGGCTGTTTTCCGCCGGATGATTTCCATGT
>CAYZHB010000147.1:0-3807 GCA_964478245.1 uncultured Desulfobacterales bacterium | reverse complement strand
CTTTCCAACGGAGCTGATCGATCTCTCCCTGGGACATCTCTTCGGTTATCCGCGAGATAACCGATATCACTTCGGGCCGGGCCGCCTTTGCGGCAACGGCCAGGGCCCGGGCCAGGAGAAAGTCACCTGTCAGCACCACTTCCGGCGCTTTCCACCGGGTATGGGCGGCCGCTTTTCCGCGCCGGAGATCGGCCCCGTCCACTACATCATCGTGGAGCAGGGTGGCGGCATGAAGGTATTCAAAAACAGTGGAAAAATCCACGGCAAACGCTTCCCGGAAGCCGCATATCCGGGCGGCGTTGATAAACAGGAGCGGCCGCAGTCGTTTCCCCTTGTCAAATATGAGGTGGCCGGCTATCTTTGACACCAGTTCGAGATTGGCGTTCAAGTTGTCCTTGAGGGCCGTTTCGACCCGGTCGAGATCGTCTCTGGCCAGCTCGGTTATCCTGTTTTTCAGATCCTGCGTCATGCGGCGTTTCCTGCAATATCATATTCATATGCCTCCGTAATCTTTACATCAACAAAGGACCCGATTTCAAGAGCGGCAGCGTAAATAAATGTCACGCCGTCCACCTCGGGGGCCTGAAACCGTGTCCTGCCGAGGTAAAGCCCTTCTTCCGGCATCTCTTCCACAAGCACCCGGTACTGTTTTCCCACATGTTTTCTGTTGATGTCATAGGATATCCGCGCCTGTTTTTCCATGATCCGGTCGTGCCGTTCCTGTGCGAGATCGGCCGGTACATGGTTGTCAAAGGTGTGGGATTTGAGATCGGCCGCATCCGAATAGACGAAAACCCCCAGGTGATCGAATTTTACGGTTTCGATAAATGTCATCAGGGCATTGAAATCGGCGTCGGTTTCCCCGGGGAAGCCGGTGAGAATGGTGGTGCGCAGGGCGGCGGAAGGGTCTTTCCGCCGGATACGGTCAAAAAGGGCGTACAGGTCATCGGTCGAGCCGGGGCGGCCCATCCGTTTCAGGATGCCGGGGGCGGCGTGCTGGACCGGGATGTCAAAGTAGGGGCAGATGGAGGGAGTCTCGCTTATTGTGTGGATGACGGCATCGGAAAAGGAGGCCGGGTGGGCGTAAAGCAGCCGTATCCAGACATCGGGCGCCCGCGCCGATACCGCCTGAAGTACATGGGAAAGACCGGTGCTGTCATCGAGGTCGGCGCCGTAGTCGGTGGTGTTTTCAGCCGTCAGGATCAGTTCCCTGGCCCCGGCCGCGGCCAGGGTTTCCGCCTCTTGCGCGATGTCCGCCAGGGGCCTGCTGCGCTGGCGGCCCCTCAGTTTCGGAATAATGCAGTAGGTGCATTTGCGGCTGCATCCCTCGGAGACTTTGAGGCAGGCGGTGCCGGGGGCATTCCGGAAGGACCGCCTCGGCAGGGGATGGCCCTGGAACGCCCTTTTTGCCGGGTCGGGAAAAAGGGCGACCGGTTCACCGGCGGGTTCACCGGCGTCGCTTTCGACTATGCCCACGATCCTGTCGCCGGCCCCGGTGCCGGCAAATGCGTCCACCTCGGGAAGGGATCCGACCAGATCGCCGTCCTTGTAACGTTCGGCAAGGCATCCGGTGACAATCAGGCGTTTGGCCCGGCCGTGTGTTTTGTATCCGGCCATCTCCAGGATGGTGTCCACTGACTCGTCACAGGCCGGTTCGATAAACCCGCACGTGTTGACGACAATCACCTCGGCAAGCGCCGGGTCCTCTGTGAACCGGTGGCCGGAAGCTTCGAGCCTTCCGGCCATGACATCGCTGTCAATACCGTTTCGGGCGCAGCCGAGGGATTCGATGTAGAAAATCATACAGCGCCGGCCATGAGGTCTCCCACCCGTTTGCTGAATTTTGAGGGATTTTCCACCTTGCCCCCTTCACTCACCACTGCCAGGTCATACAAGAGTTCACTGTAGTCCTGGAGCACGGGGTTGCTGGTGTCCGTCTCGAACAGCTCCTTTATTCTGGCCATGACCGGGTGGTTGATATTGACCTCCATGGTCCGTTGCTGCTCGGGGGCGTTCTGCCCGGAGGCCTTCAGGATTTTCTGCATGTAGGCGCTCATGGCAAAGTCATCGGCCGACAGGCAGGACACCGAATCCTTGAGGCGTTCCGAGGTGGTGACATCCTTGACCCTGCCGTCCAGCTTGCCCTTTATGAAGCCGAGCACGGCCGAGTATTCGTTCTTTTTCTCCTCGTCCACTTTGCTGACTTCGAGATCGCCCTTTTCCGCACTCTTGAGCTTCTTCTCCTTGTACTCGGGCAGGGCCTGGACCACCCACTCGTCGATGGGGTCCACCATGAGCAGCACTTCATAGTCCTTCTCCTTGAGGGATTCCAGGAGCGGACTGTTCATGAGCGAGGTGAGGTTTTCCCCGGTGATGTAGTAGATCTCTTTCTGGTCTGCCTGCATGTTGTCGATGTACTCGTCCAGTGTCCGGTACTTGCCGTCCGATTGGGTGGTCTTGTATTTGAGCAGAGAGGCGATTTTCTCCTTGTTGTCAAAATCCGTGGGTACCCCGGCTTTCAGGGACTGTCCGAACTCTTCCCAGAATTCTTCGTATTTTTCCCTGTCCATGTTTTCCAGGGTGTTGAAGATCTGCTTGACCAGGTTCTTTTTGATGTTCCGGACCAGCCGGTCCTCCTGGAGGATTTCACGGCTGACGTTCAGGTTGAGGTCCGGCGCGTCCACCACGCCCTGCACAAAGCCCAGGTATTCGGGCAGAAGCTCCTTGCAGTCGTCCATGATGAATACCCGCTTGCAGTAAAGCTGCATGCCGTGTTTCCGGTTGGGCTGGAAAAGATCGAACGGCGCCTTGGAGGGCAGGAACATGAGCACGTCGTACTCGGTAACGCCCTCGAACCGCTTGTGAATGGTGGCCAGGGGTTTGTCCCAGTTGTGGCTGATATGCTTGTAGAACTCCTCGTACTCCTCTTCGGTGACGTCATCCCTGTCCTTGGCCCAGATGGCTTTCATGGAGTTGAGGGTTTCATCCTTCCGGACCTTCCGGGTGGTTTCGCCCACGGTTTTGCCGTCCTTGTCCTTGATCTGTTCCTCTTCCGGGATGGGCTCGGTTTTTTCCACGTTCATGATGATGGGATACTGGACAAAGTCGGAGTGTTTTTTGACAATATTTCTGACCACAAATTCGTCCGAGAAATCGTGCTCCCCTTCTTCAGGCTCTTTCAGTTCCAGGGTGACCGTGGTGCCCCGCTCCTTTCTGTCGATTTCTTCAATCGTGTAAGCGCCCTGTCCGTCGGAGACCCATTTCACGCCCTTGTCTGCGCCCGCCGCCCGCGTGGTCAGGGTGATGCGTTCCGCCGCGATAAAGGCGCTGTAAAAGCCCACGCCGAACTGGCCGATCAGGTCGGGGGAGAGGGTGTTTTCCGCCTTGGATTTTTCAAGGGCCTGGAGAAAAGCAGTGGTGCCGCTGTGGGCGATGGTGCCGATGTTTTCATTGACTTCGGCATAGGTCATGCCGATGCCGTTGTCGGTGATTTCAAAGGTTTTTTTCTCCGGATCGACCGCTATTCTGATGCCGTACTCATTGTCATCCTTAAAAAGATCGGGATCGGTCTGTTCCTTGAACCGGGCCTTGTCTATGGCGTCGGATGCATTGGATATCAGCTCCCGTATAAAAATTTCCCTGTTGGAATACAGGGAGTTGATGATGAGATTCAACAGCTGCTGAACCTCGGTTTTAAATTCAAACGTTTCCTTGTTGTCTGCCATTTTTCACCTCTTATTGTTTGAGCTGTTAGCTGTTAGCTGTTAGCTGTTAGCTGTTAGCTGTTAGCTGTTAGCTGTTAGCTGT
>CAYZHB010000146.1:0-7029 GCA_964478245.1 uncultured Desulfobacterales bacterium | reverse complement strand
CCGGGACGGCTCCGGGCGTATGCCGGGGGCCGGCATCCCGGGCTTCGTCCAGCATCCACTTGAGAGGGGTATCAGGTGCCCGGATTCCGGTTTCTTTGTCAGAGGGATGGCTGTAGGCCTTCCTGAAACTTACGGCCGCCGCTTCACCCGGCCGGTTCCAGGTTCCGTCCGCACAGATAACGATATTTGCCATTGTCTTTTCTCCCTGTCTCACAGGTTTATTCACCTCAAATTGCGCCGCTGAAGTATATCCGGGATATTCCGTCTGCTGTCGAGAATGCAATGGATAAAAACATCTGAGTTTATGACCTGGTAAAGAATGCGGTAAACTTTTACATGGATTTCACGATAGTCATACACATCAATTCGTTGAAGCTCCGGGGGATAATGACCTTTTTCCGGATTGAATGACAGATTACGGCAGGCTGTTTCTATTTCTGAGAAAATTGTTTCCGCGTTTTGCGGGTATCCGGCTTTTTTTATATAATCATAGATTTCAAAAAGGTCTTTTCCCGCATCAGAGATAATACGAACGTTGTATTTCATTCAGATTGGTCTTCTCGGATTTTCTTTTTCAAATTGCTGAAAACATCGGCAACAGGTTTGTGATCCCCCTTTCTGAGGCTGTTTCTGCTTTGGGCCAGCATTTTTAGCATGGCAAGGCTTTCCTGGGTCTGCTCATATTGAACAATATCCTGGAGAATCGCTTTGGCTTCCCCATTTTGAGTGATAACCATGGGTTGCCGGCGCTTAGCGATTTGCCGAACAATTTCGGAAGCGTGCGCTTTAAAATAGCTAATGGGTTTTACAGATTCGCTTAATTTCATCTTGGCCTCCATAATGATTCATCTTGACTTGAATTTAGGCCATATTAAGATCAAAGTCAAGATAAAGCCGTTGATGTCGATAAAAAATTTTTTGATTTTATCAATTCGTCAGGAAAGCGCGTGCTGAAAAATCCTATCGGTTTCATTACAGCTGTCTGCCAGTTCCAGTACCCGTTTGTGGTGCGTAAACAGCAGTACCTGAATGTTTGTTGATAATTGTGCCAGTACCTCCAGGCAGACACGGGTTCGATTGTCATCAAACCCGATAAGGATATCATCTACGACAAAGGGCATCGGTTCCCCCTTTTTCAGATGCTGCTCAAGCGTGGCAATGCGCAGGGCCAGATAGAGCTGATCCCGTGATCCGTCACTCATTCCATCTATGGCCACCTCCTGATCGTCCGGACGAACCCCCAAAAGTATCGGCTTTCCGGAAGCATCCAGTTCGTCCCTCAGACCTGCGTAAGAGCCCAGTGTAAGCTTTGAGAACAATTCACCGGCCCTGCCTAAAACAGGGGCCTGATTTTCTTTTCTGTACTCTTCTATTTGCTGTTCAAGGATAAGGGCGGCGATCTGGAAACGCAGATAATGTTCAGCATTCTGGGTTATGCTGGAAAGGTGCGCTTCTGCTTCTTCGGAAGCATTGGCTGCCATGGCATTCCCATCTTTTTCTTTGATTTCATTTTGAATTGTCTGCCGCTGGTCGCGCAGCGTGTCTCTCTCGGATTGAAGCTCTTTTACCTCAATAGATATGCTGTCAATTTCCCCTTCTATGCCGTCAATGTCTGAATTGTTCACCTCTTCTTCCAGCGCTTCAATGCCAAAGCCGTCGCCGTTGCGATTCAGTTCCTGCTCAAGCGTTTCAATATTTTTCAAAAGCTCCCGTTTATGGTTTGATTTTTCACCGGCCTCGATCAATTCTTCAACGGTTTCAACCCCGGCCTGAATTTTCAACTCATCGATTTTTTCCTGTGATTGGCGGATAGTGATATTGACATCTTTGATCTCCTGCTTTTTTTCGTCAAGTTGATCTTTGATTCTGATGAAACTTGCCCTGGCTTCGCGGGCGGCATTCAGGTCCCGATGCAATTGACCGGCAATTGTTAATGCATCCTGGTCATCTGTTTTCAATTCGATACTCCTGGCAAATTCGTAAACTCTGCTGTCAAAGTCCTCCTTAACCTTGTCCATGCCGTAAATTCTTTTGCGCAGATCTTCAGACTGATCGAACTTTTTAAAGAACAACACCAGCTGCTCAAATGTTTCCATGGCGGTTTCCGGATGTGTATCAGGCTTCAGGCCCAGGCCGGATATTGCTTTTTCCCACTCTTTAGACCAGGTGATCAAATCGGTTTCGACCGTTTTAAGGTCATCTTGGGTCCTCTTCAGCCGGATCTGCAACTCTTTCAGGGAATGCTCGATTTTATGACGATTGTCCCGGGCTTCCTGCTCTTTCTCAATTCGCTGTTCACAGAGGGAAATCAGTGCTTCAAGGCTCTTTCCCTGTATTTTTCCCGAAGAATCAAAACCGGCGATCTGATTTGAAATCGATTTTTTCAGATGGTCGCATTCTTCAACAAGTTTTTTTTCATTGGCTGAAACGCCCTTTGCCGCATGAATTTTTTCGATCAGTCTTTCTGCCTTGAGCACCCATTGCTTCATTTCCCTGGGGGTTCCGGCAGCAATATTCAGGGGTTTCCAGATGGCCGCCCATCTGGTGTCAAAATCAGCCCGGGTCTCTTTTAGATTTTCGAGAATCGTTGACAGATCCGCGATCCGCGACGACATGTGATCAATTTTTGCCTCCAATTCCGCCCGTTTCACCACCTGGTCGGCATCCAGTCTCAGGCGGTCTGATATATGATCCGCCTGCTCGACTTTTTTCTCATAAACAGTGGGCAAATCAGATTCGGAGGTATAACTCAAAAGACTATCCGTGATATCGAGCTGGTGGATATATTTTTGTTTTATCAATGCCCACCCTTTGTCACGGTCCTTACGGGATGCATCCAGGTCTGTGATTTTCGGCACGTCTTCTTTTAACAACAGCGCTTTTAACTCCTGTTCCGCCTGCCTTTTTTCCTCCTCGATTTCCTGTTTTTTCCCGGATGCGGTCCTGGATTTTTCCAGGAGGTCATCGTTTTCTTTTTCAAACCTGTCTAAAGTCTCAGAAACCGGCAAACCCATAGATAACAATGCTTCTGCAGTACCGTGGTAGTGCCCCAATCTTGCAAATTCGTTTTCACAGGCTGCTTTTTCCTGTGCAGCCTTTATTTTGACTTCATCCAGACGCTGTTCTATGTCCCCGGCTTTTCGTGCGGAAGCAATCGCGGCTTTTAACTGCGGCAAATCGATTTCACTTTGTGATGTGTTTTCCAGTTTACTTTCAAGCGACTTTTGTTCGTCCTGGAGATCCCGCAATTCGGCTTTGCACCCTTCTTGTTTTTGTATCAATAAGCTTTTTTCCCGGGCCAGTTCCGAGATCCATTTTTTATTGTTGAGAAGCGGCCTGAGTTGATAGGCTTCATCCAAAGGAATGTCAGGCAGGATACCCTTCAGCAGTGTTTGGGCTTCATTTCGCAGTAAACGCCGTTTTCCATCCTGACCGGGTCTGTCCTTTATGGTCTTTTCAACGGCACCGATATCCTGGTAGAGCCGTAAGATGGCATCTTCATTTTTCAGTAAATCCTCCCGAACACTCAAAGCTCGGGATTCTTTGTTCAGGACGTCACGTTTGGCCTCGAGGCGTTCTTTTACGTCCAATGCGTTTTGAAGCGTTTCCATGGCTGTTTTCAGTTGATCTGAAAAATCTTCCGGCAGCAGCAGTACAGCGCCTGATTCTTCAATTTTCGTGAGACAGTTTCGACGCTGGGCCAGAACCCCTTTTACACGGTTGATTCGTTCCAGACCGCTTTTTTGTTTGTTCTTTTCATTGATCTTTTGTTCAACCTCATCGATTGCGGCATTGGTTTTTGATAAATCATTTTGCAGCGCTTTCCAGTTGGAAACGGGCAGGGTGGCTTCCCGCATTCTTTTTTGAGCATCTTTATAATCTGAGATGGCCTTGTTCAGGGCGGATTTTGAACCCCGGGGCTTGAAGATATCAACTGCGCGGTTTTCCATTTCCACTAATATTTCCCGAAGATTTGCCGTTCCGGCCGCTGCACTGAACAACGCCTGGCCCAGGTCCCCGGACTGTTCCAACAGTTCCTGGCCGCCGGCAATCAATCCTTCATGGTCAATACCCCAGAGTTTGGTGAAAACGGTTTCATCGATACCCGGAGGAAGAAACCGTGAGAACCTGCTTTCATCCAGGGGATCATCACTTCCATATGCAAGCAGGGTGTCTTTGTTCCCCTTTCTTCTGATAAATTCAATTTTTTCTCCGCCGGAGAGCTGTAATTCCCCGCCTATCCGGAGCTGTGGATTCGAATGAAGAAAGTTGTATTTCGTTCTCACCTGGATCCCAAACAGCCAATCAATGAGCGCTCGTAAGGCAGTACTTTTTCCTGCTTCATTGTCACCGTAAATCAAATGCAGTCCCAAATCACCATCAGACAGGTCCAGAGATTTTCCTGTGAAGCGGCCGAAAGAAATGAGGTCGAGGTGGTTGATTCTCATTTTTCACCGCCTGTTTCCAGCATTCTGCCGATCAGCATTTTTTTGGCTTCCCTGGTGATTCGTTGAATGACCTGATGGTCGTTCAAATCCAGCATGGTATCAGTTCCAAAGGCTTCCGGCGGCACTTTTTGCCGAAGTTCCGCTATTTTCTCTTCCAGACCGGCGATTTGACCCGTATCCTCGGGTGTCGAGATAATGGCCTTGAGCAGTTGCCCAAGAGACGTGTCATCGGTCAGGGCCGTTTCCAGATCATATTTTCCCGTGGTCCTGTTTTCAACCCGTTCAATCCAGACGTCATCGCCTGCGGTTTCAGCACCCAGCGCTTTCATCTGGTGTTCGAGTTTTTCCGGAAAAGCGGCAAGGTGATCAGACAGCTTTGTGGCACCTTTAAGTTTTATTCTCATTGCAAGCGGTCTGTCCTCTGCCAGGGCCCGTTCGTGTTCAATGGCTTCCCGGACTTTTTCCAGGACATCTCTGGGTTCTTGAATATCGGTCAGATCGATTTCCGTCAGGGTCCACCGCAGGACATCAAGCGGCACTTGTTCCATCTGTGTGATGGCCTCTTCCTCAACCGTGACGACAACACAGCCTTTTGGACCGCTTTCCCGGATATGACGACCCTGTATGCACCCCGGGAACACGACAAAAGGATCTTTTGAAACGATTTCCTGTTTGTGGATATGTCCCAGGGCCCAGTACTGATAATTTTTTGAGCGAAGATCATCCAGGGTGCACGGCGCATAGTTGGCATGCCCCTCCCGGCCATCGAGGCTGGTATGAAGAAGCCCGATATTGAACATGCCTTTGAGGCCTTGGCAGAATCCCGCCGCCAGGTTTTCGTCAACATGCCGGGTTTTAAAGCTGCGGCCATGAATGGCAACGGAACATTCTTCCAGTTTCACGGTTTCCACTTTCCCGGCGGAAAGAATCTTCATGTTGGAAGGCGTATCCAGCGCTTTGGTCATCCGGTTTGCGGCATCATGGTTTCCTGCCACAGCAAATACCTGTATGCCATGCTGCTGTAATTTCCCCATTTGCCGGTTTAAAAATATCCCTGTGCTGTAATCTTTCCAGTCCCCGTCATAGAGATCTCCGGCTAAAAGCACGAAAGCCGCTTTTTCTTCTATGGCCAAATCCACCAGGTTTTTAAACGCTCTTCTGCAAGCGTCTCTAATGGTATCAACAGGCGCGGACTCATATCTGGACAGCCCGCGCAATGGGCTGTCCAGATGGATATCCGCCGCGTGAATGAATTTCAGCATTATTGCTCCTTATTTTGCACCAGCCACTTGTGGCCCATGTCTGCCAGCCAATATTTCTGCAGACGCTGGAACTCCGTTCGGCTTGGACAGGGCATTAAAGGCTGCTGCCACGGCATCGGCACAGGATCTTCCTTCAACGCCGGGAGTCTTTTTCCCCCTGTTGGAAGTCAGCGTGGATGCGTTTGTTCTGTGCCCTCATTATACTTTCTATAAAATTCGATAAATTCGGATGACGAGAAAATTTTTATGTTTTGCCGCGACTCTTTTGGAAAGTGTTTTTTATTTCCTGTTATTAAACATGCAGCCCGACTCGCAATGGCAATTTCAAGAAAGGGCTCATCATCTAAATCCGGTAACCTTTTTTTCAATGGAGCGCCGGAAACTATCTGACCATTTTGTTTTATATAGGCCAGAAAAGCGTCAACATTTTGTGTGTCAAATTGAAATTTTGGCCTGGACAGGACATCCTGGTACTCCAGTAGTATCCTTGAATCATATTGAACGATAAGGACACCTGCCGAAACCAAACGAACGATCTCGCCGTTTGCCCCAAATGGTGTTAGAAGCCCGGAAACCAGAACATTTGTATCCAGTACAATTTTCATTTTTTTCGTTTGGAGCGAACAGATTTTATTTCATCGTCTATTTCATCCATAGAAATCGTATCAGTCCCTTTACGCACGGATTCATACTGAATGGCATTGACAGCCTGCATTGCTCTTGCCTGACGGAATGACGATAAAGTCTGCTCAAGATTATCTTCGGTTATTGATGAAAGGATGGCAATGGGCCTGCCGTTGCTGGTAATAACCATATCTTTCTGGTTGGGAAGCTCTTTCCAAATAAGGGAAGACTTGGTTTTGAGATCTCTGACACTTAAGAATTTCATAATATTACCTCCAATTGAGTCTCAATTGTATATTCAAATGAGTCTCATTGCAAGGATAATTGTAAAACCGCGTAGCTCCGCTCCTTCAGTTACATGGCACCGGCCGCCTTGTGAACCGAAATAAAAGCTTTCTGTTTTGTTGTCTGTCTCTGCAGCTTCTTCAACTCAATATTCGATTATCAGATGCGCTCCTCTCAATCAAGTTCCAGTACCAATTCTACCGAATCAAGCCTTCTTTTTTCCGGCAGCATCGGCAGTCCGCTGTTAAAACAGGGGGGTTCCTGCCGATGATATCAACGAGTTCATTCTCTATGTTCTTTCTAAGTTCCATCGCCGGAAGCTTTGTACTGGTCTATCCGGATAATATTGTAAACGTCGTCTTCCGTTTCGTTCACGTCGCTTGTCTGCAACAGTTTTTTTATCAGGTTGA
>CAYZHB010000145.1:0-7054 GCA_964478245.1 uncultured Desulfobacterales bacterium | reverse complement strand
AAAGGACGTCCATGGTCGCCTTGACCGTGCCGGAGGCATCGGTGGCCGGGGTATGGCAGTGAATCCATCCCTGGGTGTGCACGATGTTGGTCACACCGGCGCCGGTCCCGCCGATGGGGAACTTGTAGCTGCCCCCGGGGAATTTCCGGCTGGCGAGCTCGTTTTTGAGGGGTTCCAATTTGTCTTTGGCATCCACCATGAACTCGATGTTGTTCCGGGTGGTGAAGCGGACATAGCCGTCACAGTGCTTGTCTGCTATATCACAGATTTCTTTGACATGGTGCGTGCCCATGAGGCGGCATCCGCCGACTCTCACGGTGTAGACTTCATCTCCAGATTCTGCAACATGGACAAGGACACCCGGTTCGAGTATCTCATGGTAGTCCCATTTGCCTTTGTTCTTTGCAATAACCGGAGGATAAAACTCATCAAATTTTCTCGGACCGATATCCGTAATTCTGTCCGCCATCGGATTGTCAGGATCATATCCAGATGATATAAATGCCATTGTTTAATACCTCCTTGTTATCTCTTATGATATTTTCTGTATTCGTGTATGTCACGGTCAAAACCGCCGGGCACCTCTTCCTCTTTCCAGAATATATACGGGTTGGTTCTCGGGTGGTCGACCTGCTGCGGAATCGCGTCGAGTTCCGTGACTTCGAGAAGTTTCTGGAAGCTCTGGCGCATGATCAGCTCGCCGAGACGCTCACGGTTTTTGCCTTCTTCCATCCACCAGTCCCAGATCTTTTCGATGAGATCGGTGATCGCTTCGTAATCGTTATCCGGGTTGACCTCCATGAAGGGCACGAGGAGCGACCCCATCTGGGCACCGTCCAGGATCGGCGCTTTTGCACCGACAAGGATTGAAACACCTCTGTCGTCGCCGATTTTTAACGCTCTCGGCATAACATTGATGCAGTGCATGCAGCGGGTACAGTTGGCATCGTCAATCAAAAGTTTCTTGCCGTCCCATTTCATGCAGTGGGTGGGGCACAGGTCGGTCACTTCCTTTTCGATGTCAAACGGGCCCCAGTCTTTGCCTTTGTGCGCGCCGGCATTGGGCGGATAGGCCGGGTCGTTTTCCACGTACTTGTTCACGGCATCCTGGTCGATCTTGATCTGGTCCCGCCAGGTGCCGACAAAAGACATGTCGGCCCGGGCGATGGAGGCCACGCAGCAGTTGGGGCAGCCGTCGAACTTGAACTTGAACTTGTACGGGAATGCCGGTCTGTGCAGCTCATCCTGAAATTCGTTGGTGAGGAAATGACACAGGGACTGGGTATCATAGCAGGAGTACTCACACCGGGAGCTGCCGAGGCAGTCCGAGGGCGTTCTCAGGTTGGAGCCCGATCCGCCGAGGTCCTGATTGAGGTTGTGTGTCATCTCGTAGAAAATTTCCTCCAGCTGCGGCGTTGTGGTGCCGAGGAATATGATGTCGCCGGTGGACCCGTGCATGTTGGTCACGCCGCTTCCCCTGAAGTCCCACAGATCCATCAGTTCCCGCAGATACTTGGTGGTGTAGTATTTGCCGGACGGCTGATTGACCCGCATGGTGTGGAAATGCTCTACGCCCGGGAACATTTCGGGCTGGTCGCAGTATCTGCCGATAACGCCGCCGCCGTATCCGAACACACCAACAATGCCGCCGTGTTTC
Organism: uncultured Desulfobacterales bacterium; assembly: GCA_964478245.1. Classification (GTDB taxonomy): domain Bacteria; phylum Desulfobacterota; class Desulfobacteria; order Desulfobacterales; family Desulfobacteraceae; genus CAYZHB01. The sequence continues at coordinate 5,397 of CAYZHB010000145.1, read as the reverse complement.
CAGTGGGTCGTCCCGTGCTTAAAAGAAAGCTCCAGCACACCGAGAAGATCCTCAACACAATCCTGCGGAATCTGGAATTCAACGCCTTTTTCGTTTTTTGCCCTGACTTCCGCCTGCTGCTTCAAGTCATCGACAAAACTCGGCCATGGTCCAGATGTCAGTTGGTCCAGTAAAGGAGTTTCATGTTTTGCCATTTACTTTACCTCCGTTAATAATTAATTTACACTTTACTGGTGAAAAATCCTTTTTTTCACTCAATGGTCATACGTTCAGTTATCACAGGATGATTCGCTGCCTGTCATCTCAGCAATCATCATCTTATTTGAATTTTGCTTCTGCCTCAAACCCGTATTTAGTATGGTATAGAGTTTTCAGCAGGCATTGTCAACAAAAAAGGTAATTTTTATAAGGCAATTAAAAATTTTTCAGTGTTTTATGTAAAATGTGACAGTGGGATTCAATATTATCTTCGATCAAAGAGATTTCCGGTTTGCTGCTGCGGCAGGCGGCGATGATGCCCGGAAAAATTTCCAGGAAATTTTTGGCATCAAACAGTTTGATAAACCGGACAAATTCTTTATAGAACGCAGGTGCCGCCCTTTTTCTGTAAAGAGCATTCAGGAAGCCGACAACCGATGCCTCCGCCACTTTTTCACCGAGAAAAACATAAGTGCCGGTTCCCCTGAGCCTGTCCATCCGCATTCGCAGCGTCAGATTCAAAAAAAACAAAAGAAGGGCGATGTGCACGGTTTCCCGCTGCGGCATATCGGTCTCATCAGCCTTTTCGCCGTCGGCGTCCGCAAACATGGCCTCGTAATTGCGCACGGTGATCAGTCGTACCCTGGGGGTGCTTTCGGTACAGTCGGCCACAAAGTCGCCGGCGGCATGGTGCCAGGGAAAAATCTGTTCAAAGGAGTCGAAATCGTAGTAAAGGGTCAGTATTTCGGAGGCTTTCCTGTATATGCAGAAGGCCGATTTTTCGGTAACCGGCTCAAATTTACCGTCATCCTTCAAAAGCGCTGTTCGGATGCCAGACGCCGTATTGACCGCATGGAATTCGTCAAAACCGACAAACCAGCTGCCCAGAAAAAAGGCGGTTTCATGTTTTGACACACAGACCGTTCCCTGGCCGAACACTTTGGGAAGAAAGCTTTCCGAACGGGTTTTGTTGAGTCTGTCAATGGTGTTGTACTCTTTTTCAATGACGGAGAGGCCGGCCGCGGAAACCGCGCCGTTGAGAACAAAAAAGGCGCTTTTCCCGTTGGAAAGCCAGGTGGTGATTTTCAAAGGGTGATAGAACGGCCCGTGTTTTTCAAGAGACAGGGTGATTTTCACAATGCGGAGGTAACCGTGATCAGAAGGGAAAACGTGTTCGATTCCCCGGTGCAGGACCGACAAATTTCTTTTTTCAAGAAAGTGCTGTGCCGAAAGAAGGTAATAGCCGACACTGGGGCCCCTGCTGTCGTCTGTCTTGACAGGCGTTCCGGGGCACTGCCCGGCCGCACCGGTACCGGCAAGGGGCATGTCCCAATAGGTGTTGCCGGGACAAAGCACCTCTTCCACACCGGGCAGGCGGTATTCAAAGAGGGAAGAGGTGTTTTTCATGGGTTACCTGTAGGGTTCGAGCTCGGTTTTCAGCTCCGGGGCCACCTCGTATCCGAGCGCTTCGGCCTTGTCGCAGTGAAAGAGCGCCTTGTCAAAGTCCCGGGTTTGAAGATAGCCCACAGCCAGGTTGTTATGGGCGACGGGGAAGTCGGGATCAATTTCCAGGGCCTTGAGGTTGGCCTTGATGCCTTCTTCGACAAGGCCTTTCATATAGTAGGCGTTCCCGAGTGTGGCATACGCCTGTATAAACCTGGAATTGTAAACGATGGCCTTCTGCAGATTCTTTATGGCTTCATCAAGCTTATCTTCGTCCGCCTTTTCGTCTTCACCCGTAATTTGCTGCAGGAGCACAAAGGCGATGTTGCCGTATCCTTCTGAAAAGCCGGCCCTGGCTTTTATGGAATGCCGGTTGTACTGCAGGCAGCCTTCGAGGTCCCCTTTCTGAAGGCATATGCCGCCGAGCAGTACGTATGCTTCGGCGAGATTGGGGCTGCAGTCGAGGGCATCGTGCAGCTCTTTTTCTGCTTCGTCGAATTCCTCTTTTCCCATAAGGGCGGCGGCAAGGTTGTAATGCGTGACACCGCATTCGCTGTTCTGTTTGATCTGGCTTCGCAACTGGGCAATTTTTTCGTCTGCGTTTCTGGGAAGATCTTTTCCCTGTTCTTCTCTGGTTTCCATATAGTGAGTTCCTTTTGTTTTTCAACTTTTGGTATTTTAAACTGATTATTGTATTGGCAACGACAACTCGTGTCAAGAATTAAATCGAGACGGCAATATACATATTGAAAGATGCGGCCACTTATGGTAGCACTGTCACATACACGGCATTTTGAGATGAACACGTTAACCACTGCAGGAGAATCGTTATGGAAAAAGGATGCTATACCGCCCTGATAACGCCCTTTGATGAAGAAGGCAACCTGGATGTTCAGGGGCTTGAAAAACTGATCGGATTCCAGATTGAAAACGGTATTACCGGCATAGTGGCGGTCGGAACGACAGGCGAGAGTCCGACCCTGCACTGGGAAGAACACAATCAGGTGGTGGCCGCCATTGCAAAGAATGTAAAAGGCAAAAGCAAGTGTATCGCCGGTGCCGGGAGCAACAATACCAGAGAAACGCTTCTCGGGGTGGCGCATGCTGCAGCGGAAGGTGCTGACGCGGTCCTGATGGTGGACCCGTATTACAACGGTCCCAGTTCCCTTGAAATACGGAAAGAGTATTACGAAACGGTGGCAAAGGCGTTCCCGGATATGGACATCATTCCCTACATTATTCCGGGGAGAACGGGCGCCCAGATGTTTCCGGAAGACCTTGCCATGCTTTCGGCCCAATGCGCCAACGTCTCGTCCGTCAAAGAGGCCACCGGGAATCTTGACAACATGAAGCGGACAAGGCACTGCTGCGGGGAGGAGTTCACCATCCTTTCGGGAGATGATCCCCTTATATTCACCATCATGGCAGATCCGGAGATCCGGGCCGGCGGCGGTATCTCGGTAATGGCCAACATCATCCCCGGATTTTTGACCGAAATGATCGACCTGCTGAACCGGGGACAGGCAGCGGCGGCAAAGGCGATATACGACAAGATCGCACCGCTTCTGGAAATCGTGACGGTGAAAACAGAGGAGGACACACCGTACGGCCGGGTGGTATGCCGGGCCCGGAATCCCCTGCCGCTGAAAACGCTGATGCGGGTCCTGGGAATCCCGGCCGGCACCTGCAGAAAACCGGTGGGCAAAATGACAAAAACCGGTCTTGACAAGGTCGTTGAGGCGGCCCGGACCGTTCATGAAAACAGCCCGGAAATCTTTGCGCCGCTGGCGGATTTTTTCAACATCAATATCGGCGAGCGGCTCACCAATCCGGCGCACAGGGAGGGGCTGTGGTACGGATATTAAATTCCGAAAGCCGGAAAACCGGATCGATCAGCCGGTAAGCCCCTCCGGAAGCGTTAATACGTAATCTTTAATCTGGTCTCTCACCTGTCGGTAGCAGGTGCGTTTGTCTTCCGGGTCGTCGTAGGAAAGTGCCATATGCGGGGGATCGTCGAATCCTTTGTGCACTTTTCGGGCATTGCCCGGAAACCAGGGGCACGTTTCCCGTGCATGGTCGCACACCGTTATCACGTAATCAAAGGGTTCATCCCGGAATTCATTCACCAGCTTGGACCGCTGGCCTGAGATGTCCACCCCGGCTTCGGCCATAACAGCCACGGCAAGCGGGTCCAGGCCGTGGGTTTCAATGCCGGCCGAAAACGGTTCGATTGTATCGCCTTTCAGCTGCCGGGTCCAGCCTTCGGCCATCTGGCTGCGGCACGAATTGCCGGTACACAGAAACAGTATGTTGAGTTTGTTTGTCATGATTTTTCATCTCCTTTTGGGTACAACACGCGTTACCCCCTGTTTCCCTTGTTTCGTCAATTTTTCAGCAGCACGCACTGTCGCCGCAGGCGGCATTTTCTTTTCCCGTTATCCAGACCTGGATAATATAGGCGGCTCAGCCGACGCCCGGTGTCACCGATATGGCGCCGGCAGGGCAGTTGTTGACACATGCCCCGCATTCGATGCAGGCGTCAATGTCGTTTAAAGCGGCCTTTTCGTCCTGCATTTCAAAAACCGAGCGCGGACAGACCACCGTGCAGAGGCGGCAGCCGATGCACTTTTCCTGCTGAAGAACAAGCGTGGCGACGTCCGGAATATATCTTAAATCTGGCATCATGTTATCCTTTCCAAATTTTCCGTTTCTGAAAATATTTGATACGAGCGGTCAAATTTTAAATGCCGCCCAGATCCACAGTGCGGTTGAAACAACAAGGCCATAAAGCTGCACCGGGATATACTGTTTCATCTCTTTCTCAACCCCGGACGGAGAGGTAAACGGGGTGGCCCCTGTAAAATTCATGGCCAGGTAAGAGCTGACGGTCACACTGAACAGAAAAAGTGCTGCCGCCGCAGCCGGATTCCGGGTGGCGGACATCAGAAAAGCACCGGTCAGCAAGGCACAGACACTTCCGGTGATGATTCCCTTGAGGGCAAACTTTCTGGACGGGATAAAGGGCAGCAGGACCGGCGTGACAAATGCACCGGAAACAATGCCGAGGACAAGCGCCAAAATGGCGGCAACGCCCCTGTCTGCCGCAGCTTGTATGGAAAAAATCCCCGGGCCGAAACCCGAAATGAGAATCAGAATGGCCGAAGCGATCAGGGCCGGCTTTACAGACGTGCCGAGTTCAACAGGGGTGAGAACGAACCGGTCATACAGGGGAAAGGTGACCTCCCGCATCTTTTTGTCGGCTTTTCTGGCGTTTTTGAGGAAGGCCGGGATGTCCGGGGCCCTTACAGGCCCGTATACGACCCGGAAACCCGACATTTTTTTGACCTTCCCGGCGGATATGCCGGTGGCCCCGAGCTGGGGGACGATGAGCCGTTTGTGCGCCACTGCTTTTTCAAGTCCGCTGCCCCGGATCATATTTACAAGGGCCTGTGTCGAAAAGGTGCCTTTTCCTGCGGCGCACCAGACGTTGATCCCTTTCGTGTCCAGAACCAGGATCCATGCACTGACCCCGGCAAGCGCCGTTCTCAGTTTGTCAAAAGTCAGCTTGAAATTGGCCGTCACCAGAACCTCGCTGTTTTTGTCAGGGGTGCCCACACCGTAAAGGCCGGGCGGCACCTTGTAACTGTATCGTTTGATGCCGCACCGTACAAAAAGGGCCGACAGGCGGTCAATTTTATCCAGATCCGTTTTGACGACCGGCACCGGGCCGGCAGCCGTCTGGGCTATCGGGAAGTG
>CAYZHB010000144.1:3988-7365 GCA_964478245.1 uncultured Desulfobacterales bacterium | reverse complement strand
GGTTCTTCTTTAAACGCCCCGGTCGTATCGCAAAGATACGGCCGGGGCGTTTTTTTTGATTGTCACCGATTGAAGAATAATCTGCTTTTTCCCGCCAACCCATGCCCGACTTGCCGGAGATGGGCATGGGTATATGCCAGGCCGACCCGCATTACGGGTGTCGGTTGTCTGAAACAACCGTTACGATGCGGTGTCAGATGCCAGAAGACCTGTAATATAAGAAATTCCTTCGTGCAGAACCGTAATACACTCTTTTTCGGAAATCCCGAGGCGCTTTCTGTTGCTGATATCAAGGATTGAATTTTCGATTTCGGTGTTCTCTCCCGTGGTCCCTCTAATCTGCAGTCCGTACCGCACCGCTGCCGCATAAATTTTGTCTCTTACCTCAGAGAAACCGGGGATATGCAGATGCACACTTGCCCGCATTGCCGTGCCCACATTGGAAGGGCAGGATGTAAGAAACCCGTACCTGTCACTGAAAGAAAATTCAAGGTGCGCTTCCAGGCTTTTATATGCTTTTCCCAGCCTGTTAAAGGCGGAGGCCAGATCCGGACCGGATTGATAAGAGATGATCCTCAGATGGTCTTCTTCATTAATCAATACGGCGAAAGTGTCATCGGATGAAAGAAAAACCCCTCTTGCTTTTGGAAAATCCCGCGTGATACCGGCGGACGCCTGAAACCGGTCCCGCGCTGTAAAAAGCAGATTTCGCTTTGAAAGAAAATCGCGTTCTCCGCTGTCAAGGGTTTCAAAGGAAAAGTATCTGCCGGTAAATTCTTCCGGCAGTTTGTGTAATGCAGTCAGCGCAATTTTTTCCACAGTGTATCTTGTTTGGGAGCCGATACACGCAGGGAACGGGTATCGCGCGATATTTCTGGCCAAACGGATCCGGGTTGAAACAACATACCCGCCCTCCGGATCGGGAGGCGGCAGATGGCATTCGGAAAAGTCGCGGTGGTATCTGTCGTCTGGACAAAACGAATGGTAATCACTGATAACCGGTTCGAAAACGTCTGAGAAGAGGCGGTAGGATTCCGCATCCCCTGCATAAAGGCCGATGTTGCTGTCCGGATTGTCTATGCCTGATTTGACAGCCTGTTCCAGTGTAAAACCGTTTTCTGTCTGTCTGTTCTTAAGATATTCAAACAATTCCCTTGTCAGGTGTTTGTTTACAAGCCCGCCGGGTTTACCGGGAAACAAAGCGGTCATTTTTTGAAAGAGGAAGATTGGGTTGAAATACCCCTGGATAGAAAAACCTGGAGCTCATCCAACAGACTGCACTCTTCAAAACAGTACGGTATGCGGTCCCTGTTTTTACAACTGACACAGGGGCTTCTTTTCAAATAGCCCAACTCAAAGTCGAAAATATCTCTTTTAATGGATCTGGTCATCTCTCTCTGCAATTTTAAACGAATATAGATAAATTCAAAGGACATATTACCAAAACAACGGATCGGGGTCAATATATCGACAGTACACACCTGAAACCCATTTTTCTGCACAGCAGGCGCTTTTCAGATGGGATCAATTTCAGCCAAAATTATCAATTTTAGCTTGTAACCCATATTAAAGGGTGATAGGTCTCTTATATGATTGCGACGTTCACAACTGACACCCGGAGGTAAACTGTGGGATCTGAATCCAAATTTTTAGAATTGAAGGAGAAGGAAAGGGAAACAAGAAGACAGATAATCATTGAAGCGGCTTTGTCACTGTTTTCCAGAAAACTGTTTTATGATGTGGGCATGCGGGATGTTGCCGAAGAAGCCGGGGTTTCCCCTGCAACTTTATACAGATACTTTCCGAGCCAGGAAGATCTTTTCATTGAAGCTTTTCTCAAGGATATATCACTGGCGAGTGAAGAGTTCAAAAATATGGTGAGAAACGATCGGCCGGCTACCATTGAAGAGTTCGGTCAGAAATTTGTAGATCATTTACTGGTCAATGAATCGACTTTTCAGATGATGACCTATCTAATGCTCAAAGATGATCTGGCAACAGTCACCATGGGAAAATTCGGATCCCTGACCAAAGTTTTTTTCGATGTATTTTCCGAGCTGCTGGAAAGATACGGTGTCGTGAGGGAGGATGCAAGGCTTTATTCTCATTCTTTTATCGCGTCAATAACCGGTATTATCATGACCTTCAGAAATTACTCCTTTAAGAGCAGGGAGAAAGTCAGAGAGCATATTCACAAACTGGTGAGGATCACTGCATCACTATACAGCAAAGAGCTGCTGGACAAATAAAGCAGAGATATCAGGGTAAGTTTGACAGGAAATGGCAAAAAAGGTCGGAGGCGGCATATGGAAAAAAACGTTTTGGTCCCTCTTGCAGACGGTATTGAAGAGATGGAGGCCATTACCGTCATTGATGTGCTGAGGAGAGCAGGGGCGCTTGTTACGGTGGCCTCGGTGGCCTCTCTCGAAATTACCGCGTCAAAGGGCATAAAAATCGTAGCGGACAAAACCATTCACGCATGCAGAGACGGTCAATTCGATCTGATCGTTTTGCCCGGCGGAATGCCGGGTGCGGAAAACCTGCGGGATTCAGGGGATCTGATAAGGCTTTTATCCCTGCATGCGGAACAAGGCAGGCTTTACGGCGCCATATGTGCTTCTCCGGCAGTTGTCCTCAATTTTCACGGATTTCTCACTTCCAGGGCAGCTACCTGCCATCCGGGGTTTGCCGATCAAATGGAAGGGGCAGTTTTTAAAGAATCCAAGGTGGTAGTGGACGGCAACTGTATTACCAGCCGGGGTGCCGGAACCGCTTTACCCTTCGCCTTGACCCTTGTCGAGCTTCTCTATTCTGAAGAAAAGGTAAAAGAAGTAGCAGCGGGCATGGTATATGAGTGGCCGCATGAACGGGTTTTATATCAGGGGTGATGTCGACCTGACCCGGCTTCGCAGTTTATGAAAACCGGATTCCCGCCTAGGCCGTTTTTTCGTTTAGAAATTTAACAGTGACTTTCAAAAGCTCTTTTATCGAGAAGGGTTTCGGCAGTACCGCATCAAATTCGGTTTTGTCCAGGAGCCATGGTGTGCCGGACATCCCCACAACCGGTATCCCGTTGGTTTTGTGGGTTCTTGAATGCTTCAGGACATCCTTGCCGGACATCCCGGGCATCTTCATATCAGTGAGAATCAGTCCGTATTCATTGCTGCTGATTTTTTCAATGCCTTTCTCGCCATTTTCTGCAACATCCACGGTATAGCCTTTCCGGGTAAGGCTTTCTGAAATCAGTTCCAGAATAGCCGGTTCATCATCGATTATCAGAACACGTTGTTCTGGCATGAGCCGGCTAGCCTTTCTCTGCAGAGATTTTTATTTTATTATTACATGGGATTAATTTTTCCTTTTAGATATGATTCAAA
>CAYZHB010000144.1:0-3978 GCA_964478245.1 uncultured Desulfobacterales bacterium | reverse complement strand
TATCAGAACAGTATCCGAGGGTAAGCGCCTGTCGATCATCGCATCATCCGGTCCTTTTTTTGTGGGGTTGTTTTCCCCGGTTTGCGGCACTTTAACCCGCATCAGCCGCGAATACAATTTTAACAAATGAAATTCTCATTTTTGTTATTGCAATTTATTTGTAAAGTCAAGCCGGGTATTTCGTTTTTAACACAAAAGAGGCGCATAAAAGATTATGTTACAACTATTTGATTTTGTGGCCTTTTGTCACCAAACAAGATGAAAGTTTTCTATATTTCAAAAGCTTGGGTAAGAATAAAATTTTCTGTAATATTTTAGTCTATTGTAGAAATGCAAATCGGAGAAAAAAATATTTTCTTGGATTTTCTGCATATTTCTGGATTTTACGTCGTATTTTTAAGGTTTCGGCAAAAGACAGTTTCATAAGCGGTTGACAGCATGCTGCCGCCATTGACACAAGTGAGGGAAAAAGATAACGCTGACAGACTGAAAGCGGCAGCGCCTTTGATCAGCGCAGCAATCATCGGGGTCATCACAGGCAGTTTTCTTTCAGTCAACATCCCGGAAAAATTCTGTCCGTGCTTGCCGGGTTCGGGGTGTTGACGGCAAGCCTGGGCTTCTGGCTTGTATCAGCAAACCTGACTGCCAAACCCGATTTTCTTTTCCGATATGGAAAACCGGCCCACCGAAGCACGACTGAATGTTCTGATCGGAACGGTACTGGCGGTGTTGGCGATCTCCCTTCTGGTCAAGGTGTTTTTCTGGACATAGGGGAAGGGAAAGGTACGAAGACTGTTCCCTGTTATAGGGTTTGTCCATTGACTTTTAATTGTGAGCTAAGGTCAGTGTAAAATTTATTGATATTTGCATTTAAAATCTGATTCGGATAATATGTAAATATTCAGGGAGAGAATACCATTTTGTAAAACCACAATAAAAATAACATTAAACGTTCTTTAAATAAAAAAGGTTTTCAGCATGAAGGCTGAAAACCCTTTGTGGTCAGTGGCTGGGTGACTAGGATTCGAACCTAGATTGACGGAGTCAGAGTCCGCTGTCCTGCCGTTGGACGATCACCCAGAAATAAGTTAATTTTAATGTATACATTATTTTTCATTTTCAGTCAACCGTCTCTTTCAAATCGTGTGATATTAATGGAAACAGCGGCATTATAGTTTTTCAACAAGATATCTGGAGGGCTGTCTTATGTCAATCAAGGTGCTGATTAAAAGAGAAATCCCGGAGAAACATAAAAAGGAGATCGACGAGCTCTTGCTGAAGCTTCGCGCCCGTGCCGGACAGCAGAAGGGATATGTCGGGGGGGAAACGTTAAAACGGGTGGATGCACCGGACCAGTATCTGGTGATCAGCGAATGGGCGGGACTTGATGACTGGAGCCGGTGGCTGGTCAGCGCTGAGAGAAGAACGTACCAGGAGCAGATCGATACCCTGACCGGTTCGGAAACCAAGTTCGAAGTATATGAACAGCAGTGAATCTGCGGCCGGTCCGGATGATATGGCTGATAAACTGGCGCACCTTCTGAAACAAATGGAAAAGGATGACACCGTTGCCATCGCTTTCTCCGGAGGGGTTGACAGTACCTTCCTCGCCTGGGCGGCCGGCAGGGCCCTGGGCGATTCTGTCAAACTTGTCACTGTCGCCTCAGCATTTCAGCCAGCCGGTGATACGATAAATGCAGGGAAAATGGCAGGCAAACTGGGACTTTCTTTCTGTTGTCTGGAAATGAACATTCTTGCCGATACCAATGTTACCCGAAACGATAGAGAGCGGTGCTATTTCTGTAAAAAGGCGATGTTTTCCACAATAAAGCAGACAGCGGAAAGCATCGGTATCCAGACAGTCGCCCACGGGGCCAACCTCGATGATATGGCCCGACAGCTGCCGGGACTGAAGGCCGCGCAGCAACTCGGATTCAGAGCCCCTCTTGCGGATGCGGGTTTTACCAAGAAAGAGGTGAGGCAATATTCGAAAGCGGCCGGCTTAGAGACATGGCACATGCCCTCACAGTCCTGTCTGGCCACGCGGATTCCGTACGGACAGGTGATTTCTTCCGGGGCACTTGAGATGATCGAACAGGCGGAAAATGTGCTTCATGAGTTGGGATTCAGCAATTTCCGGGTCCGGATGACGAAAGAAAATGACGCACGGATTGAAGTGGACGAAAAATCAATTGAACAGATAGTGAAAAAGGGTTTCAGAGACCGGATTGTCGAAACGATGAGAGGTTTGGGTTTCCATTATATCACGCTTGATCTTGAAGGGTACAGACAGGGCAGCATGGACAGGTTCCGGCACAGCCCCTCATAGAAACGGATGCAGCATGGTGCATTGGACGGATGTGTTGTGTTAACCCGCGACGCAGAACTCGCGTACCCGTTCTTCAAGAAGGGATGCGGAAACCGGCTTGGTGACAAATGCATTCGCGCCCGCTTCGAGGGCCTGCTCGGCCTGTGATTTTTCCGATTCGGTCGTCGCCACGACAATCGGTACAGCCGAGTGGGCCTCCTCTCGTATGTATTTTGTCAATTCAATGCCGTTCTTCTCCGGCATATTCATATCCGTTATGACAATATCAAAGGCGGGATTTTCATTGAAAATGCCCGCGGCCGCTGCGCCGTTTTCTGCGGTAATCACCTTGAAATTGAGCTTTGAAAGAACGGACTGGTAAAATTTCAATACGGCGGCGGAATCATCCACTGCAAGCACATGTCCTGATGGTTCGGTCAGACCTTTGAGGGCTTTTTTCAACAGGATTTCAGATCCTTTTCGGGTACTTTCATCTTCGATCTTTTCGCATGCCCCGAGGAAGTGCGCCAGTGTCGGCCTGTGGTTTGCTTCTTTCACTTTCGAAATAATATCGATAATAAATTCGGAAAAACCGCAAAGGGAAGTGAAAATGTTGTAGGCTTTCATATCCACAATGGCATTGATAATTCGGCCACGGGTTTCTTTGTCCTTTTCTGCCTGAGCGACGATTTTCCGGATCGCCGCCTGCCGGTCCGTATGTTTTTCCAGAAGATTGTCAATACCCTGAACCGCTGCGCATACGACGGCATACGCTTTGTCCGCCAATCCTCCGAGCAGCGTTTCCAACGCATGCGGGTCGTGGATTTTGCCCAGGGATTCAAGGGCCTGGAATCTGATATTATGGTTGCCGTGGCCGGTGAGATCCGAAAGACAGGGCACGGCCGAGGCATCTTTTATGTTGCCGAGGATGTTGGCCGCCAGTATGATCTCATCATCCGTCATGGACGGGATATTTTCGCATATTTCCGGTACGGCGGCACGCCCGATTTTCGTAAGCGACGCTGATACCGCTTTTCTTATATCCGGGTTTGGATGGTGGATATGCCTGATAAGTCCGGAAATTGCCAGTGAACCGCTTGTTTCGCCCAATGCACAGGCAGCGCCGTATACGGCGATTTCTTCCGTGTCTTCCAGAAGCCGGACCAGAACGGGTTCCGCTTTATCACTGTTCTGGCCGGAAAGCCCGTTAACCGCTGCCAGCTTTACGACGGTATCGCTGCTGCGGGCATATTTTTCCAGAAAAGGCGGGGCGTTGTCATACGGAATGGTCCTGAAGGCGCCGAGGATTGATTCAAGGCAATTTTTATCCTGAATCTCTTCAGCACGCCGGACCAGCAGGGGGGCAGCGGCATCGAGGCCGATCTCCCCGGCCAGGGAACTGCAGAGGCCGACTGTTTTATTGCCGCCTTCTGCAAGGCCGAACAAAAGATAGCGGGCGCTTTCCCTGAAAATTTTTTTCGCGGCATCTGCCGCAATGGCGAGCAGGGCATTGTCCATATCCGGGTCATCAAGAATCCGCATGATGGTAAACAGCGAGGTTTCATCTATTGTTCCGGCGAGCCCTTCTACGGTTTTGAAAGCCGCCTGAAAATCCATGGATTTGATTTCCATCTCTCCGAAAGCTGAAAAGTCGGGGCTTTCGCTGTTAG
>CAYZHB010000143.1:0-7488 GCA_964478245.1 uncultured Desulfobacterales bacterium | reverse complement strand
TGGATTTCATCCATTTTTTGACATATGCTGATAGTACTACCTTGAAAGGGCTGGTCCCTATGACTATATAAAAGTTTTTATCACCTTGAAAATGAAGAATTGCACATCTGGGCTGAGTTGTTGTATCTTTGTTCAGTAATTTAAGTGATTGGTTTTGGTGTTCAAAAAGTTCGGTTGATTCTGGCCGTGATCTTTTGCCGTCCGCTTCTCAACTCAATATGCCTTCTTGTCCTTTTTTCAGATTGAAATATTGAAAAAAGGCGGCGGCTCTTACTGTCGTTGCCGATTGGCTTTCAGCACCACGTCCCGCAGGGCTTTTTCATTTCTGGCCCGCAACCATTTTTTTTCAAAAGTAGGATTTTGGACGATCTGGGCGATGGCGGACAGCGCCCGCAGATGGAAATTGCGTTCATCCCGGGTCCCGGCCAGCAGAAAAACCGCGTATACCATGGGCGCGGACTCAGAAAACACAATCCCCTCCCGGCATCGTGCCAAGAGAATATTAAAACGGTGCTCTCCCTGCACAATAATGTGAGGGATGGCCACGCTGGGGCTGATGGCGGTGCTGCTTTCTTTTTCCCGTTCCAGAAGCTGGTCCATCAGTTCTTGAGGTTCCACGCCCAGCCGGGGAGTCATGACCGCGGCCGCCTGCTTGAAAAAACTTTCAACCGTCAACGTTTGCCGGATATCAAGAACCGTCGCTTCTTCCACAAACCGGTCAAAACGGTCCCTCGGCTGGCCGGCGTCCTGACGGATAATGTCCGTAACCTCCGCCTGAAGGGACCGAGAGGCAAATTCTTTGGCCGTAACTTTTTCCACGAGATGGGTCAGCGCCTGTTCCCGATTGACACCGAACCGCAACTCCACTTCTTTAAGACTGCTGGCCATTCCCACCAACGTCACCCAGTCACCAACTTCCAACCGTGTATAACCATGTGATATCAGCATCTGACCCCGACGCCGAATAGATAAAATAATCGTGTCCAGGGGCAACCGCAAATCTCGCAACGCCGCCCCTTCCAGGTTGGGGTTGCGGACTTCCAGTTCGGCGATCTTCTGATCTTTCTCCATTCCCAGCAGTAAAGAAGCCGCCGACGGCGACCGGACAAACTGATCCAGCAGGCTGACAATAGCAGTACTGGGATCCACCACCAGCGCACCCAGCTCATGGAACCGGTTGAAATTTGAGCGATCATTTAGCCTCACCACCAGGTTCGACGTGCCGAAATGTTCGTAGGCCAGCTCGCAGATATGATAATTTTCATCGTCCGACAGCATGACAATAATCGCCTCTGCCTGACCGGCATTCAGTTGCTCCATGACACCCAGCGTCAGGTCCGGAATACGACACAACTTTACATCCGATGCGCCAGTCTCTTCAGAACTGACACGCTGGTCCGCGACCCTGACCGCCCAACCGTGAGACTGGAGTAAACGAGCCAATGCCAGGGCCTGACCTTCCAGTCCGAAAATAATGGCTTCACGACGGGCAAACGTTAATGATTCCCCCCGGGAATGGTTTTCGCCCATCATAGAAATCGCCTGCTTCATTAACGGCGGCCCGATGATCTGATTCAAAACGATCACGGCAATCATCATGGTCGCAAACGCGACGCCCCACTCCGGAAATTCAACAACCACCGCTTTGGCCAGACCCAGCCCCACTCCGGCCTGCGTGATATAGGCCATCCAACTCAGGCGATTATGTTCGGCGGGGTCGCCGGCTATCAGTCCGCCCCCAAAACCACCGACAAAAATGGTTCCCATGCGAAAAAAAAATAATGCCAGGGCGATTGTCCAGGTCGTCGCCAACACGTCCAACCGCAAGGACGCGCCGGTTAACGTAAAAAAAGCAATGTAAATAACCGGCCCGGCCTCATACAAAATCTTTGAAAATTCCATCCGATAGTTGCTGTAATTGGCGACCCAGAAACCGGCAATCATGCACACCAGCAACGGCTCCAAAAATATTCCCACTCCCAGGTAATGTTCTGAAAGTGAGTGCAACCCGGAGGAAAAAAGATAAACACCATACCCCGCCAACAGAATAAAAACCGTCTTAATCCGCCTGTTCATAACAATGGAAAGAAGCCCTTTCAGGACAAGGCTCACCAGGTAGCCCAGACATACCGACAATGACAGATCGAGAAATAATATAAAAATAAATCGAAAATTAACCCCCAGATTCGTCAGCAGGGCATTGGCAAGGGAAGAACTGGTCGCAAATAAAGCAATGACGACGACATCTGAGATAACTGTCACGCCCAGTACTGTCTGTGTAAACGGCCCTTTGGCGCGCATCTCATTAATGATGGCAATCGCCGACGACGGTGATCGGGCCACCAGAATAGACCCGGCCAGAATCGCGACGGCCAGTCGTCCGGTAGCAGACATGGATTGCATAAACGGGATCCATGATGAAAGAAAGTAGACGGCCAGGCTGCCGGCAATAAAGGTGGTCGACACCAGCCCCAGTGTCACCCATTTAATGCTGTTCATCCGGTTTTTCATGTCTTTCAGGTAAAGCTCACTGCCGGCGGCAAAAGCGATAAACGCCAGGGACACCTCATCGACAAATCGCAAATGCGCCAGGGCTTCAAAAGAAATGAGGTCCAGCAGATAAGGGCCGGCCAGAATGCCGGTAAACAGAAAACCGCTGATCAGCGGCAGCGACATGGTCTTAAAATAGTCGCCGATTTGCCGCGACGCCAGGGCGATAATCAAAAAACCGGCACTGAAAATAATGATATCCAGATAATTTTCCATAGCTTCTTGTCAGGGCGTATCCCTTATTCCCCCTGAACTTTTCCTGGTAAATTGTCGTCAACCCCAACCAGTTGTGTTGTTATTATCATATATTATGACGCCCCTGATGTCTCTGATATTTTGAAGCCCTCGGTAAAAAGTCGCCTTTTACCTTATTTCGTCACCCCGGACAAGCCTGCCCCGGACTTGATCCGGGAAGCCGGTGCCCAGGAAAAATGAATAATATCGGTGTTGATAAGATTATTTGTTTTAAATAGTCCTCTGTTTCAGTATCTGAAAGAATACGGTAATATCTGCCCCGGTTTATCCATGGGGGGAAACTGGGCTGTATTTACCCGGGATTTTTCCTGGACTTTTTACCCGGCCGGATCGAGGTAAAAAGCTACCAACACAAAACGAATATGTCGTAAAAACAGCTGGTTTGTTAATCGTGCCTGCGTTGTTATTAACTTTTTATCAGTGGAGGTGTAAATGACAGATCAGAACGACAAAAATTTTCAACTGGCCCTCTGGCGTTACGGTATTATCAGCCCGCTTTTGCACAGAGAGGCCAACTCTTTGCCTTTTGGAGAGATGCTTGACCTGGCATCCTGGAATACCTATATCCATCCAAACGGCACCCATATCACCCTGAGTGCGGAAACCATAAGGAAATGGCTGTACCGCTACCTTAAAAGCGGCCTGCCGGGGCTGGAGGGCAAAACCCGCTCGGACAAAGGCAGGCATGACATCCCGGAAGCCATAGCATCCGAAATGGCGGCTTTGCGTTCCGAGCATCCAAGGTGGACCATCGCCCGGATGTTGAAACATCTGGCTCGAACAGGCCTGTGGAACGGCCGCAAACCCAGCCGATCCGCCCTGTATCGGTTTGCCAAAGCCCACAACCTGCAAAGAGATCCTCATATTCATCCGGATCAGGGGAGGCGGCCCTTTGCCTTTGATCATTTTGGACAGTTGTGGCTCGCCGACTTCCTCCATGGTCCCAAGCTGTATCATGGCAGAAAGAAAAGAAAGACATACCTGCACGTCATCCTGGATGACAGCAGCCGGTTTATTGTTGGGGGCGGATTCTACCTGACGGAGTCTGTTGAACCGTTGATCCATGATTTGATGGAGGCGGTGAGGCGGTTTGGACTTCCCCAGCGGTTTTATACAGATAACGGGGCTGCTTATGCAGGCCGCCATTTGAAGATTTTATGTGCCAGGAACATAATAGACCTGGTCCATACACCTCCGTATGTGCCTCATGGTCGCGGAAAAGTTGAGCGGATGTTCAGGACGGTCAGAGACCAGTTCCTGTGCGACCGGTTCAAGACCCTGGATGAAATCAATACGCAATTTACACGCTGGATCAGCCGTTATCATCAGACACTGCATTCGTCCTTGCAATGCTCTCCTCTGCAAAAAAGACTGCAAACCCCAAGCGTATGCCGAGAACTCGCACCATCCGTGGATATAGAGGCGATGTTCCGGGACGAAGCTGCAACTGCAGATGATGGCGCCGATCAGAACCCGCCTGACAGGCATCTTCGGATTGAACACATTAAGCGAGGCTGAAAGTACTGATTTTATCAAGTACCGCCTGACCAATGCACAGGCACCGGAAACTCTTTTTAACACCGACGTCATCAGCATTATGTCTTCCCATTGCAGGGGAAATCGACGTCAAATCATGAACATGGGCACTATGCTCATGGCCGAGGCCTTTTACCGGCAGGAAAAAACCATTAATGCGGAATTGATTTATAATTGTGACCAAATAGAGATATCTGGGTGAAACGGAGGCATACGAGAGGGGACTCCGATGCCAAGGGATAGCTCAGTGCGGTAGACTGCTGTCTACTTGGAGCCCGGTGGTTATACGTCGCCGGGCTCCACCTCATTTTGGCTGGTAAAATATCTTGACATTTTCTTGGGACCAGATCACGCTAATCAACAATAAAGTAAGCCACGTGGAGATCGGATCGTATACCGGTATTCGCAAACGACTGAAGGCCATGCATTTCGTACTGGCCGGCGGCGGCATAGAAAATGCCAGGCTTCTCCTCTTGTCCGGACCCGGCCCGAATTGTGCGCTGGGCAATCAGAACGATTGTGTCGGACGTTATTTTATGGATCACGGATTTATCGACCCGGGCTGGTTTGTGCCGAAAGAAAGCAGGCCGGATTTACGCCACTATTTTCCGGCAGCACATCCGTATTGCCCTGGTCAGGCCAGTGTACGTGAGGTCATTACATTGGCGCCCGAAGTTTTGAGAAGGGAAAAACTGCTCAACGGGGCAATGTTTTTTCACCCCGGTTATGAATCGCACCCCGTTTTTGCCAGTGATGCGGTGAAGTCCGCTTTAGAGTTGTGGGAAATTGTAAAAGGAAAAAAGCCGTCCGAGTTATGGGAAATGCTTAAAGGTCAGGTGGGGGCTGATGATTTATGGCGTTTAAGCCGGCGAATCGGTTCCCGGCCCCACCATATTTTGCAGGCGATTCTCCGCAAAGCCATGATCAAAGGGAATGCCTGCGCCAGGTGGCGGATACGGTTCTACTTCGAATGCCTCCCCCTGCCTGAAAACCGGGTGGTGTTGTGTGACAAAAGAGACCGCTTTAATCGACCCCGGGCACGATTGATTTCGCGTTTGTCAGACCAGGATATCGATAGCGCCCGGCGGTTTCTGAAATATATCAACAAGATGTTTCAGGAATCAGGGATCGGTGCTTTGACCTTTTTTGAAGAGATGTCAGAATGGCGCAACAAAACGGAAACAGGCGCACATCCCTCGGGTACAACCCGGATGCATGATGACCCCCGATTGGGTGTCGTCGATAAAAACTGCCGTGTGCACGGCCTGGACAATTTGTTTGTTGCCGGCAGTTCGGTCTTGCCAACCGTCGGTTATGCCAATCCCACACTGACCATTGTGGCACTGGCAATCCGTTTGTCAGACCATCTGAAACAAATACTGGCCGGTCCGTCAAGGGTCATGCTCCGGAAATGAGCATTTCAATCAGGTTAAAGCGCATCTTCATGGAAGAACCCGTGCCGGCAAAACCGGGAAACCAAGGTCCAGGCATCACCGGCTGCTGCCGGCGGTGATGAGATGCAAATAATGGGCAGCACCTGCAAAGAGTGATAAATCCTTTCTGGAATTTAAACGGCGGTTACGTCTGTTCGCCGGAAGGAGCTGGTTTGTCTCCATGGCGCACCGGTATGACCAGCAAATGGTTGTCGGAACAGGGATTAATATCTGTCAAAGATCAGTGGGTGAAAATTCATTACCAGGCTACCCGATCCGCCTTAGCGATAAACTTCTTTTCTGTGACCGATTTTTACAACCCATATTGTTAACTCTTCGTCCTGTATAGAATAAAGAATTCTATATTTGCCAACTCTATATCGATATCGTTCCTGCCCACTGAGTTTTTTACTGCCAGGTCTTCTTGGATCACTTCCCAATAATTCGATACATTGCAGAATATTGTTTAAATCTTTATCAGGAATTGATTTAAAATCTTTCCAGACAGACTTTTTAAAATAAACGTTATATTCTGCCATCTTTTTTCAGCTTTTTGACCATGTCCTCATAGCTGATTAAAGGCTCATTCTGTCTTTCATCAAATACAGCAAGATCTTCTGCATCTTCAGCTAAAGCTTCTTTAACTGCATCATTAATAATCTCAGACATGGACCGTGATGTTTCTAAAGATTTTATTTTTAAAGCCTGATGAAGAGCCGGATCTAAGTAAATTGTAGAACGTTTTGATAATGTGGACATATGTCACCTCCATATTTTTGATAACATCATAACGCTACAATGTCATAATGTCAAGTGTGGAAGAGAATCGCCGCGGATCAGGAGCGAGGCTTGGGTCAAACGGATTTTGCCGGCGGAATTTGTATCCGAGTTAATTTGCCTGGTTAGCCGCCGATTATTTCATTCAATCCATCGATAATATTGACAAGCTCTTCTGCAGAAGAAGATGCAATCTTTTTCCCGATTCTTTTTGTTGAAAGCGTGCGGAGCTGATTGATTTTGACCCAGGATTTTTTAGGAAGTTTCGTGTCTGAAAGCTCGAGTGTAAGCGGAAATCCAGCCCGTTGAGGCTGGCTTGTGATCGCAACGGCAATAACGGTGCCAGACCGATCATTGAAGATGTTATGGCTTAAAATAAGAACAGGGCGGAAACCGCCCTGTTCGCTTCCTATGACAGGATTCAAATCAGCCCAATGGATATCGCCCCTCAGTATTCCGGCCATTCATCCATCTCCACGGTAAGCCCTTCTTCCGCCATATTTTGTTCATACTCCAGATCAAGCTTGGCGCATTCTTGAGCAAGACGAGTTCTTTCCAGGCGATGCAGCTTGTCGGCAACAGCCTCCTGGATCGCCTTGCTGCGGTTCGGATACACTTTGGCCTTAACCATTAAATCTAATTGTTTTAAAAGCTTATCATCGATTGTAATTGCGATTTTTGAAGCAGCCATTTTTGTCACCTCCGGTATGAGAATATATCATACCGAACAGCATTTCAAGCTTAAAATTTCCATTTCTCGCCGGCTAACGCTCCGGCTCACCTGCCGGGGTGTAGCGCAGCGGAATCACGGTCAGGTGAAGCCGATTGTTCGGCACTCCTTCTTTTTTCATGGCAAACTAGCCGTGAACCCAACGAGGTTTGTCGTTTCCGGATATCGTCAAAAATGGCTCCAACTTCGAAATTATGCTTTTTCGAT
>CAYZHB010000142.1:0-7513 GCA_964478245.1 uncultured Desulfobacterales bacterium | reverse complement strand
CGCTGGGCGTCGATAATGACAAGCGGGGTTTCGCTTATGGCGGCCAGTCCGAGTCCTTCGGTCATCAGGCAGAAGCCGCCGCCGGAGGTGGCTGTCATGGCCCGGACGCCGGCAAAGGAAGCGCCGATGGCCATGTTCACAGCGGCGATTTCATCTTCCGCCTGTTCCACAACGATCGGCAGCCGGTCGGCATATGCGGCCGCACTTGAAACAATACCCGTTCCCGGGCTCATGGGATAGAAAGCGAACACGCGGCAGTCCGCGGCAATCGCACCGAGTGCGGCTGCCTGGGCGCCTGTCATTACCAGGTTCTCATGCCGTTCATCATCAAAGTCAAGGCCGTCGCGGAATGGTATTTCACGGCCGGCTTCATACCCTTTCCGGCCCGCCTCGATGTTGAGGTTCAGCACATCCGTCCCCTTGGACCGGAACTGTTCTGACAGCACGTCTTCAAAATGTTTCAGGGGCGCGCCGATAACGGACAGTGCGGCACCTGCAGCGACCGTGTTGGACGCGATCCTGCCGCCGGCGGACTCGGCCAGCTGTTTCAGCGGCACATGGAATACATTCGACACATCTGTATCATCCCTGTCGGTGCCGATCAGTATAATGCCGGTATCCGTCACTTTTTCCCGGTGATTTTCCCAGGACTTACTGTCCAGCGCCACCAGGATGTCGGGCTTGAGACTCACCGTACTGACCGGCCGGTCGCTGATTCTCAGCAGATGAAAACTGTGTCCGCCCCTGATCCGGGATTCGAAATCATCGTAAGAAAAAATAAACTTGCCTGACCGGTTGCAGACTCTGGCCAGCAGAGCGCCGATCGTCTGAATTCCCTGTCCCGCGGCTCCCCCAATAAGTATCGTTATCTCTTGTGCCATAATAAATAGTATCTCTTTCCAGGTTTCTGTGGGCCCAATTTTTTTAACTATACAGCAAAAATCAGGCCACATAAACCATATAACCACGGCTAATTTGTTCTACGGGTCACTTTTGGACAGGCAGGTGACGGGGGGCTTTCTATGCCGGGTTTGACCGACATCATAAAATCATGGATGATTTTATGATGTCGGTCACCTCGGAGCAGCCCTGGACGGGCTGCGAGACTGAGGCAGAGGAAGTTCCCCGCTACCTGCCCATGGCATAGAACAAATTAGCCGTGCCATATAACAGCCAACCTTGTTAAAATGGCATGAATTGTGCTATTCAGTACAGACAGAATATGACCGGATGAAGTTTTGCAGACAGGATAAGACCTTTGAATAATGCGCAATCGGGCGAAAGAGGGTGTTATTTACAGGTCTCATGACCAAAGGGGGAGATTTATATGGAAGATAACCGGATAACACTTTATGCACTCAGTACTTGCAGTCACTGCAAATCAACAAAGAAACTGCTGTCGGATTGTGATGTCACGTTTGATGTCATCGAGGTGGACAAAATTGACAAAGAAGAGCGTCAGGACGTTATAGAAGAGGTGAAAAAGCTCAACCCGCGCTGTTCTTTTCCGACGTTGAAAATAGATGACACGGTGATCGTGGGATACCGCGAAGAACAAATCAAGGAGGCGCTGGGAGTCCAAAATGAAAGTTGATCAGTTGTATCAGAATCTGAAAAAGGTAAACGAGGCAAAAGGCATCTATTTTAATAAGGACAAGGACCTCGTGTTCGAGCTTCTCGAGGCCCTCCTGCTGAACAAAGAAAGATACGGATACATGTCCTGTCCCTGCCGGCTTGCCAGCAACGACCGGGAAAAGGACAAGGACATCATCTGTCCCTGTGTTTACAGGGAGCCGGACCTTGAAGATTACGGGGCCTGTTTCTGCGGTCTCTATGTGTCTGAAGCCCTTCACAACAGAGAAATCGAATCGCAGTACGTCCCTGAGAGAAGACCGCCGGACAAAATATTGTAAAGGATGATTTTATGGATGAATGTGTGCCGGTTATCAATACCGGGCTTCGCGGAGTAGAAGTGGCAAGCTCCAGGATTTGTGATGTACGGGGCGAAGAAGGCAAGCTGATTTACAGGGGGTTTCCGATAGAGGAACTGGCTGGAAACGCCACGTTTGAAGAGGTGTGCTTCCTTCTGCTGTACGAAAGGCTTCCCGGAAAAGAGGAGCTTGACGCGTTTGACCGGCGGTTGAAGGAAAAGCGGCATGTTCCGGACAACGTGTTTTCTTTCCTGAAACTGCTGCCGTCCGACGCCGGTACCATGGATGTGCTGCAGGCGGGGGTGCCCCTGCTTGCTCAGAACGACAAGGGAGTACAGGATGAGGACAGCCGTATCGAAACCGCTATGGCGAGTGCCGAATCCCTGATTTCCGGCATCGCCGTGATCACGGCCGCATGGGAAAGGATACGGAACGGCAGGGACGTTGTCCGGCCGGATGAGGAACTGTCCCATGCCGCGAATTTTCTGTACATGATGAAAGGGGAAAAAGCGGATGCCGAGACAGTGCATTTTTTTGACACAAGTCTGATCCTGCACGCGGAACATTCTTTTAACGCGTCCACCTTTACGGCGCGCCAGGTCGGGTCCACCAGGGCACACATCTATGCGGCGGCGGCCGCGGCCATCGGATCCCTTTCGGGGTCCCTGCACGGCGGGGCCAATGTGCGGGTTATGGCGATGTTAAAAGAGATCGGATCGGTGGACAACATCGATGCCTTTGTTGACAGAAAGCTTTCGGCAGGAGACCGGATCATGGGGCTCGGCCATGCGGTTTACCAGACCGATGACCCCCGGGCAATGATTCTTGCGCCCATGAGTAAGAGGATGGGGGAGATCGCGGGAGAGACCCTGTGGTACGAGCTGTCCAGAGAACTTGAAAGGAGAGCCAGGGCGGCTTTCCGGAAAAGAAAAGAAAGGGACATCTACAGCAATGTGGATTTTTACAGCGCATCCCTTTTCTATGCCATGGGGATTCCCGCGGATCTGTTCACACCGGTTTTTGCGGTATCCCGCATGGCCGGATGGACCGCCCATGTGATCGAAGAACAGTTTGCCAGGGCGGCACCGAAGCCCACGATTTACAGGCCGGGGGCGGCATATGTGGGAAACTACTGCGGTCCGGATACGTGTTCGTTTGTCGATATTACCGACCGGTGACCGACTGGTCCGGAATGGCGGAACGGATTTCAAAGGCGAACCGGGTGGTTGACATTTTGAAAGGATATAAAACGTGAGAGGTCTTTTGACAATGCGCAGTTCAGGGGTCTCGTTGAAAGGGGAGTGGCAATGAAAATCCGGCGGTGTACGGTTTGCAACTATATACACAGGGGAGAGGAACCACCGGCGCGGTGTCCGGTATGCAATGCGCCGGCGGGCAAGTTTGTGGAGATAGACGCGTCGGAAATACCCGAAAAAAACCCGGGAATAGGGGGAAAACAGCCAAGCCCTGAATCGGGGAAGGCAAAGTCGGGAGAAAAAGAGGGCCCGGATACGGAAGAGACGCTTTTTGAAAAAATAAAGACACTTCTGGTGAAACACCATGCCCATCCCGTTTCCGTTCATACGCCCAACGGGATACTGCCGGCGGCGGTGCTGCTGTGGCTTGTCGCATGGATTTTCAATTCGGCCCTTCTGTCCGGCGCCGCCTTTATCAACCTGATTATCGTGATTATCGCCATGCCGTTTGTCATTTTCACAGGGGTGATTGAATGGCAGCGGAAATACAACGGCGCATTGACGATGCTTTTTAAACTGAAAATCATTGCCGCCTCTCTGACCTGCGCCACGGCAGTCATCATATTTTTCTGGTATCTTCTGTCGCCCGATGTGCTGAATTCCGGCAGGGCATGGGCCTTTATCCTTGTGAATATCCTCATGGTGGCGGCCGCCGGCGGGGCGGGGTTCATCGGCGGCAAGCTGGTGTTCAGGGACTGAGGTTATATACATCAGGCCGCCCGCTCGAAACGGGTGGCCGTGGTCTCATGACGTGAGTATAATCCGGGCGTCCGCGATGACGGCCCGGTCTTTCGTAAAGATCACCGGGTTGAGGTCGGCCGATGCCATGTCATCCTTAAGCTTCATGATCAGGCGTGAAAAGGTCACCAGCATGTTTTGCAAGGCTTCCATGTTCACCCCCTCCCTTCCGCGATGACCGGAGATGATCTCGCTGGCCTGCAGGGATTCGGCCATGGATGTTACATCTTCCGGTGTGAGCGGCGCCATACGGATGGCCGTATCGTTGTATATTTCAACGGATGTCCCGCCGATGCCGAAAATAATGACCGGTCCGAACTGCACATCGTTCTTGGCCCCGATAAAAATTTCAGTGCCTTCCACCATCTCTTCCACCAGGACATTTTCACATCCGTCAAGCTGTTTGAGCCGGTTCATTTCCCTTTCAAGTTCCTCTCCGGTGGCAATCCCCACGGCCACAGCCCGGTGTTCGGTTTTGTGGACAATCTTTTTTGATACGGCTTTTGCCACAACCGGACCCCCCGATTTTTCCAGAAACCGTTGGGCTTCCTTAAAAGAGGCGGTTAAAACGGCATCCGGCACGTCGAGGCCATGCTGCTTCATCAGTGTTTTTGCATCGGGTTCCAGGACCCATCCGTGCGGTCTGTTTTTTTCGATGATCTCTCTGCTTTTTTTCTTTAACATGGTCGGCACCTCTTTAACGCTTTGGCCATGAGCACCGCCCCGTTCACCGAGGAGGCCACGGGAATTCTGTTGAGTTCAAATCCTTCGATGATGATCCGGTACTTCGCTTCGTTGGGTACGTAAGCGATCATGGGGACCTGTTCACTTCTGGCCACATGGCTGAGCTTTGCCCCGATATCGGCGGATACGCCGGGGGAATACGGTATTAAAAGGGTCATGATCAGATCGATGTTTTTGTCCCGGGCCATGTGCCTGACAGAAGAGACAATGTCGCTGTCCACGGAACTGCCGGTGAGATCCAGCGGATTTTCAAACGAGGCGATGTTCCTGATTTCCGGGGCCAGGCCCTCTCTTATTTTTGCCGTTGTGGCCTCTTCGATTTTCGGGATGCAGACACCGTGCTGTTCACACGCGTCCGCCGCAATAACGCCGTGCCCGCCGCTCAGGGTGATGATGCCGGCATTGCTGCGGCTGCCCCCCGGATAGCAGCTCAAAGCTTCGCAGAAAGAGGTGAGTTCATACTCGTTATTCGCTTCGGCTATACGGTACTGTCTCATTATTTCGGAAAACCCCGTGTAGTCGCCCGCCAGTGAGGCGGTGTGACTCGTTGCCGCCTGGCCCCCTTTTCCGCTTTTCCCCGCTTTCAGGACCACGATCGGTTTGGTGCTTTTGCCGGCCTTTTCCACGAACTCCCGGCCTTCTCCCGGTCCGAACCCTTCGATATAAAAAACGATCACTTTTGTCTCCCTGTCCCGGTTGAACCAGTCCAGCATATCGGTTTCCCTGATAAAGGCCTTGTTCCCGATGCTGACCGCAACGGAGATCCCGATACCTTCTCCGGCGAATTTAACCATCTGGTCCACCAGCACCCCGCCGCTCTGGCTGACAAAACCGATGTTGCCCTTCTGGGGCCGGATTATCCGTTCACCGGGCAGGAAAAAGGTGTCAAAAAGGCCGGTCGCGTTGATGCCGAGGCAGTTGGGGCCCACGAACGGGAACTCGGCTTCCCGGGCCATATCCAGGATTTCCTTCTGCAGCCGGTGATTGCCGGTTTCGGCAAACCCGCCGGAGATGATGACGGCGCCGCCCACGCCTTTTCTGATGCACTGGGCCATCACCTGCGGGACAAATTCGGCGCGCACGGCAATCACCGCCATATCGATATCCGCTTCGATATCCTCCACCGTGGCATATATGGGCTCCCTGTTGAGGCGGCCGCCCTTCGGATTGACCGGGAATGTTTTGACGGGATACCGGAGGTGATTCTTGTTGTAGATTACATTGGCGGGATGATTGTCATGGGAGGTGGATACCCCGATTACCGCCATGGAGGCGGGTCTGAAAAGAGATTTGAGTTTCACGGTTTTCCCCTGAATTGAAAAGATGGTCGTTTTCGCCGCCAGCAGATAAAAAAACCAAAGGGTTGACGAAAAAAAATCCCCAACCCTTGCTGTGGTCTGTCACCCCTTAGTTGCCCTGCTCGTCAAGATAGTCGTCATACATGGTTTCAAGGGCGAGTTTGTGCTTTTTTTCTTCCTGGGTGAGAAGCTGGAAGAGCTTTTTGGCCTCTTCATTGTCGGTCTGGTTTTCAAGCGTTGAATAGAGTTCTACGGCTTTCTCCTCCCGTTTCATGGCCAGCTTTAAAATTTCCGGCATGGGCATGCCCTGTTCATATTCTCTTTCCACCATGTAGTCGCTTATTTTAAGATCCGTGATCTTTTTAAACTGGTAGGCGTCGATTTTTTCCTTGTTCCCTGCAAGATCGGAAAGCATGGTAGCGTGTTTATCTTCTTCTTTTGCAAAATTTTCAAATGTCTCTTTGAGAGAGGCTTTGGTGGCTTCTCCGGCCAGGGATGAATAAAATGCAACCGCTTCTTTTTCCTTGTCGATTGCAAATTTCAATATCTCATCAATCGATTTAAATTCCATGTTTACTCTCCTTTTTTAGCGTTACTGTCTCATCACACCGTTACAGACACACCAACGGTTGAAAAAATTCTGTGTCATCGGAATTGCAAAGAATATACCATATCCGGGTAAAATTCAACACCCGGCGGTTTCACTTTTTATATGATCTCGGCGCGGCATACAAAATATCTAAGTATAATAGCGTTTTGGTATTATTTTCGCCCATTCAGGCATGCAATTTGCTGTATTATCAAGACAGGTCAGTGAAAACTGGGCCGTCTGAATGGAGAGAAAACTCAGAAATATATAATAAGGAGGCGACATGACGCTCAACGATATAAAAAACGACAGGGAGATCGTCAATTCGGTTGATTGGGAGATGACCCCGGAGGAAGCCATTGCGCTTCACCTTGAATGGGGCCCGTTAAGAGACCAGGCATATTACAATTCAAGGGACAGTGAGAACGAGACCGTTTATTTCGTGATCGATACATGGAGAAACCCGCCGGTTGTAAGGCTGGTGAGGCGCAAAGGATTTGATTCGGAGGAACTCGGCAGTTTTCACCTGCCCGAAGAACTCGAGGCGGAGTTTAAAAGCGGTATCGGCAGATACAAAGGGGTCTATGCGGTTGACGGCAACATAAAAGAATGGCTGAAAAACCGGCTTGAGGTATGATAGTACCGGACCTTGAATTGAAAATGCCATATGTATAAATTTCAGACCACCCGATTTTCGGGTGGTCTTTGACTTCCAAAGTGATCGAAAAATGGGAAAACCGCGCTACAGGCAGATAAAAAAAGAAGTGGGGAAGATTCTTCAGTACGATGACCGGGAAAAAGCCTTTGAAGCCCTCAGGCAGATACCGGGAGACGCTTTTGCCGGTCCGCTTTTCTCCCATTTTTACAGCATGGAGGACCGGGTCCGGTTCAGAAGCACGGCCGCCATGGGGGACCTTGCCCGGCGGCTGGCTGAAAAACGGCTCGAGGCTGCCCGTG
>CAYZHB010000141.1:0-7532 GCA_964478245.1 uncultured Desulfobacterales bacterium | reverse complement strand
AGAATCTGGTGAATATCAAAAGAAGACAGTTTTTTTGCCGGAAGTTCCGATTTGTACAAAAGTTTTTTCTGTTCCGGCGGTGAAAAACACATACCGGCGACCGGGCATTTAAAAATCGGATCGATCTCCCATAACCTCAGCCGCTCCTTGGGCCGTTGATCACCGTTCTCACGGGAGTCGGTCTCTCTTTCGCTGCTGAATCGGTCCATGGTTTCAATCTTCATATATTGCGCCTCCTTTTCAATTTTCCCGCATGTCATTGTTGACGGGACGGGTGTCCCGGCAGATCACTTTTAATCGACGGCCCCTCCTCTTCCACAAGTATCCGGGTAAGCTTCTTTCTCAGCTCTCCCAGCCGCTTGGATTTAAATGATTTCCGGCTTTCCTCCAGTACTTCGATGGTCTCTTTGACCGCTTCCTGAAGCCGCAGCTCTCTTTCCCGTTTCGGACACAAACGGGAAAAATCCGCCAGACTGACCGCATCCAGCTTTTCTTCCAGTACGGAGGTTACAAGGCAGCAGTGCATATTAATTTCCTGCTGCAGCTCTTTGATTCTGGTGTTCAGGCTTTCTATTAAAAGCTTTTTATCCTGGCCCATTTTGATAGATATACCTCATATTATTAGACTTTTCTAACTTTAACCGCCAATAAAAACCGCCCTGAAAAATACTAAAGACGGTCGGTAAACGCTATTTATGCTTGTTTCTTATTTCTCAACCCCATCCATCACTTCGGTTAATACAAAATGCCTGTGTTTTTTCACCGTTTTTTGCTTTTCGGATTAAATCCTTTCAGACTGCGGAAAAGTCACCTCATTTATCGTTGTCAGTGGCAGCGGCGTCATCGGGGAAATCTGTCTTTTCCCTGAAATCACACAGAAAATCTCCGATACGCGCCTGGCAGGCCTCAGGTCTGCGACCGTGACGGCGGTACTCTTCAAAGAACTCAAGCCAGGTGTCGCCGGCCCGGGGACAGGCCTGTATGAATTTCATAAAATCGGTCAGGCTGTCCAGGGTGTCAATACTCAAGGCATGCTCCATTTTGCAGGCATCTTCGTCGGCCGTATCGTGATTGATCCGTAAAATTTCCGTCAGAAATTTCAGCAGGATCTCATGCCGGCGGCCGATTTCCCGGCCGATGGCTGCGCCCTTACCTGTCAGCTCCACGTACTCGTATTTCTCATAACGGACCAGATTTCGCTCGCTCAAGGTCTTGAGCATGCTGGTCACCGTGGGCATTTTCACATCCATTCGGGCGGCGATGTCTTTGACCCGCACCACCCGTTTTTTCTCCCCCAGTTCAAATATGGCTTCCAGATAATCCTCCATGACGGACGTCAGAGGCCGTACAGTTTTCTTTTCCTTTTTACCGGGTGTCATCATCCTCCTTTTGTTAGAAAGATAAAATCAAGTTTTATTTCACTAATAACTTTCTTTTTAAAAACTGTCAAGCACTTTTTTACAAAACTGCTTTCGCTCCCGTTCCAAAGCACCTTTGCGCTCATGACCAGGGGATCTCCGCCCGTAGTGAACGACCACCCGCGAAGCGGGTGGCTTGGCGTTATTTTCAAGGTAACGGATAAGCGCCTCCACGTCTTTGGCGGCGGACCTTAAATTGTCGGCGCCGCCAAACTGGGCCCACCTGAAACAATACGTACTGTAAGCGTGGCACGTCTGCCCCTGGAACGGAAAAACCAGAACCGTTTTATTGTACTTGTGCTGAATCCCGTTCAGCTTTGAACCGCCTTCTTCCGGGACGCCACCTTTCGCCTGAGGAACCCCTTGGGATTCCAAGTTATCAGAAAAGATTCCTTTGATCTGTCGATGTCGAACGCCTCATTCTCTTTGACAAAGGCATCGATCGCTTCATAAGGCCCCGGTTCGGGTCCCACATCAAGGCCGTGGTGACAGATACCGTCTTCAACGATAAAGTAGCCGCCGGGCGGCACCAGCTCGCAGAATGTCCGCAGCACGTTCAGGGTGTTGTCATATGTATGGGAACTGTCCTCGATCACCAATACCGTTTCGGTGTCTTGTATCATCTCTTTGATTTCGGGAAAACCGGCGCAGGCATCCCCCTCTATTAACTGAATCCGGGGATGCATTTTCACGCAATCGGGGACTTTTGCATGGGAAATGTCGATTCCGATAACTCTTCCCCGGTTCATGAGATCACAGAAATGGGCGATTGCGAGTGTGCTGCCGCCGCTATTGTTGCCGATCTCCACGATCACATCCGGTTTTTCTTCAAAAATAATCTCCTGATAAACCCAATAATCGAGGGGGTTTTTAAAGGTCTCGATACCAAAATAGGTGGTCTGCGTAATGATACGATCCTGGATAATGGAAAGCACCTCTCTTAAAGGCATATCCAGACAGTTTTCCATATACTGTTTCATGGTCATCCTTTCGGGGTATTGTCTTAAAAATGATTGACCGGACGCCGTGCAAAACCGCTTCAAGACCATCCGCACAATCCGGGATATTTCATTTGTGATGTAACATCCCCCACGCCGCGCGTCGTAAAAATTTGACGTAGGAGACCACGGACGCGGCCATCTGATGGGAACCGTTCATCAATCCCTTCTCTTTGAGAGCGGTAAAGACATCCAGCTCCCCCGTCTGCATATTGACAAGCTGTCCGGTCATGCCGCCCGCCCCAAATGCCGGTTTGTGCAGAAAGGCCAGCGGGAGATCGATATAAAGAGCGCCGTGCCCTTTCAGAACAAGCTCGAACCACAGCAGATAATCTTCGGAAAAACGCTTCCTTTCGTCAAACCGCTCTGGAAGAGCGCTTTTCAGCATAACAGACGGGGTCTTAAACACATTCTTCACGTAAAACAGGCCGGGACGGACACGGGTCACCTTGACGGGCCTGTTTCCATAAGAACGATGCCGGATCGGGTACCGTTTTTCAAAATTGCATACATGCCCGCTCAGGCTGACGTCGGCATATTTTTCCATAAACCGGTACTGAATTTCAATCTTTTCTCTGTGCCATTCGTCATCCGCATCCAGAAAGGCAATATACTTGCCGCCCGCCGCCTGCCAGCCGGCATTCCTCGACGCAGCCGGCCCCTTGTTGCCGTCGTGCCGAATCACTTTCACATCGCCCGCCGCGGCCGTTGCCCTGATCTGCATCAGCCGGTCATGGGTGTCATCCGTACTGCCGTCATCCACCAGCACTGTCTCAAAAGGGCGAAACGTCTGGTAAAATACGGAATTTACCGCTCTTTCAACAGTTTTTCCACAGTTATAACACGGTATGACTGCTGTGACCGGGACCATTGAACCATCACCTGTATGTCATTTCCGCGGGGTGAGAACGTACCAGTTGTGAGAATGGAGTTCTTCACGGAACCGGCAGGAAAACCCCTTCGATGCCGCAAGCGCCAGAAACCGGGAACGATTGTAGTGAAAATCGAGGTCCTGCCTGTAAGGTGTGCCGTCCTCGGCAAAGAATACCGACAGAAGAATTTTCCCGTCCGGTGTCAATACCCGGAACAGCTCCTCGAGATAATTGGCCGCCTCGGCCATGGGCATATGCGTAAACACCGATGCCAGGAGAGCGGCGTCAAAACCGTTGTCCCGGAAAGGAAATTCAAACAGCTGAGCCTGTGTCTTGCCGGCATTCCCGTCCACAGTATCATAAATACTTTTAATATCATAACAGTGAAATTGAAAATGCGGCGCCCGGCTGGTAATCTCATCGGTACACCACTGGATCATCCCTCTGTGACGGTCAAAACCCGTATATGACCTTAGCTGTGCCGCTAAAAGAAACCGGGCAACCCGTCCGCACCCGCAGCCCACATCCAGAAATGCGGAACCGGGCGTTATCATTTCCTCCTGTTTGAGCATCTCGTACAAGAGCTGCCCCGCCCAGTTAAAGTGTCCTTCAAGGTCGGGACAGTCGGGCCCGCATACAAGTCGCATCATTTCTTCCGTCGGAAACGGAATATCGGCAGTAAGGGTCATTTTATAAACCTTTGTTTGGTTGATACACGGCAATGAAATGTAAACGGGTATAATACAAACGGGTACAAATTGTCAAGAAACCAGATTCCGGTGTATGAGTTCAGCGATCTTCTGTGCTTTTCTTTCCCAGCTGTTCTGTACGGCCGTCTGCTTCAGACGCGCCTTATACCGTTCATCGCCCTTCAGCGGGAGCGCCTGTTCCACTTTCCGGATAAAGTCGTCATGATCTTTGCCGACCAGCACGGCGTCATATTTTCTGCATTCCGGGAGATCGGTCGTCACAATGGGCTTCCCCAGTGCCATGTATTCAAACAGTTTGATCGGCGACGTCGACCGGGTAATCTCGTTGAGCTTGAACGGAATAATCGCAACATCAAACCATTTTGCATACTCAGGCAGGCGGGCATACGGGACCGGCTTTAAAACCGTCAGATTGGCAAGTTTGTCAAACCGGTACTTTTTCATTGTATTGTCGTAGTTATGCCCGATTAAGACCACCTGCCACTCCCGCTCACCTGCGAGTTTGCGAACCAGGTCAAAATCGAACCAGCTTGCCAGCGCTCCGAAATATCCGATAACCGGCACACCCGGCCGGACAGGCTGCCGCATCGCGCCGGGCGGAGCGGGATTCTCCGGGCTGCCGCTGAAATGGGCCACGTCCACACCGTTTGTCACCAGCGCACAATTCCGGGACCGCTTTGCCAACACATCTTGATACAGCTTGTCCGCGGTTGCCACCACGATACACCGTTCATCGGAAAGTATCTTTTCATGCCGCTCAAAAACAAAATCAGGGATTTTCCTTACCGACACTTTCTCGTGGATTTCATCCACATACTCGTACAAAATGATATTGCCGCTTGCCAATTCTCTCTGGACGAGATCATAACCGGTCCAGTTGTCGGTGGAATAAAGATGCAGAATTTTTCTTCGGGGAAGCGCCGCCAGCATGTCATACCGATCGGTCACGTAGCCGGATTCGGATATCTTTTCAAACCCGTCCACGTTCTCATAAAAATTGCCGGTGCAAAAAAAATACAGAAACCCCGATTTTGATAGATTCAGGGCGATATGCTGCGGTCTCTGGAACAGCTTTAAATGCCAGTCCGTAATCGGTTTGAAAACGATTACGGGCATATCCCGGTTGTCCGACAGGATGCGGTTCAACTGGTCGCTGTGCTGTTTGCTGTACCGGTGCTTTTCCGGCACCCGGTTCATGAAGGGGCGCAATCTGAACTTGACAGATTCCGGCAACACCCGGGCGGCAGCACTTCTCACTTTTTGCCGCAACAATTTCATCGTCTGTCTCATGCTGTTCATGCACCCTTTGTCAATGCGCGTGTTTTCCGGTATAAATCCGGCACTGCGTCGGTGGTTCTGTATTTTTTTGCGGCCTTACCCGTCAGGGCAAAACCCCTCCCGCAGGATCGTGTTGATCCGTGCGGCGGATTTGCCGTCCCCGTAAGGCGAGGCCCCCCTGGCCATGTCACTGTAGGCGTTGCTGTTTTCGATCAAATGTTTCACTTCGGTACAGATCGTTCCTTTATCCGTACCGATCAGTTTGACCACCCCTTCCTGTACGGCTTCCGGCCGCTCTGTCTCGTTTCTCAAAACCAGAACCGGTTTGCCGAGTGCCGGCGCCTCCTCCTGCACCCCCCCGCTGTCGGTCAGTATGATATATGCGCGTTTCATTGCCGAAACAAACGGACCGTAATCGAGCGGATCGCAGAGAACGACGCCCGGCAGGCCGGAAAGACGTGGCATTATCACATCCCGGACATTGGGGTTGGGATGAACAGGGTAGAGGAACTGAAAATCGGGGTACGCCTTCGCCAACTCCGTTATGGCGGCGCAGATATCCAGAAGCGGCCTGCCGAAATTTTCCCGGCGGTGGGCCGTCACCAGGATCATCTTTTTGCGGGGATCCATGTCAATTCCCAGAGGGATATCTTTCCGGGCCACACTCAAAAGGGCGTCGATAACCGTATTCCCGGTGACATAAATCCACTTTCCCGGCACGCCCTCGGCAATCAGGTTCTCTCTGGCCGCTTCGGTCGGGGCGAAGTTGTACCGGGCGAGCCTGTCCGCAAAAATACGGTTGGCCTCTTCGGGAAACGGATTGTAAAGATTCCCTGTCCGCAGGCCCGCTTCCACGTGGCAGAAAGGCACCCTGTGATAAAATGCGACCAGGGCGGCGCTCATCACCGTTGTGGTGTCCCCCTGGGCGATCACCGCATCGGGTTTGAGGTCGCTGAAAATAGTGTCCATGGCGCTGACAAGTTTGGCAGTGAGGCCTGAAAGGGACTGCTTGGCCGTCATGACATTCAGATCGATATCCGGCACCAGTTCGAACAGCGCCAGTGTCTGATCCAGCATCTCCCTGTGCTGGGCCGTCGCCAGTATGATCGTATCCGCCCAGTCGTCACTGCGAAGCGCTGTGATAAGCGGGGCCATTTTAACCGCTTCCGGGCGGGTGCCTGCGATGGCAATTATGGAAACCTTTTTCATCTGTCAGGTCCGCACAGTGATGAAAGTTCAATCATAGTCCCTCCTCATGAATTTGGTCAGCCGGCAGGACAATCCATAAAATAATCGGACCGGCGGCGCCACTTCTCCTTTATATAAGCCGCGTTCCTGCGATAAATCTTCATGTAGCCGCTGCTGGTTATCCGGGTTGTCTGATGCGGCTGGTGTCGGATACCGCCGAAATCCCGGAAGGCGATGTCGTATCCGGCCGCCTTGATCTGGAAAGAGAAGTCCGTATCCTCGAAACAGGTGGGATCAAGGTTCTCATCAAACCCGTCTGTCTTGTCAAAAATCTTTTTGGAAACGAACATGCCGCCTGTGCCGAGATACCCGATATCCGTCCGAAAACCCTTCAGATACACATCCATATTGATGCCGCGGCCGGGCAGATGCTCAACGATCATTCCCCCGAGATCTTTGTTCCCCTGTTCAAACCAGCCGGCCACCCATCCCGCCGCACCGACTTCCCTGTTGTTCGCAAGTATCCACAACGCCTCTTCGAAAAAACTACTGGATGTAAACCACTGGTCACTGTCAAAAAACGCCAGGTACTCGCCGGACGCCCTGGCCGCGCCGAGATTCCTGCCGGAGCTGCACCCGTTTCGGCTGTTCTTTAAAACCGTGACCTCTGGGAAATTGTCCATCACAAATTGGGCGCCGCCGTCCGTGCTGGCGTTGTCCACGACAATCACCTCCTTTAAAAAATCGCCGCCGTGAAGCAGCAGCGTTTCCAGGCACCTGCCGATAATAGGTTGATTGTTATGGATAAGAATGATGGCGGACACATTCTTTTCCCCCCGGGACGGCAGGAACTGATCCGTCCTTGCCAGCCAGGAATTGCGGGCGATAAACCGGTCGTTATCCAGACCCTCGTGGGACCGGGGCACCTGGAGAACCGACAGGCACAGCGAGGCAAACGCCCCGGCGGACGACGCGGTGTGCACACCCGGCATGCCCTTTATCTCGGGGAGTGCGGTCGCCACCACCGGCACATTCATGAACAGGTACTCAAATATCTTGATGGGGGAG
>CAYZHB010000140.1:0-7642 GCA_964478245.1 uncultured Desulfobacterales bacterium | reverse complement strand
AATAAATTTACTTTGCGGTTTGGACAGAGGGATTTGCTCATATATTGCAAAAATGTAATTTCATTGGAATAATTTTACATTTTTGTATGATGCTGACGGACATTGCCCGTGGGCACTGATCAATCATGTCCTTTGATATCAGACAATTGAAAGGGATCGGTGCCGGCAGTTTCCTTCTGGCACATCTATTGCTCTTAACCTCGTACCAGAGAACACAAGCCCGGTAACGGGAGGCAAAGCAGCGCATTCACCAAACGGGTCCGGCACAGATCGACCCGGCAAATAAAAAAAGGAGCCCGAAATGAAACTGAAAACCATTTTAATGACGGTGTTTTTAACGATCTTACCCCTTTCCGCGGCAACGGCCGGCCAGGGAACGCTGAATTCGGGAGACACGGCCTGGGTAACCGTTGCAACGGCCCTGGTCATGATGATGACCCCGGCCGGTCTCGCCCTGTTTTACGGCGGCATGTCCCGGTACAAGAACCTGCTCAACACCATTGCCATGACGTTTGTGGCGTATTGTCTTGCCAGTATCGTCTGGGTCTCCTGGGGATACACAATTGCGTTCGGCAGTGATGTAAACGGCATTTTCGGGAGCCTGGACCACCTGTTTCTGTCCGGCATCGATATCAACAGCATATCCGGCACCATCCCCACATTCGTTTTTGTCCTTTTCCAGATGACCTTTGCCTGCATCACGGTGGCCCTTGTCCTGGGGTCGGTTGTCGACCGGATGAAATTTTCATCCTGGCTCGTATTTACCGTGTTATGGGTCACTTTCATATACTGTCCCGTTGCCCACTGGGTATGGGGCGGCGGCTGGATGCACGCCATGGGGGCGCTGGACTTTGCCGGCGGCAACGTGGTGCATATCAATGCCGGAGTGGCCGGCCTTGTACTGGCCCTGATACTCGGCAAACGGATCGGGTATGAAAAAAAGGCGATGTTTCCCTCGAGCGTCACCCTTACCGCCCTTGGGGCCGGCCTGTTGTGGTTCGGTTGGTTCGGATTCAATGCCGGCAGTCAGCTCGCCGCCGACGGGGTGGCCGCCTCGGCTTTTCTGGTCACCAACACGGCCGCCGCCACAGGCGCGCTTGCCTGGATGTTTGCCGAATGGATACACAGTAAAAAACCCACCCTTCTGGGAATCGCATCCGGTGTTGTGGCCGGGCTGGTGGCCATCACCCCGGCCGCCGGATTCGTCACGCTGCCCGCCTCTCTGATTATCGGGCTGGTCTCCGGCGTCATCGGCTTTTTCAGTGTCGCCGTTGTCAAGCACAAGCTCGGATACGATGATTCCCTTGATGCGTTTGGTGTGCACGGTGTATGCGGCATCTGGGGTGCCCTTGCCACCGGGCTTTTCGCCAACCCTGCCGTCACGGCCGGGGCCAGGGGTCTTTTTCACGGCAATCCCGGTCAGCTCTGGATTCAATTTGTCTCAATCCTGGGGACCGCCGCCTTCACCGCTGTCGGCACCCTGGTGGTGGTCTATGTCACAAAAGCCGTCACAGGCGGCATACGGGTGGAAAGCGAAGCGGAGATCGCCGGTCTCGACAATGCGGTGCACGGGGAAAGGGCCTTTGAAATTCACTGACCGGTTTTTGAAACCGGAGAACCGGTTTTCTCACGGGAAAACGGGGAAGGCGGGGGGCTTTATATACGGTTTCAGGGCCGTTTTTTCTGATAATCGGCCAGGGCCTTGTACAAGGCCCCCACCGCCAGCTCGGCGCAGTGAATGTCATTTTCCGGAAGGGTCTCCAGAAAGGCCGTCACATCCTCCGTGGCGATCTCCCAGGCGTCATCCACCCGTTTCCCTTCCGCCATATGCACCACCGTATTGGCGCAGGCCGCCGTATTCATGCAGCCGTCACAATCAAACGCGGCATTTGTCACGGTATCCTTGTGCACTTTCAGAAAGATCTCGATGGTGTCCCCGCACTCACCGGTATGTCTGCCATAGCCGTCCGGGTCATGTATCCGCTCCCGCCTGTCCGTATTGAGCGCCATCTCCAGATATTTCAGAGAATGGGCCTGCCAGAAATCCGTAACTGCAGACTCTTTTTTAACACGCATGCTCACCACCATCACCGTCTTTGTCTTGAAATTTTAGCACAATACCTTCTTTTGCCCACCTGAACTGCTGCGGTAAACGCAAGTTTTACTTGTCTGAACGTTGAATATGTTCTTACGGGGGCGCTGAACAGGAAATTATAGAAGGATACGCCGTGTTGTCAAGACCATTTTTTCTATTTTGCGGATACAGGGGGAGCCTGTTTCACCCCTTTGACATGCCGTTGATACCGATCCGCCCCCCGGGCCAGTTCCCCTCTGTCCGGGTATTGGGACAGCCGATCGGTGCACTTTTCTATCCGTTCTTTTAACGGGGGATGGGTGGAAAACCAGGACCCCGCGGTTTCCGATGCCTGCTGAATTTTTTGAAGATTTTCCAGCACTTCCACCATGCCGGCGGGATCATAGCCGGTCCTGAAGGCCGTTTCCATGGCGCTCGTGTCCGCCTCGAATTCCATGTTCCTGTCCAGTCCTTTATCGAACAAAACGGTCTGAAGATCGCCGATCATGGACTCGAACTCTTCGCCTTTTTCGCCTTCCATGGCGGCCGAGGTCAACTGGCCGAGGCCCTGGAAAAACTGGGCCCGCTTAATGGACCGGAGGGCATGCTTATGGCTGACATGGGCCACTTCATGGGCCAGCAGG
The DNA here is from genome assembly GCA_964478245.1 of uncultured Desulfobacterales bacterium. GTDB lineage: Bacteria > Desulfobacterota > Desulfobacteria > Desulfobacterales > Desulfobacteraceae > CAYZHB01. Next base: position 4,924 of record CAYZHB010000140.1, on the reverse strand, counting down.
CAGGCCAGCTGGCTTTCGTCCGCCATGGTGTCAAGCAGTCCCGAACAGATGAAAATGATGCCGCCCGGACAGGAAAATGCATTCTGCAGCCCATTGTCCACGACCACAAAAAAATAGGGGATGGACGGACGCCCGGAATTTCGGGCCACTGCCGCTCCCACCGTGTTCACATAGGTCTGCAGCCCCTCGTCCGCAACCGGCAGGCCGTATCTCCGAAACCCCTCCAGAGCGAGTCCCTCGCCAATGGTCCGTTCGGTCTCGTAATCCACCTCCCGGGAACTGGAAAAAATCGAGGTCACCCCTTCCAGCATCTTGCCTTCCTTTGACCCCTCCTCTGTCAACCGATCCAGAAATGCTGTGCGGTATGCTTGTTTGCCGGAAGGGCTGCCGGTCAGCAGGGGCGACTCCCCGGTGCCGGCCCGGGCCGGCACCGTTCCGGAAAAGGGTACGGACAACAGGAGCGTGACACATACAAAAAAACAAAAGCGGTTTATCGTGGATCGCCTGTACATTTTCGGGTCTCTCCTTTCAGTTGCCGGCATAAGGGCCGATATGTCCCTGTTTCAGAAAACTGTCGATTTCACCGGTTTTGATCTCGGTTTTCAGCACTTTTTCCAGGGCCTTCCGGTATTCGGCAGGCGTATTCTGATTTTCGGCATATGTTTCCGTTTCCGGCGAAAGGCCCCGGATACTTCTGGCGGTATCAGCCTTGCTTGCCTCAATGGTGCTGCTGTCATCCATACCGGCGAAAAGATCTTCGGATTCCGCCAGCACTTCGTCGGCCGGGGGGGATTCGGCCAGCCGGCCCCGGTAAATCCACCCTGTTTCGCCGTCCGGCGTGGTGACACGGTACCAGCGCTCTTTGGCTTCCAGGATCGTCACCTCGGTTCCCAGCGGCACCTCTGCCAGAATATCCGAGGTGATACTGTCTTTTTCCATGAGCCGGGTGCCTTCGGAAGCCACGAAAAGACTGCTTTGGGCGAACGCCGGCAAGACCGCCGAAGCCGTCAGCAGAAAAACCCAGGAAATGATGAAGATACATATTTGCCTGCAGGACATGAAATCACTCCTCTCTGTCAGCGCCCTTGGAAAAATACACCCTTTTGCCCAATTGCGCATTATTGGTTGTTTTCACTATAGGCTATCCGGACGGCACGATCAAGGAAAAACAGCAGCTTTCAAAGCATAAATCGCCGGTTGTTGTGCAGGCGGCAGGCGGCCCGGCCGTATATATTGCCTTCATATCACTGGTAATCCCCCACCAGAGTAAAAGCGGCCCAGTAACCGGGATGGGGATACCGCTGTTTTACATGGCGCATCGCTTCCCCAAGGCTTTCCGCCTTATTTTTCTCCCTGTACGCCCGGTAGAACTGCTTCATCAGAATGGCCGTGGTGATATCACTGACCCGCCAGATACTGGATATCACCGCATGGGTTCCGGCATACAGAAAAGCCCGGTTTAAACCGACAACGTCATCCCCTGCCGTGACTTTACCCAGGCCGCTCTGGCAGGCGCTCAGCACCACCAGATCCGCATCGAGGGTCAGGGAAAACACCTCCGAGGTTTCCAGATCGCCGTCGGATTCCCGGTCTTTGGCCAGTTTAATGGCCGAAAACAGGGGGTTGAGCGGATTGAACTCACCGTGCGCCGCCAGGTGGATAATCCCGAATTTGCCGATATTCCCGGTAATCCAGCTTTCCGTTGCCTTTTCACCGGTCAGAACGGTTGTATCGGGAAAGTTCCAGTGAATCGTTCCCACTTCATGCTCGGCAAAGGGCAGGCGCATTCCCCCGCGTTCAAGGGCCGGGTTGCCGCGGGCCAGAACCCGCCGGTTCTTTTGACCGGATCTTCTGTCCCGGCTGTATTGAAACACGCTGGCACCCGGGAGATAAAACAGCGGGAACCGGTCGGCCAAATACTCCTTGCCGTTAAACAGCGCGGCAAAGGAAAGGTAGTGCAGGCTCCGGTGGGGAATGATTCCCAGCACCGAACCGGAAGGCAGGTGTGCATTCACCTTTCCCAGCAGGAGACGGTACAGTTCGCGCCCGGTCTGCAGATGGGGCTCCAGGTTCTGGAGTGCAAGACGGAAACGCTTTACCAGTCCATCCAGTTCAGACCGGGGCACGGGCTGCTGAACCAGTGTGATGCCGTCATGGGCCACGATCCAGCAGAGCACCCGATCCGACAGGATATAATAGGTCAAAAGGGTCACCCCGTCTGTCAACAGCCTCATAATCTCCCGTGCCCCCAGGGCGTCCACACTGACCAGGGCGGCCAGTTCGGGCCGGTCCGACTGGATCTCCAGCAACAGGTCCTGGTACTGATCATTGAGGCGGCGCAGGGCGGTTTCATATACCGGTTTTTCAGTGTCGCCGGCCTGGGCCAGCAACCGCTCCTGGTCCCTGATTTCCGCCTTCAGCCGGTTGATCCGGGTATACATTTCCCGGTCCCGGTCACGGCCCGGGCGAATCTGCTGGTTTCCCAGCAGATCGATCAGGTTTCTGGCCCTGGACCGCTCGGCAATGTGAAAGGCCTCTACCGGTTTTCCCGTGTCCACCAGCAGGGAGACCAATGTATCATATACCGCCATTTTGTTGTTGATGAAATTGTCCCGCAGCTGTTTGAGTTTGATGTCGGCCCGCATGTGCTCGATCACGGAAACAGCCTGCCGAAGAAATTTTTCCGCCGCTGCCGGCTCCCGGTTCTCCTGATGCATTTTTCCCAGTTCAAACAGGGCCCGCCATTTGACCTCGAGAAGCGACATGGCGTCAGCTGTTTTCAGGGCATCCCGGAAATAGTCGGCCGCCTGTGCAGGCTTTTCGAGCCGCTGGTACGCCTGCCCTAACCCCAGAACAATCTTGGCCCGGTTGATGCGGTTGCCGATCTCCTCTGCTATCGTAAGGGCTTCCTTGAACAGGGGCACCGCCGCTTCAGGCCGGTCCATCTTCAAACGGGTCAGGGCGATATTTTTCAGGTCGTACGCCACCGCCCACCGGGCGTTTATCTCCCTGTCCAGTGCCAGGGCCTTATCGAGTTTTTCCAGGGCCCGGTCATACCTGCCTGTTTCCCGCAGCACCAGCCCCAGGTTATTGAGAGAGGTGGCCACTTCGTCCGGTCGGTTGCCGAGCTTCCGGGCCAGGTCGATGGCCTGCTGCAGCTCCCGGATCGCCCGCTGGTTATCCCCGAGCCGCCACCAGGTAAGGCCGCCGGTATTGCGCGCATTCACTTCCAAAAGCGGCCAGTTGTTGGCCCGGCTCATCCTGAGCACGTCTCTGTGTAAGTTGAACGCCTCCTGATAGCGGGCCTGAAACCACGCATTGTTGGCTTTTTCCATCAGGAGCTTGGCCGCCGCCCTGCCGTCGGGATCGTGTTTTTGAATCTGTTTTTCCGAGCGGTCCAGATATTCGGCCGCCCGGGTGAAATCCCCTTCCAGCCGGTACAGACGGGCTATGTCCAGACAGACCGAACCGGCTTTTTCAAAGTCGTTCCCTTTTCCGCCGCTTTCAAGGGCTGCCGTATAGTATTTCCTTGCCTGGGCATACCGGCTCAGCCTGAGATCGTACACCCGGGCCATATTGATCTGCTGATCGGCCACGAGGGCGGGGGATTTCAAATCCCGGGCATACCCGAGCGCCGCTTCAAACGTTGAGAGTGCCGCCTCGTACAACCCGGCATTCTCCTGCACCACCCCGAGATCCGAAAGGGCCTGAATCATCTCGTCGGGGCGGTCCAGTTCCTTCAACTCCGCTATACCCCGCTCTAAATGGGTGAGCGCCTGATCATAGCGCTGTTGACGGGCGCAGATCAACCCGAGTTTCAACCGGGCGCTGTACCGCCTGTCGGGAGCCGGCTCGTCGGAAAGAAGGGTTACCAGAGCCCGGGCATATCCGGCTGCCTGTTCTGTCCGGCCGCAGTTAAAGGCGCTTTCCCGTGCGTACTTGTACAGGCTGTACAGGTACCGGTTGTATCCGGGGGTCGTTTCCCCGATCCAGAGGGCCTTTTCAAACCCGGCCAGCGCTTCTGCCCACGCGCCTTCCTTGTAATGCCGCACCCCTGTTTTGACATAAGCGGCAAACTGTTTCCGGGCAAAATCATCCGCCCCTTCGGGGGAAAACCCCCAGAATCCGGTCAGGCGCCACTTTCCGAAAGCCCCGTCTTCCAAAGCGGACAGGGCCTCGACCGCCGAGAGGGTTTGATAGGCCGCGAGATACCGGTGAACAGACGCGGTCGACTGCGAGTCCGCATCACTGGCGGTAAGGACGGAGGGGATGCCGAACAGGGAAAACAGGTGCCCGATGACATCCGACGACTGCGCCGGCATCCGGGGAATCACCGCCAGGCCCGTATTGTCCATGAAGGAAAGCAGGTGAAGCAGAGAGACCCACTTTTCATTGTCCATCCTTATTGTCACCGCCTGGTCCGGATAGCGCCCCGGCCTCGTGGGGACCCCGGCTTTCTGCCGCACCGCTGTGTTCAGCACCGAGACATGGGCCCGGCCTATCTGCGGCCGGATCTTCTCAAGGGAAACCGCCTCTTTCATCGAAATATCGTCAAACCCCTCAGGAACCGGTACGGCCAAAGGAGAGAGGGCAAAGAGGTTCCGCTTAAACGGCAGCCGGCTCTGACAGGCCCGGAGAAGCTGGCTGGCGTTTGCCGCAAAAACCGTCCTTTGGCCGCCGGCTGCCCATTTGATCTTCAGGCCGGCGGCATCCGGCGCTTCGCCGATACGGATATGAAGCCCCGCCTCCGGCAGCGCCGGTATCCGGTCGTGCGAACAGGATTTTACCGCCACCCCGTCCCGGGTTACCCGGAAATAGTGTCGTTTTCCGGGCGTCCCCGGCCGTCTGAAAAACCGGGTGCACACCGCATCCGCCGGCAGGATATTGACGATATCCACCGCCGCTGCCGGAAGGGGCAGAAAGA
>CAYZHB010000139.1:0-7770 GCA_964478245.1 uncultured Desulfobacterales bacterium | reverse complement strand
CCGCAGGCCGGAAGAACGAAACACGCGAGTGTTTCAATCGTTGACGGTTGTAACCGGTGGCACAGCCCCCGGTTTAAAAACAACCAATTATTTTATTGTCAAAATATTTTTCCGGTTGCCCATAATAGTTTTCTGAAGGGCTTGACAATCCACAGTCACTTGTATACTTAAGAAGATCAGGAAAGTCAACGACCACCCGCAAAGCGGGCGCGGTGAATTTGTCCTATGCCATCGGCAGGTGACCCGTAGAACAAATTAGCCGTGGCAAAGCGGGTGGCTTGTTCTTCCGGCCGCAGGCCGGAAGAACGAAACACGCGAGTGTTTCAATCGTTGACGGTTGTAACCGGAGCACAGCCCCCGGTTTGAAAACAACCAATAAGTGATACGGTATCAAAAATAATATTTAAAAGGAGTGTTTTGTATGAATATTCTTTTTTTCGGTCCGAACGGAAGCGGTAAAGGCACCCAGGGAAAAATCCTGAAAGACAAATACAACATCGCCCACATTGAATCCGGCGTGATATTCCGTGAAAACATCAAGGGCGGCACGGAACTGGGGAATAAAGCCAAAGATTATATCGACAGAGGCGAACTGGTCCCGGATGACATTACCATCCCCATGGTTCTCGACAGATTGAAACAGCCCGACTGCGAAAACGGCTGGCTTCTGGACGGATTTCCAAGGAACAAAGTGCAGGCGGTTAAACTGGATGAATCGCTCAACGAGGCGGGCCTTAATCTGAATTATGTAATTGAAATCGTGCTCGACCGCGAGATAGCCAAAAGGCGGATCATGGGCCGTCGCCTTTGCGAAAATGACAACAACCATCCCAACAATATCTATATCGACGTCATCAAACCCGACGGCGACAAATGCCGGGTATGCGGCGGTGCGCTTTCGAAACGGGATGACGACCAGGACGAGGCGGCCATAGACAAGCGGCACGCCATATACTACGATGCGGAAACCGGTACGCTTGCAGCGGCTTACTACTTCAAGGCAAAGGCAGAGGGGGACAGCAGCATGAAATATATCGAACTCCCCGGCGAAAAGGATGTCAAGTCCGTCACGGAAGCACTGGTCGCCAAACTGTAAACCTGCCTGTTCAATTTGAAAACATAAAGCAGTTGCGGCCGTTAAAGAGGCCGCAACTGCTTTTTCTGAGAGACGTTTGAGTCAACGACCACCCGCAAAGCGGGCGCGGTGAATTTGTTCTATGCCATCGGCAGGTGACCCGCAGAAGAAATTAGCCGTGGGACAATAAAATTTTTGCTTGCTATCTGAAAAGATTTTTGATATATATATCAGGTTAGTTAAAATTTAGCTAAAATACAATTGAAAGGGGCGATATTATTGAAGGAAATCACGGTGCAGGTTATTGACAACGACGTTGAGAAGGCCATGAAGATTCTGAAAAAGAAAATTCAGAATGACGGGCTTTTCAAACGTCTCAAGTTGAAAAAGCATTATGAAAAACCTTGTCAGTACAGAAGACGTAAGATGCGAGAAGCAGCGAGAAGACAGAAAATCGCACAGTCCCGCAGAAAGAAATAGATCTTTGTCAAACCCGGTATGACGGGCATGGATATGGACAATGTCATACCGGGTTTTTCCCGCAAAATGACGCACCCCTCCTACAAAGAGTGCCTGAAAAAAATATACAAGCTCGGCCGCTTCGGGATCAAACTGGAGCTCGACACGATTGCCGGCATTCTGGACCGGCTCGGCTCCCCGCAGCAGACATTCAGGTCTGTCCACATTGCCGGTACCAACGGAAAAGGCTCGATTGGTGCGTATATTTCATCCATACTTTCAGAGGCGGGCTTTTATACAGGGCTGTACACTTCGCCTCACCTGGTCAAATTCAACGAACGGATTGCCGTAAACGGCGAGACGGTCTCGGATGACGAGGTGGTCGAAGCTTGCCTGAAAGTGTTCTCGGCGGATACCGGAGACCGCAACGCCACCTTCTTTGAAATTGCTACCGCAATGGCATTTTACCTTTTCTCAAAGCGGAAAGTTGAAATCGCTGTCGTGGAAACAGGTATGGGCGGCCGGTTTGATGCCACCAACATCATCAGGCCCGAGGTCAGCATCATTTCGAACCTCTCCATCGAGCACACCGATTACCTGGGCAACACAATCAATGCACTGGCAAAAGAAAAGGGCGGCATTATCAAACCGCATGCCCCGGTTGTAACGGGAATTACACAGCCGTCGGCCCGGGAGGTCGTTAACAGTATCGCCGCTGCCGCATCGGTACCGGTTTATATTTACAGAAAGGATTTCAGTACCCGAAAGCACCGGGGCGATGTGCATTTCTCCTATTCCGGCATCCGCGGAACCCGCCTGACCCGTTTAAAAACGAATCTCAAGGGGGACCACCAGAGGGAAAACGCGGCCCTTGCCATTGCCGCCTGCGAGCTGATATCAGGGAAAAACGGCTCTGAAAACAGCATATCGGGAGAGCACATTCGTATGGGATTACAGAATACCCGGTGGGCCGGGCGTCTCGATTACATGCTGGAAAACCCCTGCGTCATCGTAGACGGTGCACACAACCGAAAAGCCGCCAGGCTGCTTGCGGATCACCTGCGCAGTCACGTGGTCCGAAAGGGGAGAAACCTCACGCTTGTCATCGGCATTCTCAACGACAAACCCTATGCGGCCATGCTGAAAAACCTTGTACCGTTAGCGGACAGAATCATTATGACAAAGGCCGGAACAGAAAGAAGCATCGACCCGGAAGTTTTAAAAACGGCTGCGCACGCCCATACCACAGTGGAGATAACAACAGTGACGGATGTGGGAGATGCCTGCGATTTGGCAATAAACACCTCGAAAAAGACAGATACGGTATGCATATGCGGTTCATTGTATGTGGCCGGAGAGGCCCGGGAAAAAATTGAAGCCGATTTAAAGACCGGCAAATGCCGCGCAGCTCACCTGCCGCCTGACGGATAAGACAAGCCGCCTTGACATGGAACCAGGATCATTCCCGTCAAACGCCACCGGCAATCCGATCGAATCGCCGCTGCCGAAGATGGCAGCCATGTCTTTGAGCCGGGCAAGGCTGGAGAAAGGTTTGACGTCCATGGATATCCCTACTTTCCTGAATCAGGAGCCCCGATTTTACAGGTGGAGTCAACGACCACCCGCGAAGCGGGTGGCTTGGAATGTATGCATTCGCATGCAAAACAAAAACACGTCAGTGTTTCAATCGTTGACAGTTGTAACCGGGGGCATAGCCGCCCGGTTTTGAAACAACCAATAAAAACGGATCATGACGGCACTTTGTATTTTACCGGCTTGTCTTTTTTGGGAAAAATTCTGGCAGTGATTCTGGGCGCCATTTCAAAAAGCAGTATTCCGATCATTGCGGAAGAAAGGATGAAGGCACCGCATAAAACACGAATGGTATCAGTTGCCAGGCTGGCTATGATAACGGAAAATTCCCCGCGCTGGGTGAAGGAAAGCCCGGCTCGAAGAGCCGCTTTTTTTGACAGGCCGTATGCCAGCCCGCCATAATAGCCGGTAATGATTTTTGCGCCTGTGGACCAGGCTATCAATGTGAAGAACAAAAACACCAGGGGCAAGCCGTCACCAAAAGTGAGGGTGGTGCCGAAATAAAAAAAGAACAGGGGTAAAAACAGGTCCCGAACGGGCAGAACCGCCTGTTCAAGGGCTTGTGTCCGCCGAACCTCCGCCAGGATAATGCCGGCAAGAAAAGCACCCAGCACCTCGGACAAACCCAGCATCAGGGCAAGACCTCCGTAGGCCAGCGCAATACCAACCATAAGCAGGATGAAGATGTCCTGGCTGATATACCGGTCAACAAAGCTACCGAGCCTGCGGAAAAGAAAAAAACCGACCGCCACGGCCCCAACGATGAGGCCAATAATTTTAACGATGATCATGGTGAAGGTGAATCCGGTCAATCCGGTTCCGGCGGTCAGCCCTACAAGAACAGCCACCGCTACCGGTGCCGCGATATCCTCAAATATCAGCAGGGCAAGCAGGAACTCCGATTCCGGGTTGGCCATTCTTTTTGAGCTTTCAAGTATTTTTGCGGTAATTGACGAACTGGTGGCGTACACCACACCGCCCATGAGAAAGGCTGTAATCCAATCCAGTCCAAAGAGAAGACATATGCCCATTGTCAAAAACAGGTTGAGAACAAGGTCCAGGACTCCGGCAGTGGCTACCTTTGAGGCAACGGCTGCCAGCCGCCGGGCCGGAAACTCCATGCCCAGCATGAAGAACAAAAGCACAATACCGATTTCGCCTGCTAAATGGAGCAGTTCACTGCCTGAAAAACCACCTCCAAGTACTATTCCCAGCAGGATGTAAAGCACCACGCCGGGGACACGGAATTTCATTCCGATGAACCCCACAATAAACAACAGGATAAAAACGGATCCGGCAACCAGGAGAACAGGGAAATAAATCTCTCCCATCAAACGTCTCCTCCCTGTTTTTTCCCCAGTGCCATGGTTTCAAACTGGCGGATCTGGTCCCGCTTGCCCGCAGCCATGACTGTATCCCCAGATTTTAGAACAAAGTCCACGTCCGGGCTGACGGTCATGTCTTCTCCATGCAAGACGGCGATGATGGAAGCACCTGTATAGGTACGGATTCGGGATTCAGATATCTGTCTGTCGACAAAGGGGGATTCAGGGGATAGCTTTATCCATTCCATTACCAGCTGATTCTGGACTATCTGCATCTTTTCATCATCCACTGGCTGGTAGACTGCTCCGAGCAGCTGTGCGCCAAGCTCCCGGGTCTCTTCAGATGTAAGGGACAGAAAATAATCAACTTCGTCTTCATTTGTATCCTGAAAAAAATAAAGATCCCGTTTTCCGGAGTGATGAATAATGACAACAATTTTATTGCCTTCTGCGGTCTGAAACGAAATTTTTTTTCCCACTCCTGGCAGGTCGGTCATTTTTACTTCCACAGTATCACCTCATTGCATCAATTGGTTTTTATGAATCTGAATAGAATATCTGAATAGAATATATGTTAAAATAATTGAAAAAGCCAGTCATGACAAGATGTATTCACAGGTTTTCAGGAAAACATGCTTCAAATACCGGTTCTCTTTTATGACAGCGGCTGTTCCGCTGTTTTTATCCTTGCTTTTGGGAGCCGGGAGCCGGGACAATTGCCGCAGAAAAAAATCAAAAAAAGCTGCCTGAAATTGATACGAACTTCATTTTGACAATAAGATGGTTGCAATTTAAACGAAAAAAAGGTAAGGTGCTGTTCCTGAAAAGAGATTGAATGAGAATGAACCATGGAAACCCTTTATGCGCCCGTAGCCGAGTGGATAAGGCGTCAGCCTCCGGAGCTGAAGATCGCTGGTTCGAATCCAGCCGGGCGTACCAAACAACATACTGAAGCGGCGTTTCTTGAGTCAACGACCGCCCGCAAACCGGAATTTGCGTTGCGTTCAGGCGAGATGAAATCTGTAACCGGAGGAATATAGTCCATATTTCGCGGGTGGGCATTTCCAGCTGACAGCGTATCCCCTGAAAATAAGGTATTATTCGAAAATCCCAAATGAACAGCCGGCTCAGGATAGGCATCATCAGTTACCGGAGCAACCCGTACTGCGGTGGTCAGGGCGTTTATGTGCGGCACCTGTCAAAAGCGCTGGCCGACATGGGGCACAACGTGGAAGTCATTTCCGGCCCGCCCGACCCCATGCTTTATCCGGGCCCCCGCCTGACGAGGCTCCCCACACTTGATCTGTACAACCCGGACAATCTTTTCAGAACGCCGCGGATTTCCGAGCTCCAGGATCCGGTCAATCTGATCGAATGGCTCGGTGTCTCCAGCATGGGATACCCGGAACCGTTTACATTCGGTTTGCGGGCGGAACGCTACCTGAAAGGCAGGGAGACACGGTACGATATTATCCATGACAACCAGTGTCTGGCATACGCCATGCTCTCCATTGCCAGAAGAATCCCGGTATGTGCGACCATTCACCATCCTATCACTGTTGACCGGGATCTGGCCGTCAAAAGCACCCGGTCTTTCGTGAAAAAAATGAAACACCTGCGGTGGTATTCTTTTGCCGGCATGCAGCAGTTTGTGGCCAGGCGGCTCAAAAAGATCATCACCGTCTCCGCGTTTTCAAAATCCGATATTTCAAAGAAATTCAAAATTCCTGAAAACAGATTTGTACCCATCCCCATCGGCATTGACACCCGTAAGTTCTACCCGCTCGACACGATCAGGAAAGAACCCGGCCGACTCATCGTCACCAGCAGCTCTGACACGCCATTGAAGGGGCTTTACCATCTCCTTCACGCGGTAAAAGGCGTGCTTTCCGAAAGAGATCTCAAACTGGTGGTGATCGGCAGCCCCAAAAAAAACGGGGGCGTGGAAAAACTGATCAAACGCCTGGAACTGAAGGATCATGTCACTTTTACCGGCCGCATCGATCACGACAGATTTCTCGAAGAGTATTCAAGGGCGGCTGTAGCGGTGGTACCGTCCCTTTACGAAGGATTCGGACTGCCGGCCGTCGAAGCAATGGCCTGCAGGACGCCGCTTATCTGTACGTCCGGCGGTGCCCTTCCGGAAGTGGCAGGGGATGCCGCCAGAATCGTCCCCCCGGGAGACCCCATTGCACTTGAAAAGGCCATCGTGGCGCTTCTCGACAATGAAAAAATGCGGGAATCCCTTGCAGAAGCAGGCTACAAAAGGGTGCTGGACCGGTTTACCTGGCACAAAACCGCCGTCAGAACGGTGGGCGCCTACAGAGAAACCATCCATGATTACAATTGATCTTGCGAGCCTCAACCTGCCACCGGGCTGCAAAGTTCTCGACCTCGGATGCGGTGAGGGGCGCCATATTATCCAGGCCTGCCGAAAACAAGGTCTCCTCTGTGCCGGGACGGATCTCTCTTTTCCGAACCTGGAAAAAACAGCGGAAAAACTCAGACTCCACCACGCCTTTGACGAGATAAAAACCGCCCGCTGGATGCTTTCCCAGTCGGACATCACAAAACTCGGGTTTAAATCCGGCACCTTTGACACCGTGATCTGCTCGGAAGTGCTCGAGCACATCCCGGATCACTTTAAAGCCATTTCTGAAATGCTCCGGGTGCTCAAACCGGGTGGCACGCTGGCCGTCAGTGTGCCCCGGTTTCTGCCCGAAAAAATCTGCTGGCTGCTTTCCAAAGCCTATACAAACGAGAAAGGCGGCCACATCAGAATCTACAGAAAAAACGAGCTGATCGGCATGATCCGAAAATCCGGGGCCGTTCATCGAAAAACCCATTACGCTCACAGCCTTCATGCCCCCTTCTGGTGGCTGAAATGCCTTATCGGACCGGAAAGGGAAGATTCGAAAATGCTCAGGGGGTATCACAGACTGCTGGTGTGGGATATGATGGATAAACCCGCCCTAACCTCCGCCCTGGACAAACTGCTGAATCCCCTCATCGGGAAGAGTCTCGTGCTGTACTTTATCAAGCCTGTCCATACCGGTGAAACGCAGCGGTAGCATGATCCGTTGACCGTTCCGGAAAAGAAATCGGTTGAGATAATGACCGAAACTTGTTAAGTAAGAGGGACGGACAGTTGCGAAATGCGATCAAAAAAGGGAATCCATCCGGCAGGAGGAAATCAACAATGAACAATCAAAAGCCCATGAAGAACATGTATCTTCACTACCGTTTCAAATTTCTGGCGGTCACCGGCCTTGTGTTTCTGATATACATTATATTTATCTGTCCCGCCGATATGCAGGC
>CAYZHB010000138.1:0-7780 GCA_964478245.1 uncultured Desulfobacterales bacterium | reverse complement strand
AAGAGGGGCCCGGGTGATGCTTGTCTCCGGTCCTGTCGGCATCGATCCGCCCTTAAATGTAAAGATTGTCAGTGTGACGACCTGCGATGAGATGGCAGAGGTGTTTCTGTCGCAGATGGTCGATGCGGACATCCTTGTCAAGGTGGCGGCGGTGGTGGATTTCAAACCGGCGGCCCCTTCCGGGATAAAGATTAAAAAGCGTGACAGGGAAAACACCCTGGAAGTCCCCCTGGAAAAGACCACGGATATCCTGGCACTTGCCGGGGAAAAAAAGAGGAACGATCAGTTCCTGTGCGGGTTTGCCGCTGAAACCGACGATCTTGAAAAAAACGCCTGCATGAAGCTCGAGAAGAAGCATCTCGACATGATCGCAGCCAACCGCATCGGCGAGGCGGGATCCGGATTCGGGCATGAGACAAACAGGGTCACGCTCTTTTTCAGGGACGGCACGTCAGAGGCCCTGCCCGTGATGGCCAAAATCGACGTTGCCCACAGGATTTTGGATGCCATTCTTTCCAGAGTAACCGACAATGATGCCCCCCGAACTTAAATCCGAACTCGATCACGTTGGCGAAGACGTCTCCCGGTTTTTGCAGCAGTTAAAACAGACCGGTTTGTCCGGTGTGAACATCTCGCCGCAAAGCCGGAAGACACTCTGCGGGTGGGAGTTGAATTGCCGGGGCGATATCAATTCGGACCTGTTTTTTATCGACGGCGAGTCTTTCCTGTTTTCCGGCAGCCCGGGCGCGCTTCTGCGAAAAATTATCGCGGCCATGAAACTGTCGGAATCGTCCGTTTTTGTGTGCAATGCGGCAAACAGAACAGGGGTGGTGGATAAAATCGAGAAGGGACGTCCTCAAGCAGTCGTCACGCTCGGCTCCAGGGCGGCCGGGATTTTTTTTGAAAATGGAAACAGGATTCGTTCCTTAAGGGGACGGCTTCACGAGATGCTGGGCACACGGGTGATACCGACCTGGCATCCGGCTGAACTTCTCGTCGACCCGTCCAAGAAGCGGGATGTGTGGGAAGACATGAAACTTGTGATGAAACATCTCGGTTAGACGTATGCTGCTGGACACATTTACCGATATTCTGAGGGCGGAGAAGGGTTATTCAGCGCATACCCTGAGAGCATACAGAACCGATGTAAAAGAGTTTGTCGGGTTCTGTATCGACGATACCTATTCGGCCTCAGAGCAGGATGATTATTTTCTGCACCTTGTCAATGAAAAACTGGAAAACCCGGTACGCGAATACATGGCCGGGTTGGTGAGAAAGGGTCTCAACAGGCGGTCGGTTTCCCGGAAGCTCTCTTCTGTCAAGAGCTTTTTTGACTTTTTGGAGCGGTTCAGTTTGATTCGTGTGAATCCGGCGGATCGCGTCAAATTCCCGAAAAGCGAGAGACGGATACCGACATTTTTGAATATCGATGATCTTTTCAGGCTGCTGGACTCCATGAAAAGAGGCACGCTGCTTGAAAAACGGAACGCGGCCATGTTCGAGATGTTTTATTCCACCGGTATGCGCGTCTCTGAAATCGAGGGGCTCGATTTTGAAGATGTGGACTTTGATAACAGAATGGTAAATGTTTTCGGAAAAGGCGCCAAAGAGCGGAAGGTGCCGGTCGGCAGGCGGGCGCTCGAGGCACTGGAAGAGTACAGACGGTTTGTTCCCCGTGAATTCAGGCCGATGTTTCTCAACAAAGACGGCGGCCGGCTGTCGGCCCGGTCCATCAGGCGCATACTCAAGAAACAGGTGGCGGCGTGCGGTATCGATATGCCGGTAACCTGTCATACGCTGCGGCACTCGTTTGCCACGCACATGCTGGATTCGGGAGCGGACCTGCGGGGCATCCAGGAGATTCTGGGGCATGTCAGTCTTTCCACCACGCAGGTGTACACCCATGTCAGCATGGACCGGCTGTATGAGGTGTACGACAGGGCGCATCCAAGGAGTTAGCCGTTAGCTCTTAGCTGTTAGCTGTTAGCTGTTAGCTATTAGCTGTTAGCTGTTAGCTATTAGCTGTTAGCTGTTAGCTGTTAGCTGTTAGCTCTTAGCTGTTGCGGTTAGCTAAAGGATCCATTGCTATGATCTGACAGGTAACAGATGTAAAGGGAAATCTTAGAAATGAGGGATTTCAGGGATATTAAAGTGTGGGAAAAAGCGCATCATCTTGCACTTCAAATTTATAAGATTGCCGGTGATTTTCCTTCTGACGAAAAGTTCGGATTGACATCTCAATTGCGCCGAGCTGCATCATCAGTACCAATGAATATTGCAGAGGGCTGTGGAAGGCACAGTGAAAGGGAACTTGCCAGATTCATGAGTATTGCTGCCGGTTCTGCAAGTGAGGTGGAATATCAATTGCTGCTTGCCAGAGACCTTGATTATTTGACGGAAGGCGCCTATGGAGAATTGAATGTACTGGCAAATGAGGTGAAAAGAATGTTAAACAGTTTTATAAGGACGTTGAAGATCGATAGCCATTAGCTATTAGCCGTTAGCCATTAGCTATCAGGCAAATAAACATTTAGAGCTAACAGCTAAAAGCTAAAAGCTAACTGCTTAAAGCCATTAGCTCTTAGCTATTAGCTGTTAGCTGTTAGCCATTAGGCAAACAAATATTTAGAGCTAACCGCTAACGGCTAACGGCTAAAGGCTAACGGCTAACGGCTAAAGGCTAAAGGCTAACGGCTAACGGCTAAAAGGACAACCAATGAACGACATTTTTCACGGAACGACCATACTGGCGGTTCGAAGCGGCGAATGGGTCGCAGTGGCCGGGGACGGCCAGGTGACCCTGGGCAGCAGTGTGACAAAGCACAACGCCAGAAAGGTGAGACGGATATACGACAAAAAGATCATCACCGGTTTTGCCGGTGCTACGGCCGATGCCCTGACCCTTTCCGAAAAGCTTGAAAACAAGCTGGAACGGTTCAACGGCAACCTGACCCGGGCGGCTGTGGAGCTGGCGAGGGAATGGCGGACGGACAAGTATTTAAGGCGGCTCGAGGCGATGATGATCGCGGCTGACAAGGACATGACCTATCTGGTCTCCGGCAACGGGGATATTATCGAGCCGGACCACGGGGTGATCAGTATCGGGTCGGGCGGCGTCTCCGCCCAGGCCGCGGCGATGGCCCTGATGGAACATACCGAACTCAATCCCCGGGAGATCGTGGAGGCGGCCATGAAGATCACCGCTTCCATCTGTATTTATACCAACAACAACTTTACCATAGAAGAGATACAATAATTTTTATTGCGGAAGAGACATACGGAATGAAAGATTTAAAACCAAAAGAAATCGTGGCGGAGCTTGACAAATATATTGTGGGACAGGCGCAGGGAAAAAAGTCTGTGGCGGTGGCCCTGCGGAACCGGTGGCGGAGAAAACAGCTGCCCCAGGACCTGCAGGAGGAGATCGCGCCCAAAAACATTATACTGATCGGCGCCACCGGTGTCGGAAAGACCGAAATTGCCAGGCGGCTGTCCAACCTCACCGATTCTCCGTTTTTCAAGGTGGAGGCCTCCAAATTCACCGAGGTGGGCTATGTGGGCCGGGATGTGGAGTCCATGATCCGGGACCTGGTGGAGGTCACGGTCAACAAGCTGAAAGCGAGAAAGCAGGAGTCGGTGAAAGAAAAGGCCGCCCGGATTGCCGAAGAACGGCTTCTCGATCTGCTGCTGCCGCGGGGCGGAAGCCCGGCGGGTCAGGAAGAGGACGATCGCTCCGAGACCCGCGAAAAGCTCAGGCAGATGCTGAAGCAGGGAAAGCTCGATTCCCGGGAAGTGGATCTCGAGGTCACCGAAAACGCCACTTCCATGGATGCGATTTTCAGCGGGGCCGGCCTGGACGAGATGGGGATCAACATGAAAGAGATGCTGGGCAGCATCATGCCCAAAAACACCAAGCGGCGTAAAGTCAAGGTGCCGGAGGCGCTGAAGATACTTTCCCAGGAGGAAGCCTCCCACCTGGTGGACATGGAGGAGGTGAAATCCGGTGCGGTGCACATGGTGGAACAGTCCGGCATTATTTTTCTGGATGAAATTGACAAGATCACCGGCAGCGAGAACACCAACACGCCGGATGTGTCAAAGGAGGGGGTCCAGCGGGACCTGCTGCCGATCGTCGAAGGCAGCTCGGTGCCCACAAAGTACGGCACCGTCAACACCGATCATATACTGTTTATCGCATCCGGGGCGTTCCACGTGTCCAAGCCGTCCGACCTCATCCCCGAGCTCCAGGGCCGGTTTCCCATACGGGTGGAACTGCATTCGCTGGGCCGGGAGGAGTTTTTGAAAATCCTCACCGAGCCGAAAAACGCCCTTATTCTGCAGTATATCGCTCTTTTGAGGACCGAGGGCATCGAGGTTGAATTTACGGACGATGCAGTTGACAAAATTGCCACCATTGCAGTAGAAGTGAATGCAATAACGGAAAATATCGGGGCCAGGCGGTTGCACACATTGATGGAAAAGCTGCTCGAGGACATCCTGTTTGAAGCGCCCGATACAGAAGAGAGCCGGATAACAATCGATGCCGAATTTGTGGACGGCAAGCTTAAAAACATCGTGGCGGATGAAGATCTGAGCAGGTATATTTTATGACAGGAAGCGTTCCGGAAATACTGATTGAAGCACTGCCCTATATCAGGCGGTTTTCCGGCAAGACCGTGGTGATAAAGTACGGCGGGCACGCCATGGCGGACGAAAAATTGAAGAACGCCTTTGCAGGCGACATCACCCTGCTCAAGTACATCGGCATCAAGGTGGTGGTGGTGCACGGCGGCGGTCCCCAGATCAACAAGGTGCTCGCGGCCATGGGGATCACCTCGACCTTTGTAAGGGGGATGCGGTATACGGATGATGCCACCATGGACGTGGTCGAGATGGTCCTCGGCGGCAAGGTGAACAAGGAGATCGTCAATCTGATCAACCGGCAGGGGGGTGCCGCCGCCGGTCTGACCGGCAAGGACGGCGGCATGATAACCGCGGAGAAGATGAGGATATATCACGAATCCGGTGACAGCAACCCCCCTGAAATCATCGATCCGGGCATGGTCGGAAAGGTTTCCCGTATCAACCCGGACATTATCAATGCCGTGGCGGACCGGGGATTTATTCCGGTCATCGCACCGGTGGGCGTAGGGAGCGAGGGCGAGACCTACAACATCAATGCCGATCTGGTGGCATCCAGCATCGCCTGCGCCATTAACGCGGAAAGACTGATCCTGTTGACCGACGTGGACGGTCTCTGGGATGCGGACAAACAGCTTGTGTCGTCCGTGGACTGTGACAAGGTCAAACAGATGGTGATCGATGGTGTTGTCGCAGGCGGGATGATTCCCAAGGTGGAGTGCGCCGTGGCAGCGCTCGAGGCCGGGGTGAAAAAGACGCATATCATTAACGGCAGAATCAGTCACGCCGTTCTGCTGGAACTGTTTACGGATTCGGGTATCGGCACGCAGGTGGTGAAGGGTGCGGGGTGAAAGGCAATGATGAACGCAAAGGAAAAAACCGATCGGTATATACTCAACACCTATGCCCGGTTTGACAAAGTGTTCGTGGCCGGAGAGGGGTGTTATCTGTTTGACGAGGCGGGAAACCGGTACACCGATTTTTTGGCCGGCATCGCGGTGTGCGGTCTCGGACACAGCCACCCCGCTGTTGCAGATGCACTGGCCGCGCAGGCAAAGAAACTGGTGCACGTGTCCAATCTTTTTTACACGCGTCCCCAGGCCGAGCTGGCCGCCGGGCTGGTTGAAAGGAGTTTTGCCGACCGGGTGTTCTTTTCCAATTCGGGGGCCGAGGCCAACGAGGCCGCCATCAAGCTGGCCCGGCGGTATTTTCAGGCAGACACCAGCACATCAAAGTACAAGATCATCACCATGGAGAACTCGTTTCACGGCCGGACAATGGCCACACTCTCGGCAACGGGTCAGGAAAAGATCAGGCAGGGATTTGCGCCGGTGCTCGAGGGATTCGTGCATGTACCGTTCAACGATGTGGCCGCCCTGGAGGCGGCCGTGGATTCGGACACGTGCGCCGTGATGATCGAACCGGTCCAGGGGGAGGGCGGGGTTATTCCTGCTGACCGGTCCTGGCTGGAAGCGGCAAGGGATATCTGCGATGAGAATGACGCGCTGCTTATTTTCGATGAAATCCAGACCGGCATGGGCCGGTGCGGAGAATTGTTCGCCTGCCAGGCCTACGGGGTGACCCCTGACATCATGACGCTGGCAAAGGCGTTGGGAAACGGGCTGCCCATCGGGGCCACACTTGCTTCGGAAAAGGCGGCCCGGGGATTTGCCCCGGGAAGCCATGCCTCCACTTTCGGCGGCACCCCCCTGGTGACAAGTGCGGCCGGCGTGGTGCTCAACACGGTTGCCGATGACGCGTTCCTTGAACGGGTGAGAGAGAGGGGGGCGTACTTCCGGGAAATATTGCGGGCGCTCAAAGAAAAACATCCAATGATAAAACAAGTCCGGGGATTGGGTCTGCTCAACGCGCTGGTGATAGACGGGGATGCCGGTCGGATTGTCAACAAGTGCCTGGAAAACGGGTTTATTGTTAATGCGGTGCAGGGCAGTGTGCTGCGCTTTGCCCCGCCGCTCATTATTGAAGAAACGCATATCGATGCGCTTGCGGCATGTCTGGATGCCATATTCGCAAAGGAGAGATGATATTGAAAAAAGATTTACTTTCACTGCTCGATCTGGAGAGACGGGATTTCGACCGGCTTTTTGACAGGGCGTTAAATCTCAAGACACGGTATAACCGGGGCATCATGGACAAGACCATGACCGGTAAGACTCTCGGTCTCATTTTTGACAAAAAATCCACTCGCACGCGGGTCGCATTTGAAACCGCCATGATTCAGCTCGGCGGTCAGTCAATCTACATGAGCCGGGAGGAGACCCAGATTTCGCGCAATGAGCCGGCAAAAGATACCGCAAGGGTGCTGTCCCGCTATATTGACTGTCTCTCCATGAGAACGTTTGATCATGCCCTTGTGGAAGCGTTTGCCCGAAGCGCTTCCATTCCCGTCATCAACGCGCTGACCGACTCGTTCCACCCCTGCCAGGTGTTGAGCGACATCATGACCGTGATCGAGAAGAAAGGCGGTTACGAAAGCCTGAAAATCGTATGGGTGGGGGACGGCAACAACGTGGCCAACTCCTGGGTCAATGCGGCAAGCGTGCTGGGACTGACCCTTTTTGTGGCCTGTCCCGACAAGCATCATGTCTCTGAAGAGATAAAGCAGCGGGCGTTTGAAAGGGACGGCAAAAAGATTGTCTTCACCAACGATCCCAAAGAAGCGGTCACGGATGCCGATGTGATTTACACGGATGTCTGGACCAGCATGGGGCAGGAAAAAACCCGCAAGGAGAAGCTGAAAGAATTCGAGGGATTCCAGGTGAACGCCGGCCTGGTTTCCCGGGCAAAGGATGATGTGATCGTGATGCACTGCCTGCCCGCCCACAGGGGCGAAGAGATAACAGAGGAAATCCTGGAGGCGCCGGACGGCGTTTTCTGGGACCAGGCGGAAAACAAACGGCATATGCACAAGGCGGTCCTGGAAGCCCTTGTTCTAGAGACTGGGAACTAGAGACTGGGAACTAGAGACTGGAGACTGGGAACTAGAGACTGGAAACTGGAGACTGGAGACTGGAAACTGGAGAAAGGAAAGCAATCACAGACAGCTAACAGCTAACAGCTAAAAGCTAACAGCTAACAGCTAACAGCTAACAGCTAACAGCTAACAGCTAACAGCTAA
>CAYZHB010000137.1:0-7806 GCA_964478245.1 uncultured Desulfobacterales bacterium | reverse complement strand
CATGGATGACGGCTATGATCCGCCCAGGTGTGTTTACAATACCCAGAAGCTGATACTGGAAAAAAAGGTTTTTTCCCTTTTCTGTTATGTGGGTACGCCGACAACGGTAAGAATTGTTCCCCTTGTCAACCGGGCGAGGATTCCGCTCGTGGGCATGTTCACGGGCGCAAGCAGGCTGCGGATGCCGGTGAACCCATACCTGATCAATATCCGTGCCTCCTACTACCAGGAAACGGAAGCGGCGGTGGATTATATTGTCAACAAGCTGGGACTGCGGCGGATCGCCGTGTTTTACCAGTATGACGAGTATGGATTCGACGGGCTGCGGGGCGCTGAAATCGCCCTTCAGAAATACGGGCTCAAGCCCGTGGCAAAGGGCTCGTATATCCGGGGCACGGATGATGTCGAAGCGGGTCTCGAAAAGATTATGGCGTCTGATGCACTGGCGGTCGTAATGATAGGAACCTACGGCGCCTGTGCCAGGTTTATCCGGCTTGCCGGGGACAGGGGATTCTCCCCCCTGTTCCACAATGTCTCTTTTGTGGGCTCAAAAGAGCTTTTACGGCGACTCGGCCGGGCGGGTGAAGGGGTTCTGATCACCCAGGTGGTGCCCTCCCCGAAAGTTAACGGGCGTTCCGATGTCCTTCCGGGCGTGCAGGAGTATGCGTCACTGCTTGAAAAATATTATCCCGGCCGGGCCCCCAGCTTTGTGGGGCTTGAAGGCTATATCAATGCAAAGGTGCTGGTCGAGGGACTCAAAAGGGCCGGAAGGGACATCACCCGGGAGAAATTCATATCCGCGATCGAGTCGATTAAACACTATGATCCGGGTATATCCAACACGCTTTCTTTCAGCCCGGAGGACCACCAGGGCCTTGACAAGGTATATTTTACCCGGATTATAAACAGCGAGATACATCAGATCCAATGAAACTGCTGAACAATTTAAGCCTGAAAAACAAAATATTTGTTCTGTGCCTGGGGTTTGTGCTGCTGGTGAGCCTGGTCATCGCGCTCTTTACACGGTGGCTGCTGGTCTCCAGCCTCACGGTGGAATTGAAAAAAAGGGGCACCGGCATCGCCCAGAGCATTGCGGACAATTCCCGGGAGCTCATCCTTACAAAAGAGAGTGCAGAGCTCACCACACTGGTATTTGACGCCCGGCTCGGCAACCGGAAAAGTTTTGTCCGGTATCTTGTGATCAACGATGTGGAGGGAAACATCCTGGCCCACACTTTCCTCAATTCTTTTCCGGAAAATATTGACGCAGTGGTGGAAAATCCGGGCCGGAGCGGCAGAGAAATCCGGGAGATCCATATTGGCAAAGATTCAGTGTTTAACGTGTCCGTACCGGTAAGAGAGGGAATATACACCATCGGATCGGTTCATATCGGCCTTGAAAAACGGCATATACAGAAACTTATTGCAAAATTGAGATTTCTGTTTTTCAGTTTCCTGTCAGCGGTGACGGTTATCTTTTTCATCATGAGCCATCTCTTGGCCAAGCACATCACCAAACCGGTCTCGTCGCTTATCGCCTACACGGACCAGATACGGGAGGGCAATTACGATATCACGTTCAGAAAGGAGGACCTCGACAACAAGGTCGAAGGGGATGATGAATTCAAAAAACTGATCGATTCCTTTATCAAGATGACGTCACGGATAAAAGAGTCAAGGGAGGAGCTTCTCGCCTCCGAGGCCAAGTACAGGTCCCTTTTTACAAGCGGGCCCAATCCCATATTCGTGGTGGACAGGAAAAATTTCAGAATAATCGATGCCAGTGCCAAAGCCTGCGAGGTATACGGTTACGGCAAGGACGAACTGCTGGACATGAGCTTTTTGTCGTTTGCCGGCCTTGAGAACGGCAAATTCCAGAGAGAGTACCCTGAAAACCGGTCCGCCGTGATCAGTTCCAAGGTTGAAATGGCCAAAAAGAACGGCGGCACGGTTTTTGTGAACATCCATGCAAGTCCCGCCATATATAAAGACAGGGAGGCGCTGATTGTGGCGACAACGGATATCACCGAACTTGTGGAAAAGGATGCCCAGCTTATCCAGGCAAGCAAGATGGCCAATCTGGAAAAAATGTCCGCCGGCATCGCCCATGAACTGAATCAGCCCCTGAATGCCATTAAAATGGGAAGTGAATATCTTGAGATGGTAAGTAAAAAGAACACATCCGTTACAAGCAGCGATATCAGCACGGTTTCCGGGGAGATCAGCACCCAGGTGACGCGGGCCTCGGAGATCGTGAACCGGCTGCGGCATTTTTCCAGGAAATCCGATTTTTCAAGGGAGATTGTCAATATAAACAACTGCATTACAGCGGTGAACAAGATTGTCAAAAGAGAGCTGTTTGTACAGGACATCGAGCTGGTACTCGATCTCGATCAGACGCTTCCCCCTGTTCTCGCTCACAACAACCGGATGGAGCAGGTGATTTTCAATCTTGTCACCAATGCCCGGGACGCCGTGAACCAGAGAATTGAAGAGCAACCCGCCAGAGCGGAAAGAGGAAAGATCAAGATTGCTTCGGTGAACAAAGGGCAATGGGTGGCCGTCATCGTTGCGGATAACGGTGTCGGGATCGGGCAAGAGGACACGGAAAAGATATTTGAGTCGTTCTATACCACCAAAGAGATGGGAGAAGGGCTGGGGCTGGGTCTCCCTATTATTCACGGGATTGTCAGGGACTACAACGGCCACATAACCGTGGAGAGCACTCCCGGGGAGGGCACCCGGTTTGTGGTGACGCTGCCGTCACTGGATGAGGAGTAGCTGCGGCGTTTCAGGCTGTGTACCGACCCCGCGGCTCTGCCGGGTGGTGAACAGAGAGATAGACAATAGACAACAACACGGAGCTGATATTGAAAATTCTGGTTATCGATGATGAACAACCGACCCTGTCCATGTTCAGGCTCTTTTTGTCTGCATACGGGCATGATGTGCTGCTTGCCGAAAACGGTGAAGCGGGCATCGAGGTGTTTAAGGCGGAAAAGCCCGGAATTGTTTTTACCGATCTTCGAATGCCGGGTATGGACGGCCTTGAAGTGTTGAGGCGGATAAGGGAATACGATCTCAAGACCCAGGTGATCGTTGTTACCGGCCACGGGGATATTAATATGGCAATGGACGCGCTCGATCTGGATGTGTCCGACTTTATCAACAAGCCCCTGGAAAAGAAGGCGCTGGATTCCGCGCTGAAAAGGGCTGAAACGAGAATCGAGTTTACAAGCGGCTGGCAGTTCAATTTCAGAAAGGAGGTCGTGAACAAGTCCATGTATATCGCCATCATGGGCAAATTGTCAGAGGCGTCCGACAAGGCCCTGAAAGAGCTCTTGACCGACGAGGCTTTCGGTACTGTCCGGAGGCTCTCCATTCAGTTTGACGAGACTTTCGCCATCAACCGGCAGGGCATATACTCCCTGATAAATTTTATCGCCAAAATCAACAACATGGGAGTCGAAGTCTCTATCAGGGGGCTCTCCTACAACTATGTCCGTTTTTTCCAGATGGCGGGGCTCCACCGGATCGCCAATATCCAGGAGACGGATATGGACGAACTGTAAAGGCGCTCCGGGTGTATCCCCCTGACAATCTTTACGATATGCCCTTGCAAAATGATCCGTTTTCAGGCATAAAAACACCATGACAAAGTGGTACGCACCCCTGACACCTGCTGAATGGTTCAAAAGAGCCGTCTCTTTTCTGAATCTTTCCATTGTGCTTGTGGTATGCTTGTTTGTTTTCACAGAGTTCCGGTACGACTGGACGGAACGCCTGACCGGCGCATTTCTTGCCGCCACCAACAGCGGCCGGCCCGAAACCGGTACCGTGTGGAAAACAGGCGAGCAGGCCTCAAAGGCCCAGAGCTATTTGAACGAGATTGTCGCCAAGCACCGGGACATAAAGCGGGAGGTCCGGGAATCGGCCTCTTTTGCCGAGCTCGCCTCGGCTGTCCTGCCGGGCGAGTGGATCAATATCGAGAAAGACCATTTTAAGAAACTCTACCTGAAACTGCCCGATTCCGTGGCCGCCGAGCTGATGCTCCCGGTGAGACTGGTGTGGCTTTTCAACACATCGAAGCTGGACAGGATTTTCCTGGAAGGCGGCGAGCAGGGGTTTAAAATCTATTTTCTCGATGCCGAAAACCGGGTGATCGAAAAGATCTCCGTGGGCAGGGAGGTGATCGAAAAACTCAAAAGGGGCACACAGACAATCGAAGCAAGCCTGGACGAGTTCGCAGGATTCAAAGGACGGATATACACGGCTGACCGGTTTTTTAAAGCGGTCATGGAGCTGCCCGGCGACATGATCCCCGATCTTGTCGGAGAGCCGGCCATGCTGTTGAGGGAAAAGGGCACGATTACGAGGGTCGGCATATGGAATGAAACCCGGGCCGGTTATATCCGGCTCGGATTTGAATTCGTGCAGACCGGTGAAAAGCGGATTCTGTTCATGCGGGGCAGGGAGTGGGCCGTCTGGCAGCTGAGCGGTTTGCTCAAGAAAGGGGGACGGTAACCTTGTTTTCCCGGGCGGTTGTTTTCATGCGGTTTATTGTGTATACGGTCCTGACGGTTGCCGCCGTATGCTTCCTGATCCTTTCCGTGTTCATGTTTTCCACGGTCCGGGACCTGCCGAAGCTGCCCCAGCCGCTCGGCCGGATTATCGAAACCCCGCGGACCGAGATTTACGCCGCATCCGGCGAGCGGCTGATCACCCTGGGCGAGCGGAAATCGGTTCCGCTGAGCCGGGTGTCGCCGCACTTCATCGATGCCATTCTGGCCATCGAGGATCACCTTTTCTTCGAACACCACGGCATCAACAAGCTGCGGACCCTGAAAGCCCTTTACATCACCCTTTTCAAACCCGGCGAGATCCAGGGGGCTTCCACCATCACCCAGCAGCTCGCCAAGAACCTGTTTTTAAGTTTTGAAAAGACATATGTGCGGAAATTCAAGGAGCTTCTGATTTCTTTCCAGATCGAGTCGAGCTGCAGCAAGAATGACATCCTCCAGGCGTACATCAACCAGATCCATTTCGGCGCCGGGGCCCAGGGGATCGAAAAAGCCTCGAATATCTTTTTCGACAAGAGCGCCGCGGACCTGACCCTTGAGGAGGCCGCCCTCCTGGCGGGGCTTCCCAAATCCCCCACCGGGTACAATCCCTATTATCATTATGAAAAAGCGCTCGAGAGGCGGGATGTGGTGCTCGCCCGGATGGCGGCCGTGGGGTTCATCACGGAAGATAAGGCAAAAGCGGCCTCGCAGACCCGGCCGGCACTTTCCCGGAAGCGTCAGGACGCCCGGACCGGCAGCTATTTTCTGGATGCGGTGATCGGCCGGCTGGTGGAAATGTATGACCGGGATGTGGTGTATCACGGCGGAATAAAGGTGACCGCCACCGTGGACACAAGGCTGCAGAAGGCCGCCGGGAACTCCCTGAAGTCCGGTCTTGAGCGCGTTGACAAACTGCTCGGCATCGAGGGCACCGGAGAGACACTGCCCCAGGGCGCGCTTGTGGCGCTCGATACCGGATCGGGCGCTGTCAAAGCCATGGTGGGCGGCAGGGACTATTATGAAAGCGAGTACAACCGGGCCCTGCAGGCACGGCGCCTGGTGGGATCCGGATTCAAACCGTTCCTCTATTATACCGCCTTTAAACAACTGGGCATGCACCCGGCCACGGTGGTCACGGACAAGCCGGTCACCATTCCGGTAAAGGGGGCGCCTGACTGGAAACCGCAGAATTTCAGCCGGACGCACAGGGGAGACATGATCCTGAAAAAGGCCCTTGCCGAATCGGTGAATTCGGTGGCGGCCCAGCTGGTCGAAAAAACAGGACCGAAAGCGGTCGTTGAAACGGCCAGAACATGCGGCATAAAGAGCCCCCTTTCCGAAGTGTACTCGGTGGCCATGGGCACGCTGCCGGTCACTCCCCTGGAGATGGCGTCCGCCTTTTCCACGTTTGCGGAAGAAGGGGTGCGGCACGAACCTTTCCTGATATGGCGGGTGGAAGATCCCTTCGGCCGGGTGATACATGAACATATCGTGCGGGAGAACCGGGTGCTGGATCCGGAAACGGCCTACCAGGTCGTGGATATGATGAAAGCCGTTATCGAAAGAGGGTCAGGGTCGACCGTCAGGGATCTGGGGTTTGAACGGGCCGCCGCCGGCAAGACGGGTACCACCGACGGTTTTATCGATGCCTGGTTCACCGGGTTTACGCCGAGTCTGTGCACGGCCGTGTGGACCGGTTTTGACCGGGAGAAGAAGCTGATCACGCCCGATAATGTCGGCCTGACAGGCGGGCGGGCCGCAGCGCCCATATGGACGGATTTTATGAAAACCGCTTTAAAAAACGAACCGGAGCGGGATTTTCCCATTCCGGAAAAAATCCGGTTCGAGAAGGTGGATGGGGTAACCGGATGTCCGCCGCTGCCGGATGAAAGTACGGAAATATGGGAAGTGGCGCTGAAAGAGGGACAGGGCCTCTGCCCGGAGGCGGACAAATGACATTCTTTCTGCGGCATATCGGTATCCGTATGTGGATGGCACTTCTTTTCGCCATACCCGCCACGCTCCTGCTCATCCCGGCGCTGTTCGATCTCACGTCGGGCCTGCCCTTTGCGCTTGTTTTTCTGGCGGTTTTTGTCCTGTTTTTTGCCGGGATCGGCATTGTCCTGGACACCATCGGTCGGCAACTCATTTCAGGTCTTGTGAAAGAGGCCCAGGCGTGGGAACGGGCCGGCATCTATAAAAAAAGCCGGGAGCGGTACGAGAAGGCGTTGCGGATTTACGACAGCTTCCTGGTCTCGCCCTTGACCGCCCGGAAGGAAGCCGGCAGGCTTTCAGGCGCCATCGCCCGGTTTATGCTGACGTCCCCGGTCGACTGTCCGCCTTCTTTCGAAAAATGCGCTGCCCGGTTTCTGAAAATGTTTCCCCGGGACGAGGATATCGCCTTTTTATGGTTAAAACGGCTCTATAATTTTGATACCGCCGATGCCGGCGACCGGGATATCATCAATATTCTGGCCGAACACCACTACAATAACCCCCGGATATTTCCCGTACTGACCGGGCTGTTCCTCTCCCTCGAGCAGAACGATTATGCCGCCCGGAAAGTGTACCAGCAGGCGCTGGCAAAATACGGACCGGAGAGCCGGATCGCCGGCCGGATAAAGGAGTTGACAGGAGAGGAGCAGATCGGGGAAGCCATGCCGGAGGCCCCGCACCCGCCGGCGTTTGCCGCCGGAAAGAGAAAAGGGGAAGGGGTCGGTGTCCGGACAATAAAGGGGCTCAGCGCCGCTGCCCGGTTCCTTGCCTATGCCGGCCGGAAGGGATGGGCCTTGCTGGTATACCTCATCTTCAGCACTGTTTCAGGTACGGAGAAGCTCTACCGATATGTCCGGCAGCGCAAACAGGTCCGGCGCTACATCAGGATCGGGTTGATATCCCTTGTGTCTCTGGTGTTTATCATTATCATGATCAACACGGTCTCCCACCTTGCCCGCTTTAAAACCCCCGATGCCGGAAAAGACAGGGGAGCGCTCAAGGTGCCGGTCGAAGAGAAGCAGCCCTTCACCATTCAGGTGGCGGCCTATCTCAAGGAGACCCATGCGAAAAAATATGTATCCGACCTCAGGAAAAAAGGTCTGGACGCGTCTTACAAGAAGGCGGCAGGCGGCGGCAAAACCTGGTTTCTGGTGCGGGTTTCCCAGTTCCCGGACAAGGAAAGCGCGGCCGCATACGGCAGAAAGCTCAAACGGGACGGCACCATAGATGATTTCTTCGTGGCCAACAA
>CAYZHB010000136.1:0-7916 GCA_964478245.1 uncultured Desulfobacterales bacterium | reverse complement strand
TGGAGACTGGGAACTAGAGACTGGAAACTGGAGACTGGAGACTGGAAACTGGAGACTGGAAACTGGAGAAAGGAAAGCAATCACAGACAGCTAACAGCTAAAAGCTAAAAGCTAACAGCTAAAAGCTAACAGCTAACAGCTAACAGCTAAAAGCTAAAAGCTAACAGCTAAAAGCTAACAGCTAACAGCTAAAAGCTAACAGCTTGAAAAAAAAGGAGAACCGAGAATTGTCTGACGTTAAAAAGGTGGTGCTGGCGTATTCAGGGGGACTTGATACGTCGGTGATACTGAAGTGGCTGATTGAAACCTACCGGTGCGAGGTGGTGACGTATACGGCCGATCTGGGACAGGAGGAGGAGCTTGACGGGCTGGAAGAGAAAGCGATGGCCACGGGCGCTGTCAATGCCTATATCGAGGATCTGAAAGAGGCGTTCGTGAAGGACTATGTTTTCCCCATGTTCCGGGCAAACGCGATTTACGAGGGCCAGTATCTCCTCGGCACCTCCATCGCAAGACCCCTGATCGCCAGAAAACAGATCGAAATTGCCCAAAAGGAAGGCGCCGATGCCGTGAGCCACGGGGCAACGGGCAAGGGCAACGACCAGGTGCGGTTCGAGCTGGGCTACTATGCCAGCGCCCCCGCCATCAGAGTCATCTCTCCCTGGCGCGAGTGGGATCTGAATTCCAGGACCCGGCTGATCGCGTTTGCGGAAAAGCACGGTATCCCCGTGCCGCAGACACGGGAAAAACCCTATTCCACGGACCGGAATATGCTGCACATCAGCTACGAGGGCGGCATTCTGGAGGATCCCTGGACCCAGGCCACAGATGACATGTACACCATGTCCGTGAAACCGGAAGATGCACCGGACACGCCTGAAATTATCGATATTGATTTTTATAAAGGTGATCCGGTGGCAATCAACGGGGAAACGCTGTCACCGGCAGCACTGCTTCAGAAACTGAACCGGCTGGCCGGCAGAAACGGGATCGGCCGCATCGATATCGTGGAGAACCGGTTTGTGGGCATGAAATCCAGGGGGGTGTATGAAACACCCGGCGGCACCTTGTTGCGGATCGCCCACATGAACATGGAATCCATCACGGTGGACAGGGAAGTGGCCCATATACGGGATTCCCTGATCCCGCGGTATGCCGAACTGGTGTACAACGGTTTCTGGTTTTCGCCGGAAAGAAACATGCTGCAGAATCTGGTGGACGAAACCCAGGAGAACGTGTCCGGCACGGTGAAGCTGAAACTGTACAAGGGCGGCTGTCACGTGCTGGGAAGAAAATCGGACAGGACACTCTACAGTGAATCCTACGCCACTTTCGAGGATGATGACGTCTATACCCAGAAGGATGCGGAGGGGTTTATAAAAATCAATGCCCTGCGGCTGCGGATAAACGAGCTGATGAACCGGAAAAAAAGAGGGTGATATGTCTGAAAAGCTCTGGGGCGGGCGGTTCGAAAAGGATACGGATGCGGCGGTGGAAAAGTTCAATTCGATCATCGACGTGGACAGACGGCTTTACGCCAGGGACATCGACGGCAGCATCGCCCATCTGAAGATGCTGGCCAAGACGGCCGTTATTACGGCTCAGGAAGCAAAGAATCTGACCGACGGCCTGCAGAAGGTGAAAACCCGCATCGAAAACGGGGAGATGGTGTTTTCCGACGCCCTGGAAGACATTCACATGCACGTGGAAACCGCCCTTGGCGAGGTCTGCGGGGATACGGCCAGGAAACTGCACACGGCCCGCAGCCGGAACGATCAGATCGCGCTCGATATCCGGATGTATCTCAAGGATGAAATCAGGGCGGTGACGGCGATGATAAAATCGCTGCAGGAAGTGCTGCTGGATACGGCCCGGGAACACATCACCGTGGTCATGCCGGGATATACCCACCTCCAGCGGGCGCAGCCGGTTCTGTTCTCCCACCATCTGATGGCCTATTTCGAGATGTTCAAACGGGACAGGGAGCGGTTTGACGACTGTTTCAGGCGAACTGACGCCATGCCGCTGGGGACGGCGGCCCTTGCCGGTACCACATATCCCGTTGACAGGGAGTATACGAAAGAACTGCTCGGTTTTTCGAAACTGTGTGAGAACAGCATGGACGCCGTGTCCGACCGGGATTTTATCGTGGAGTTCATCTCGGCGGCCTCTGTTTTGATGATTCATCTCTCGCGGCTGTCCGAGGAACTGATCCTCTGGTCCTCTTTTGAATTTTCGTTTATCACCATTTCAGACGCGTTCACGACCGGATCGAGCATCATGCCCCAGAAAAAGAACCCGGATGCGGCCGAGCTTGTGAGGGGAAAGACCGGCCGGGTGGCGGGCAACCTGGTGTCCATCATAACGCTTCTGAAATCGCTTCCGCTGGCCTACAACAAGGATATGCAGGAAGACAAGGAACCCTTGTTTGACACCGTGGATACGGTAAAAGCGTGCCTCGATATCTATATCCGGATGCTGCCCGGTATAGAGGTGCATGCGGAAACAATGCGGCAGGCCTGCAGCCGGGGCTTTTTAAATGCCACCGAACTGGCCGATTACCTCGCGGTCAAAGGCATGCCTTTCCGGGAAGCCCATGCCGTTGTCGGAAAAACGGTTGCCCGGGCTGCAGAGAGAGGAAAAGAGCTGCAGGATATGACCCTTTCGGAACTCAGGCAGTTCTCCGATCGGATAGAAAACGATGTGTTTCCCTTCCTGGATGTGGACAACATGATTGAACGGCGGGTGTCGTCGGGCGGGACCGCTCGTGAAAATGTCAGAAAAGCGATTGAGAAAGCGGCAGAGGAGCTTCGGGACACGTGAAAAAAAGAGCAAGGTATTGCTGGTGGGAAGGCGTTTGTGTTATCGCGCTTGTATTGTGGCTTGTTACCGGTGCGGCCGGATGCGGGAAAAAGGCGCCGCCCCGTGTTCCCGGAGAGCAGGGCTCGGTTGAGACGCCATCCGGCAGTCATTACAGCGGGATGCCGGATACGCTGCAGGCGACGGCCGCTGCCGGGGCGGCCTGTTCATCCGGGATTGACGCTGCCGGCGTCATGTCCGGCACTGTATCACCGGCCGGGCCGGTCGGTGAACCGGCTTTTGCGGTCTTCGCATCCATACCCGGGGATCGGGATGGAAAGCCGATGGGAGCGGCTGCATCATGATCGGTTCGCAGGTCTATATCTCCATCGGGTCCAATATGGGGCACAGGGCGGAAAATCTGAACAGGGCGGTCCGGGTCCTGAATGATGCCGGCCATATCCGGGTGGCCGGCGTTTCCGGATACTACGAGACCCAGCCGGTGGACTTCATCGATCAGGCATGGTTCGTCAATGCGGCCGTCAAGCTTGAAACCACCCTGCCGCCGTTCGGTCTTCTGGACTTTTTAAGCGGGATCGAAAAGGAGATGGGGCAGGAAGGGAAAGCGGTGCGGTACGGCCCCCGGACAATTGACCTGGATATTATCTACTATGACGAGATGGTGATAAAATCGGAAATGCTCACGATTCCCCATCCCCGGATGCACAAAAGGTGCTTTGTATTGAAGCCGCTTTGTGATATAGGAAAGGACAAAGTTCATCCGGTATACAAGCTGACGACTGCCGAGCTTTTAGAGAAGCTGGATGATGTGGAAAATCAACGGGTAATACCAAGAGAAAAGGAGAGCAAGGTTGAAATTCTTTATTGATACGGCGAATATAGAAGAGATAAAAGATGCGAACAACATGGGCATGGTAGACGGGGTCACCACGAACCCCTCCCTGATTTCAAAGGAAGAGGGCAACTTTACGGATATCATCCGGGAGATATCCGGTATCGTGCAGGGACCGGTCAGTGCCGAAGTCATAAGCCTGGATCGCGACGGCATGGTCACCGAGGCCCGGGAGCTTGCCAAAATCGGCAGCAACATCGCCGTCAAGATCCCCATGACCACCGAGGGGCTCAAGGCGGTGAAGGTTCTGGCGGGAGAGGGCATACAGACCAATGTCACGCTGGTTTTTTCCGCCCTCCAGGCACTGATGGCCGCAAAAGCCGGCGCCTCTTTCGTGAGTCCTTTCGTGGGCCGGCTCGATGACCTGTCGGAAAACGGGATGGCCCTTGTCGAAGAGATCGTCCAGATTTACGGCAATTACGGATTCGCCACCGAGGTGATCGTGGCCAGCGTGAGAAACGCCCTGCATGTGAAAACGGCCGCATTGATCGGGGCCGACATTGCCACCATTCCGTACAAGGTACTGAGCAAGCTCGCCGCCCATCACATGACGGACAAGGGTATTGACGCGTTCATGAAAGACTGGGAGAAAAAGGCGAAATAACGGATCATGAAATACGTATCCCCCAATTTTATGTCACTGAGCCGGATTCTGGCCGTTCCGGTCATGATAATCCTGCTTGTGTTCGAGACCCCGGCGACCACGTTTTTCGGCGCCCTGGTGTTTTCAGCCGCATCCATTACCGACTACTTTGACGGCTATTTCGCCCGTAAATACGGGCTGGTTTCCAACATCGGCAAGATGCTGGACCCGCTTGCCGACAAGCTGCTGGTCTCGTCGGCTTTTATTATGCTGGTTTCCCTCGATTTCATGCCGGCCTGGATCGCCTGCATCATCATCGGAAGAGAGATCGCGGTGACCGCGCTGAGAAGCGTTATCGCCGAACACGGCCAGGATGTCTCCGCTTCCATGCTCGGCAAACTCAAAACCGGTTTTCAGATCGCCGCGGTTATTCCGTTGATGCTCCATTACCAATATTTCGGCATAAACTTTGACGCCATCGGCATGGTAATGCTTTGCGGTGCCCTCGTGTTCACCCTCTGGTCGGGGGTCGATTATTTTGTGAAATCCAAAAAGCTGCTGGGTTTGTAAAAACGGTGACTTTTTAATTTCAACAGGCAGGAAGCCGGATTGACAAAACAGAAGCGTCATGTGCCGCCAATAAATTTATCCGGCGGTTTTAATTTTGATATTGACAAACAGGGCCGAAATAATATATACAGTAGTTTGTTTTTCTGCTGAGCGGGAATAACTCAGTGGTAGAGTGCGACCTTGCCAAGGTCGAAGTCGCGGGTTCAAATCCCGTTTCCCGCTCCATCTTTTTTCAGGCGGCTTGGCCAAGTGGTAAGGCGACGGCCTGCAAAGCCGTTATTCTCCGGTTCGAATCCGGAAGCCGCCTCCAGCGACAGACAAGGCTTTCAGCATTTTATGGAAGGCTTTTTTCAATCACCCTAAAAGCGATTCCCACACTATTCCCCACAAAAATGAGCGTTTTTGGAATGTAGCAACCGTATCTCACCCCAAATGAAACACTGACGTGTTTTTGTTCTTCCGGCCTACGGCCGGGCTCGATAGAGATGCGAATGCATACACTCCAGGCCATCCGCTTCGCGGGAGGTCGTTGACTATACAAGTGAACACCGGACAGGTTTTCAGTTTTCCCAAGGCTGGAACAAAGGGAGGGTCAGGATATGGTTAAAGATAGCTGGTTTGTCTAAATACCCGTTCTTTTCTATTGCTTCTTTGGCTGATTTTATGTTTATTTGCATGTACATTATTTTATTTTTTGTTGACTTCAAATCAACTCTGGTTAATAATATGGATAAAGAGGAAATAAAAAACTGTGTTCGTGAGTTTGCACAATGTGGTTACTTTCAAATGTCGAGGCATTGCCGGGAAAGGATGGCTGAACGCTCCATAACAGTTGATGACGTTTTGAATGTTTTAATGTGGGGCGAAGTCACGGAAATTGAGCATAAAGCAGAACACGGAAATTGGAGCTGCAGGATCAAAGGAAAGGATATAGAAGGAGAGGCCCTTGTTTTTGTGGCCGGGGTTTCTAAAGATTGTTATGCAGTGAGATGCATAACAGTTTATTAGTTGTTTTTAAACCGGGAGCATAGCCCCCGGTTACAACCGTCAACGATTGAAACACTTATGTGTTTTGTTTTGTATGCATTTGCATACACTCCAGGCCACCCGCTTCGCGGGAGGTCGTTGACTGATCGGAGGGATTATGAAGTGCGATGAATGTGGATCAACAATGAACGGAGCCAAAGAAGTCTACAATTACACAGAATCAGGCCTTGATAATGTTTATATAAATAAAGTCATGGTTTATAGATGTTCATGCGGAGAGTTTTTTGCCTCTATTCCCTCCATTATTAAAGTGAACCAGGTGATTGCCCTTGCTTTGATTAAAAAAAAGAACAGTCTGACAGGTAAAGAGGTTAAATATTTAAGAAAGAATGCAGGCCTTAGCGCAAAAGCCTTTGCTGAATATCTCGGTATTAACAAATCAACCCTTTCAAGGTGGGAGCATGAAAAGCAGATCATAGATAAAGCGAATGATCGCCTAATTCGTCTTTTTTATGCCGGGTTTAAAGGCCTGCCGCCTGAAGAAATTCGAAAATTGAGCAAGGATGTTATTAAAGCAATAAAACACGGTGAGAAGGAAACACCAATCAATATACCGGTCAATGATATTGATTTCTTGAACACCACGGAATATCGGTGTTCTTAACCGGCTGCTTCATTTCAGGTTAACAACACCGAGTCGTCCTCCGGCATCGCTTTTTCTATAACGCTTCCGGCAACGTTGCCGCCTTGCTTGACTCGCTTGTCTGCTATGTGAGCGTACCGCTGCAGTTGAGAAAAGGTTTTTTGAGCGACGCTCCCTCAAGGTGGATCACTCCCTGCTTCAAGTCGGAAAAGCCGGGGTGTCGGGCGACTGAGAGTTCTGCCGTCAGGAAGTCGTGTCCACGAAATTTTCCGCCTGGTCCGGATTGCTGCTCAAATACTGGGAAAAGCCCGGATGATTTGAAAGAAAAAGGGTGGTGCCGAAATTTTCATTCATCCACTCTTCGGTGACGGAAGAGGACCCGTCAAAAAAATTGGCGACATTGCTGATCACTTGCTCTTCAAACATATCCTTGAGAATATCCTTGACTGTTTCCGTCTCTTCCATCAGGGCTTGCGCCTGTTCCGTATTTTCATTCAGATAATCCGCAAAACCGGTTTTGTCGGCGATTAAACCGGCGATGTCCAGATTGTCAGACAGCCACTCTTCAGTTATGGGCGTCTCTTGGTCAAGCTGCTCGACCGCTCTCCTCAACAGGTTGTCCGTTATTGCCGCTTCTATTACAGCCTGGCCTTCCGCTTTTCCGGCGATAAATTCTTCAGCGGCGTCGGGGTTGTCATTCAAATAATCCGTGAGAATTTTATTGTCGGCAATCATCTGGGCGGCAGGCGGGTTGTCTGTCAGCCATTCTTCGGTGATGACGGAATCGTCATCAAGATTTTCCAATGCCCGTGAAACCGTCTCTTCAAGCCCGTCCTCCTGAATGCTGAAACTGCTGAAATCTTTTCCCGGCAATGGTTTGGGTTCTTCAAGGCTGTTTTCAAAGGGGGGCGCGACTTTGTGCGGATCATCCGTGTTGTCGGTATGGGTGCTGTCAACGGAAGCGGCTGAAAAGGAATTTCCGTTCGCTGAATCGGTATTTTCCGCGTGTGTATTCGCCTGCACAAAATAGTCGTTCCAGATTTGTATCTGGTTTTCATTCAGTGCTTTATACGGGTTGAATTTATGGTAAAGCTGGTTGACGTTTGCCGGATTCAAAGGTGAAATACTCATGATTTTTCTCCTTATGTCGAAATCATATGTCGGTATATCGGTTGCGTCCTTATCGCTTCGCGTCCTTCAGCGTATGTGTTCTCCATATCGCCATGGACACGTTACCGTTTTGTCAAATTTGTTAAAGCAAAAAACATGCCACTTCATGGACAGCCCGTGTTCCCAGCGCCAAATCCGGGATGACGGCACAGAGTCAACGACCACCCGCGAAGCGGGTGGCTTGGCGCGTATGCAGTCGCATCTCTATCGAGCCCGGCCATAGGCCGGAAAAAAACACGTCAGTGTTTCAA
>CAYZHB010000135.1:0-7960 GCA_964478245.1 uncultured Desulfobacterales bacterium | reverse complement strand
GGCCTCGCCCTGGATGGGTTCCACCATGAAACCGACCGTGTTTTCCGTTATCGCTTCTTCAAGGGCGTCTGCATCCCCGAAAGGGATGGCTTTGAAGCCGGGAGTAAAGGGGCCGAAGCCCTCCTTGTACTGTTCCTGGGTGCTGAACCCGATAATGGCCAGGGTCCTGCCGTGAAAATTGTTTTCGCAGACCAGAATTTCCGCCTGGTTTTCCGGTACTCCCTTTACCTTGTATCCCCATTTGCGCACCGCTTTTATAACGGTTTCCACCGCTTCCGCCCCGCTGTTCATGGGGAGCACCATGTGGGAGTTTGTCAGCTCACAGATTTCCTTGTAAAAAAGGGAGAGCTGGTTGTTGCGGAAGGCCCGCGATGTGATGCAGAGCTGTGCGGCCTGTTCCTGCAGCTTTGCCACGATTCTTTCGTGGCAGTGTCCCTGGTTTACCGCGGAATAGGCGGCCAGGCAGTCCATGTATTTGTTGCCTTCCATATCCCATACCCAGACCCCGCGGCCTTTTTTAATCACCACATCAAGGGGCTTGTAATTTTTGGCCCCGTATCTGTTTTCAATTTCTATGCACTCTTGACTTTTCATAAAACACCTTGCCTTGACTGGTTGGTTTTAAACAGGGGCAATTCCCCTGCTGCCAATCAGTATAGCATATGGGCATAGAGGTTTTCAATTGACTGTTCAGTTAGAACAGATTTATCCGGTGGGCACGTTTGCCCCCCTTTTTTTGAAAAGCTGGGAGATCATCATCCCGGTCAGCATGAGGGCACAGCCGAGCAGGCCCCGTCCGGACAGAATTTCCCCGAGTATAATCCAGCCGCCCAGGGCCGCAAAGAACGCTTCAATGCTCAGGATGATGGCGGCATGAGCGGCGGGGCTTTTTCTCTGGCCGTAGATCTGGAGGGAATAGGCGATCCCCACGGAGAACACGCCGCCGTAAAAGATCGGAATCGCCGCCTTAACGATCCCGGCACCGGAAATCTCCTCGAAAACAAGGGCGACAATCATACTGACAACAGAACAGAGCATGTACTGTAAAAAGGCGAGATGGGCCGTATGAAACTTTTTGGAGAGCCTGCCGATGACAATCACGTGGGCGGCAAAACAGACGGCGCAGAGAAGTTCGAGAAAATCACCGAAGCTGATGGTGAACTGTTCGGTCACACTCAGGAAATACATGCCCACGGCGGCCAGCACCGCCCCGATCCATGTAAACAGATCCGTTTTGTCCTGTTTAAAGGCAAACCCGAGTATCGGCACGAAAACCACATACAGCCCGGTGATGAAACCGGCTTTTCCGGCGGTGGTGTACACAAGGCCCACCTGCTGGAACGATATGCCCCCGAAAAGGAAAATGCTTGCAATCAGGGCTCCTTTTAAAAGGGCGCGTCTTTCGCTCTTTTTTTTCATTTTCTCTTTGATGCTTGTTCTCTCTTTTCTGTTGAGGACAAGGAGAAACGGAAAAAGTGAGATCCCCCCGAGAAAGAAGCGGATGCCGTTGAACGTGAACGGGCCGATGTGCTCCATGCCCGCCCTCTGGGCGACAAACGCCAGTCCCCAGATAAAGGCGACAATGAAAAGTATAAAATCCGATTTTAAAGTGTCTGTTTTCATGGTATCTGTTTCTTAACGGTTAAAAAAGCCCTTTTTAAATTTAATGGAAAGGTAAGTCAAGAAAATAGTCGATAAATGAAAAATTTTACGTTTTCCCCTCAAACCGCTGCCGGCCAGAAGGTGATGGCCGGATTCAGCGGGACCCGTTTCAACAGGGAGCTTGCGCACCTCATTGCCGATTTGAAAATCGGCGGGGTCATCCTCTTTTCACGCAACATCAAATCCCATGAACAACTTGAAAGCCTCTGCCGGGATATCCAGGCGTTCGCGGCGGAACACGCTCTCCCGCCGCTTTTTATCGCCATCGACCAGGAGGGCGGGCAGGTGGCCAGGCTTAAAACGCCTTTTGAGGAATTCTCCGGCAATCCGTCCATAAGCACCCGGAAAGCGGCCCGTGAATTGGCTTCCGCCCAGGCCGCCCAGCTTCAAAACCTGCACATCAACATGAACCTGGCCCCTGTCATGGATGTGGTGCCGCCGGGAAGCAACGGTGTGATGCAGGAAAGAGTGTTTCCGGGATCACCCGAAGATGTGGCCGCACTCGGCTGCCGGGTTATCGAAACCCTGCAGGAGAACCGCGTGATGGCGGTAGCCAAACATTTTCCCGGGATCGGCCGGACCACGGCCGATTCCCACAAGGTACTCCCCGAGGTCGCGGTGGATGAGGCGGTGCTTCAGAGCGAAGACCTCATCCCGTTCGTCCGGGCGGTTCAATCAGGGGTCTCGGGTATCATGCTTTCCCACATCCTGTACACCGCACTGGACCCGGACTGGCAGGCAAGCCTTTCCCCGCGGATCGCCGACGGTCTTCTGCGGCAGAAGATGGGATTTTCAGGCCTTGTGATCACGGATGATCTGAACATGAAAGCGGTGGCACAAGAGACCTCTGTCTGGGCACGGCAGATTGTAAGATCACAGATCGATATCGCCCTCATCTGCCACAAAAAGCGCGATATCGAAAACATGCTCAGAGAGCTTACGGTTCTTATGGAGGGGGATAAGGCCTTCAGCGCGCTTGGCGCGGCGTCTTTTGACAGGATCCTCGAAAAAAAGGCCGCCTACCTGTGAGCCCGAAGGAAAGGCCGCCCGACTGCATTTTACCCTGGCCGGTCCCTTGAAAACACGTCGTGGGAAAGCTCGGCCGCATCCCCGTTTAGAAGCATCCGGTGTCCCCGGGCGGCGATCATCGCCGCATTGTCGCCGCATAACGACTTGGGCGGGGCAAAAAGGGTCATGCCTTCTTTTTCCGCCTGGCGGCCGAGAACCTGTAAAAAACGTGCATTGGCCGCGACGCCGCCGGTTACGGCGATCCGGCTGCATCCCTTGCAGGCGGCGGCCCTGAACAGTTTTTCCTTTAACATGTCAAACACGGCCGCCTGGAATCCGGCGGCAATATCGGCCCTGCATGCATCCAGTACCGCGCGGTTTTCCGTTACATACCGCAGCACAGCGGTTTTGATACCGCTGAAGCTGAAGTCGAAGCGCTCTTTTTCAAGATACGTCCGGGGAAAGGGGATGCTGTCGGGGTCGCCTTTTTCGGCGAGTTTTTCAATCACCGCCCCGCCGGGATAGCCTAGTCCCATCATTTTGGAAACTTTGTCAAACGCTTCGCCTGCGGCATCGTCCCTTGTCTGCCCCATCAGCTCGAAACTGTCCGGCGAGGTCACACAGTATATATTGGTGTGCCCGCCGGAGGCCACCAGCGCGATAAACGGGAACCCGGGCGGGTTGTCATCCAGAAGAACAGAGCAGATGTGGCCTTCAAGGTGATTCACCCCGGCCAGTTTTATCCTTCTGGCCCAGGCAAAGGCCTTGGCAAAGGCATATCCCGCCAGAAGCGCGCCGATAAGCCCGGGGCCCCGGGTGGCGGCCACGCCTTCTATCCGGTCCTTTGTGATCCCTGCCTCCCGGCAGGCCGATTCCACCACCGGTACGATCGCTTCCACGTGCATACGGGAAGCGATTTCCGGCACCACGCCCCCGTACCGGTGATGGGCTTCTGTCTGGGACGCCACGATCGAAGACCGGATACGCCTGCCGTCTTCCACCACGGCCGCGGCTGTTTCGTCACACGAGGACTCGATACCCAGGACAATCATGGCGCTGAAAAAGGCTCACACCCATTGGGCGGGTGCATCGGCGGGCGCTCTTGATGCCACTTCCCCGATGATGTACGCGGTTTCATTCATGACGGCCAGGCGGTCCATGATCTCCTGGGTTGATTCTGAAGGCACGATCAGCACCATGCCGATACCGTTGTTGAATGTGCGGTTCATTTCATGATCCGATACAGGTCCCTCATGCCGGATAATATTGAAGATCGGCGGGATGTCCCAGCTGTCTTTTTCAATTATCACTTTGCAGGCACCCGGAATGATTCTGGCGATGTTCTCTTCAAGTCCCCCGCCGGTTATATGGGCCATGCCGTGTACCGGCAGGTCCCTGAGCAGGTTTAAAACGGCAAAAGTGTAAATCCTTGTGGGGATTAACAGCTCTTCGCCAAGCGTCCCGGAGAGATCCGTCAGTCTGGTGTTGACATCGTATCCGCACTTTTCGAAAAATATTTTTCGGACAAGCGAGAATCCGTTGCTGTGAATGCCGCTTGATGAAAGCCCTATCAGTTTGTGTCCGTTCCGGATATTGGAGCCGTCAATCAGTTTCGCATTGTCGACAATGCCCACTGAAAAACCGGACAGATCGTACTCCCCCTCTTTGTACATTCCCGGCATTTCCGCGGTCTCTCCGCCGATAAGGGCACATTCCGCCGCGATACAGCCGTCTGTAATCCCTTTGACGATGGATTCGGCGGTACGGTTGTCAAGGCGCCCCATTGAGAGGTAGTCAAGGAAAAAAAGCGGTTTCGCCCCCTGGACCAGTACGTCATTGACACACATGGCCACAAGATCGATACCGATGGTGTCATGCTTGTCCATCTGGAACGCGATTTTCAGTTTTGTTCCCACCCCGTCCGTGGAACTGACAAGCACCGGGTTTGACATGTCGGTGAGGTTCAGGGAAAAAAGGCCGCCGAATCCGCCGATTTCTCCCATCACGCCTCTGCGATTCGTCTTTTTGGCCAGCTGCTTGATTTTTTCAACAAGGGCTGTGGATTTGTCAATGTCGACTCCGGCACCCGCATACGTCATCGAATCATTCATCTTGTTTTACCTTCCTATGGGTTTCTTTTTCCACACCGATCATACCACAAATTTTATTTTGCAAAAAGGGCAAACCTTTTTTGACATTCATTCCTTTATATTGTATATAACTTAACTTTTAAAGCATTTAATCTGGGGGTCGTTTTTAAAATGAAGACCATCAATATCGGCATCCTGGGATTCGGCGTGGTCGGCACCGGAGTGGCCGGGATACTGACCGGGAAAGCGGATCTCTTAAAATCGCGAACCGGTGCCCGGCTTCAGATAAAGTACATATCCGATATCGATACGGAAACAGAGCGGCCGGTGTCTCTTGAAGAGGGGGTGCTGATTTCCGATTCGAGCAGAATAGTGAATGACCCCGATATCGATATCGTCGTGGAACTCATCGGCGGCCGGACGGCTGCAAAGGAGCTGATCATCGAGGCCCTTGAAAACGGTAAACATGTGGTGACGGCCAATAAGGCGCTCCTGTCCGCTTTCGGCAACGAACTTGTGAAAATCGCCCGCGACAGACAGACCGATCTCGCCTTCGAGGCGAGTACCGGCGGGTGCATGCCCATTATCAAGACCATCCGGGAATCCCTTATCGGCAATCACATCAGTTCGATATTCGCCATTCTGAACGGTACCTGCAACTACATACTGACCCAGATTACCAACGAGGGGGTCTCTTTTGAGGCTGCCCTCGGGACGGCTCAGGAGAAAGGCTTTGCAGAGGCCGATCCCGCCCTGGACATAGAGGGGGCCGATACCGCCCACAAGCTTGCCATACTGAACGCTCTTGCCCACGGCATCGATATAAATCTTGACGACATCCATGTGGAGGGCATTACCGATGTAAAACCCATGGATATCCGGTTCGCCCGCGGTTTTGGTTACGTTATCAAGCTTCTGGCCATAAGCAAGGTGTGCGGCGGCCGTATCGAGGCACGGGTGCATCCTACCATGATTCCCTTTTCAAATCCCCTGTCATACGTGGAAGGAGCGATGAATGCGGTGGCCGTCAATGCCGACGCCACCGGCCAGACCATGCTTTACGGGCACGGGGCGGGCATGATGCCCACGGCAAGTGCGGTGGTAAGCGATATTGCCGACATCGCACGAAACATACTGGTGGGGGCGAAAAGGCGGGTACCGATTCTGGGGTATCCGGAAGAGAATATAAAAGCGGCGTCAATTCAGCCCATGAAAGATCTTTATACGCGGTATTACCTGCGGTTCGGCGCGAAGGATCAGCCGGGGGTGCTGTCAAAAATTTCAGGCGTTCTCGGGGAGTTCGGCATCAGTATCGAATCGGTTCATCAAAAGGGCAGAAATGCCACCGGCACGGTTCCCATCGTGATGATCACCCATACGGCAAAAGAAGAAAATGTGCTTGGTGCCATAGAGCGGATATCGGATCTTGCCGCTATCCCTGACAAACCTGTTCTGATAAGAATCGAGGACAACCACGGAGAGTAAAGAAATATGAATTTGTTATGTTCCGACCTGGAAGGGGTGTTTGTGCCGGAAATCTGGATCCAGGTTGCCTTGAAAACCGGTATTGAAGAATTGAAACTGACCACCCGGGATATCAGTGATTACCATATCCTGATGCAGAAGCGGCTTGCCATAATGGCGGATAACGGCCTGACCATCCATGACATAAGAGATGTCATCGCCAGTGTGGATCCCCTTGACGGTGCGGTGGACGTACTTGACTGGATACGGGAGCAAACCCAGATCATCATTCTTTCCGACACCTTTGAGGAGTTTGCCAAACCCATAATGAAGAAGCTGAACTATCCGACGCTGCTCTGCAACAGCCTGACCGTTGCGGATGACGGCAGGATAGTCGACTACAACATCCGGCAGGAAAGCCAGAAAAAACAGGCGGTCAAAGCATTCAAGGGCCTGAAATACCGGGTCATCGCTTTTGGTGATTCTTACAATGACACGGATATGCTGCTGGCGGCCGATCACGGGTTTCTTTTCAATCCCCCCGATGCCGTGACAGCGGATTTTCCTTCGCTTCCCGTCACCCGAAACTACCGGGAACTCAAGGAGATGATCCGGACCTTTCTGTGAGATGAGTGGGTATGCTTGATATAAGACAGTTCCGGGATATCCGTGTCCTCGTGGTGGGAGATCTGATGATCGATGAATACCTGTGGGGAGAGGTGGAACGGATCTCACCGGAAGCGCCCGTTCCCGTAGTGGCCGTGGAAAGGGAGAGCCATACCCTGGGCGGGGCGGGTAACGTCATCAACAATCTCGTGTCCATGAAAGCCGCTGTTTCGGTTATCGGCACCTCCGGCACAGGCGCTGCCGGTGCCCTGATGCTTGAAAAATTCCGCGCGCTCGGTGTGGAAACGGATGGTA
Organism: uncultured Desulfobacterales bacterium; assembly: GCA_964478245.1. GTDB lineage: Bacteria > Desulfobacterota > Desulfobacteria > Desulfobacterales > Desulfobacteraceae > CAYZHB01. Next base: position 815 of record CAYZHB010000135.1, on the reverse strand, counting down.
TCGTCAACGAGCCGGACAGGCCCACCACGAAAAAGACCCGGGTTATCGCCTCAAACCAGCAGGTGGTAAGGATTGACAAGGAAATCAAGAAGGAGATAGGCCGGCCCACCTTTGAAAAGATCAAGCGCCTTCTCGAACAGAAAGCGGATGCAGCCGACCTGATTATTCTTTCGGACTACGGCAAAGGACTTGTTACCCGGGAGATCGTGATCTCCGCCGTTTCGGCTGCTCAAAAGCGGGGCATCTTTGTCATGGCCGATCCCAAAGGCCTGGATTTTTCCAAGTATAAAAATGTGACGGTCCTTACCCCCAACAAAAGAGAGGCGGCGCTTGCTTCCGGTATTGACATTGAAACCCGGGAAGACCTTTTTGCCGCAGGCGAAAGGCTGCTGTCGCAGATCAATCTTGGAAAACTCCTGATCACCTGCGGTAAGGAGGGGATGGCGCTTTTCAGCAGAGAAGAGCCGCCCTGCCGGATCCGGTCGGAAGCCCGGCAGGTATTCGACGTCTCCGGTGCCGGCGATACCGTGATTTCAATTCTGGGAATCGCCCTTGCCGCAGGCGCCTCTTTCAGGGAGAGTGCCGCAGCGGCAAACGCCGCGGCCGGCATCGTCGTCGGCAAGATCGGCACGGCAACCGCCTCTGCTGATGAGCTTTCCGCCGCACTTGAAAAAAATCGGCACGGCACCGGGTGACGATCAAATAATTTTGATAAATTTTTTAAACTATATCTTGACAATCGAGCAGTCAGGATATAACATTATATATTGGTTGATGCGGGGTGGAGCAGTCTGGTAGCTCGTCGGGCTCATAAC
>CAYZHB010000134.1:0-8100 GCA_964478245.1 uncultured Desulfobacterales bacterium | reverse complement strand
ACACTGACGTGTTTTTGTTCTTCCGGCCTGTGGCCGGAACTTCAAGCCACCCGCTTTGCGGGTGGTTGTTGACTATACCGCTTCAGACCATATTTTATGGTCATTTGACTATAATAATAATGGCAGACCGGCGGGTTGTCAAGCGATTTTTGATCATTTGATCATTTTTTTTCTGGAACAGCCGGATATCTGTTCAGGTGCGGACAGGAATCGGATATCCGGCAGGATAAAACCCCGGGAAGCGATCTTGTCCTTTGTTTCCGATGCCGGCAATCCGGAAGAACGGCAGATTGCCTCTCACATGGTGACCGGTCTGCCGATCACGGCCACCGGCATGGAGATGGGGAAAAAGTGAAATGATTTCGGGCTTTGGGGTTTGCGTACCAAAACACCCAAAAATTTATTGGTTGTTGAAAACCGGGGGCTGTGCTCCCGGTTACAACCGTCACCGATTGAAATACTTACGTGTTTTGTTCTGTATGCGAATGCATACACTTCAAGCCACCCGCTTCGCGGGTGGTCGTTGACTCTTGAATGTGTGAAACCTGGTCGGGGCGGAGTGATTCGAACACTCGACCCCAGCGTCCCGAACGCTGTGCTCTACCAGACTGAGCCACGCCCCGACAAGATAACCGACTTGGAAAAATAAACCCAATTGACGGATTTGTCAATCAGAAAATGTTTTCCTTTATCACTGTGGCTTCTCTCTGCGGACCGACAGACACGATTTTAATTTTAACGCCGGAGAGGTCTTCGATCCGTTTCAGGTACTGTCTGGTCTTTTCCGGGAAGTCGTCGAAATGCTTTACACCTGAGGTGTTTTCCCTCCAGCCGGGAAGGGTTTCATAGACCGGTGCACACTCTTTTAAGACCGAAATGCTCGGTGGATAGCTGTTGATAATCTCTCCCCGGTATTTGTAGCCCGTACATATCCTGATCTCGTCCAGGCTGTCAAGCACATCCAGCTTGGTAATCGTGAGTCCCGTGAGGCTGTTGAGCCTTGCCGCATTTTTCAGCATCACCATGTCGAGCCAGCCGCAGCGTCTTTTCCTGCCGGTGGTGGCCCCGAATTCGGCCCCTCTTTTCTGAATTTCCGCGCCGGTGTCATCAAAAAGTTCCGTGGGGAAGGGGCCTTCTCCCACACGCGTCGTGTACGCTTTTACGATGCCGAGGATGTCATCGAGATTTTTCGGCCCGAGGCCTGACCCGCAGGCGGCATTGCCGGCCACGGTACTGGAGGAGGTAACAAAGGGGTAAGTCCCGTGTTCCAGGTCAAGGTGGGTGCCCTGGGCCCCCTCGAAAAGGATGTGTTTCCCCTGTCTGATGCCCGTCTCAAGGAGCACTGACACATCGGCAATATATGGGGCGAGACGTTTCCTGATACCTTCGAACTGCGCGATTACCTCGTCCGGATCAATGGTGCCGCTCTTGAAATAGGTTTCAAGGTAAAAATTTTTTTCATCGAGAATCGCTTTCACCCGTTTCCCGAAAAGGGCTTCCTCCATAAGGTCGGCAAACCGGATGCCCCTTCTTGTGGCCTTGTCCTCATAGCAGGGGCCGATCCCCCGCCCGGTGGTGCCGATTTTATCGTCGCCCTTTTTTTCTTCTCTGGCAGCGTCTATGCGTTTGTGGTAGGGCATGATGATATGGGCCCTGCTGCTTATATTGAGCATTTCAGAAGAGACATCGATCCCGTTTTCAGAAAGGTAATCTATCTCCTTTATCAGCACCACCGGATCGACAACAACGCCGTTTCCGATAAAACATTTTTTTTTCTGTATAATCCCGGAAGGGACCAGATGGCTGATGATCTGCTTGTCGTTCACGACCATTGTATGTCCTGCGTTGTTTCCTCCCTGGAACCGCACCACATAGTCAGAATACCTGCTTAAAAGATCCACTATTTTCCCTTTGCCTTCATCCCCCCACTGGGTACCGACAACAACTACATTTGACACTGTGTGCTCCTTTTATTTTTAAAAAAATTTTTCAAAACCTTTTGCGATTCTTCTCTGAATATGCCGGCCGTGATGTCAACCCGGTGATTCAGCCTTCTGTCCCCCGGCAGGTTGTAAAGGGAGACGGCCCCGCCCCCCTTTTCGTCCGAGGCCCCGAAAACGAGTCTCCGCACCCTTGCATGAATGATCGCTGCCATGCACATGATGCACGGTTCCAGCGTGACGTACATGGTGGTATCCGGCAGCCGGTAGTTTTCCGCATTTTTCGCTCCCATGCGCAGCGCCAGTATTTCGGCGTGACCCGTGGGATCACACAGGGATATGGGCTGGTTGTGACCGTATCCGATAATCTTTTCCTCCCGGCTGACAAGGACCGCGCCGACCGGTACCTCGCCCATTTTTTCGGCTTTAAGCGCTTCCCTGATGGCGAGCGACATATAGTAATCATCATTATGCATGCTAAATCTATATATAATAATGTTTTGCATGAACGTCAAATGTTTTCGGCAAAGAATCGGCCTGTGATCCGGTTTGGCTGGTTGCCTTAAGTTGGCAGGCCGTGCTTCCGTTTATCGTTGCAGACCCGTAACAACAGAAATCCCGGCGCGTTGCTGTGAAAGGGGTAAAATTGTTTCTTTTGGTTTAGTTTTTTTCTGTATTCTGCACCGTTTCTGTGGTCCAGAAATTTGGAAGATGTCGGATGGTCATAAAAGAATATAACGTGTTATCAGCATGTTGGAATTTGATACGTCATATTAAGACAGATGGTATATGACTTGCACATGTGACAGAAAAGCCTGTTTTCGTTTTTCCACGTGGCTCTGTACGACCGGTAAAACGGGTGGTTTGGATCTGAACTGAAACGCGGCGCGAGGGAGCGCAGTTCTGTTTTGGAAACAACATGATACGCTTGTCTGGTAGAGGAATTAAAGGATGTCGCAGGGAAATGGATGGTAATGTAGAAAAGGGTAAAGGAGGGTGCAATGCCTAGTTTTGTCATTGATGAAAAGTGTGACGGCTGTAAAGGCGGGGAAGTTACCGCATGTCTTTACATCTGTCCCAACGACCTGATGGTGCTGGATGAGGAACGGATGAAAGCCTACAATGCGGAACCGGATATGTGCTGGGAGTGTTACAACTGTGTCAAAATCTGTCCCAGCCAGGCGATCGAGGTCAGAGGTTATGCCGATTTTACGCCGCTTGGGGCAAGTGTGGTGCCGCTTCGGGGAACCGAAGACATCATGTGGACGGTTAAATTCAGGGGGGGTACCATCAAGCGGTTCAAATTTCCCATCAGAACCACGGCAGAAGGCGATGCCAAACCCGATGGTGGTTTTGGCACCGGGCCGGGAACGCTTGATGATGAGCTGCTGTTTACGGAACCCGCATCACTGGAAGCTGAAAAGCTCTGGACATTAGGCGATTAAAGGAGGTGTAAGACAATGGAAGAATTCAAGACGGTCGAGGTGTCAACCGACTTTTTGATTATCGGTCCCGGTATGGCCGGGTGCGGCGCCTGCGTTGAAGGGGCCCACTGGGCCAGGGAAAATAACGTGAAAATTACTGTTGTGGACAAGGCCGCCATGGAACGGAGCGGTGCCGTGGGTATGGGCCTTTCCGCGATCAACCAGTATCAGGGAGAAAATACACCGGTTGACTATCTGAGTTATGTCCGCCAGGACCTGATGGGACTTTGCCGGGATGACCTGGTGATGGACATCTCCAGGCATGTAAACGGCTCTGTTCACATGTTCGAGGGCTTCGGTCTGCCCATCTGGAAAGATGCGGACGGAAATTATGTTCATGAGGGACGCTGGCAGCTCATGATCAACGGGGAATCGTATAAGGCCATTGTGTCGGAGGCCGGGAAAAACGCGGTCGGCATGGACAATATCATCGAGCGTGTGTTTGTGGTCCGGCTTCTGTTGGACAAAAACGACAGGAAAAGGGTCGCCGGCGCCATCGGTTTCAGTGTCAGGGAATCGGAAATTTATATTTTCAGGTTCAAGGCCTGTCTTGTCTGCGCAGGCGGTGCGGTGCATGTGTTCAGGCCGCGTTCCACCGGTGAAGGGCTCGGCAGGGCCTGGTATCCGCCGTGGAACGCCGGTTCCAGTTCTTACCTGACCACGACCGCCGGTGCGGAGATGACATCCCAGGAGGTTGTCTTCATCCCGGCCAGGTTCAAGGACGGGTACGGCCCGGTCGGCGCATGGTTCCTGCTTTTCAAGGCCATGGCCACCTCGGCGACCGGGTTTAACTACATGGCGGAAGGTCTGGCAGAGGGCGGAGAACTCCACAAATGGCCCCCTTACGGGGAGGTCAAACCGATTCCCACCTGTCTCAGGAATCACCTGATGATGATCGAATGTTATGAAAAAGGGGATGGCCCCATACTGATTCATACGGACAAAGCCATTGCCAAGCTCGCGGAAAAGGCGCCGGACGAAAAGGCGTATAAGAAAGAGATGAAAAAACTGGAAGCCGAAGCATGGGAGGATTTTCTGGATATGACCATCAGCCAGGCGATTCTCTGGGCGGCAAAGGATGTGTTCCCGGAGGAGGGCCCTTCGGAAATCATGCCGTCCGAGCCCTACTTTATCGGCTCCCACTCCGGTGCGTCCGGTGCATGGGTAAGCGGTCCCGAGGATATCCAGACCGACGAATCCAGAAACGAATATTTCTGGGGATATAACCGCATGACCACGGTGAAGGGGCTTTTTGCCGCCGGAGACGCGGTCGGGATTTCGAGTCATAAATTTTCCTCCGGCTCTTTCACGGAAGGCCGGATAGCGGCCAAGTCCGCCGTAAAATACTGCGTGGAAAATCCGGATATGCCCGAAATCGACGAAAAAGAGGTGGAAAAGCTGAAAGAGGACATCCTCCTGCCCATCAAACATTATGAAGCCCACAAGAATTACACCACGCTGGGAACGACCACGAAAAAATACGATATGCCGGTCGAAGAGGTGAATCCCAATTACATCACCCCCAAAATGGCCATTTTCCGTCTCAACAAAATCATGGACGAATACGTTGCCGGCTGGGGCACCATGTATACATGCAGTGCCGCCACACTGAATATCGCACTTGACCTGATGAAGCTTCTGAAAGAGGATCTGTCGAAGCTGGCCGCCAGAAATCTGCATGAACTGATGCGGTGCTGGGAGAACGTCCACCGCGTTCAGATCGCGGAAAGCCATACACGTCATAAGCTGTACCGCGAAGAAACCCGCTGGCCGGGCTATTATTACCGTTCCGATTTCAAGAAAATGGACGAAGACAAATGGGGAAAGGTGTTTGTGAATTCTGTTTACGATGCGGAAAAAGACGAGTTCACCATGCTCACCAGACCCATCATACATCTAGTGGATATAAAAGAGGTTGTCGGGATGTAGAAAGGGGCTGTCATCTGCAGGTGCCCGGCACCGCACCTGCAGATATATCTCTCTGTTCGCGGGTGAGTGTTGACGCTGCCTGTCCTGCAACATAAAGGAGCACTCAGAATGAAGAGCCCGGATAAAGACAAAATTACTTGTGTGACGGAAATTTACGCAACGGTTTTTCCTGTACGGTTTAAATCGGATGAACTGGCCGAGGTGATACTGGCCGGGTTGAAAAAAAATCCCGATCGGCCGGACATGTCCCAGGTTCGGGCTACAGTGGAGACCCATATAAATGCCGTGCCGGATCTGGTCGCATTGAGTGATGAAATCATCGACAATCAGGAGGAAATATCGTCCTATCGGCTGTTAAAGTTTGATAAGAACGGCATTCATATGCTGAATCCTGATGATTTCCGGGTCCGTTCGGACCACGGGGCCCGGAAAGAGGCGTATGTGAGTGTCGGACGGCCGGGGGTTTGTTGAAACTGAAAACAAAAAAGCTGGTTAGGTGTCCTGTGTAATGCCATGCAGACATCTCCAAATGCAGCCGCATGAATCTGGCAATTCATGCGGCTGTTAATTGCCCGTATCCCGGGAGGACTGCTTTGCGGGCAGTCGCTGCTGAAACAGCAGCCGTCAGAGAAGGAAGAACAATTGAAACAGGGACGGTGTTGGTATGGAAGGTGATAGAAACTGGTTCAATAAGGGGTATGAAAACGGGTATGTGTTCGCTTCAAAGGAGGCGGATTACGATGAACTGGCCGCCATATGCCGGGCCGGAGACATTCCGGAGAAATGGGATCTGTTCCGGGCTGAAATACTGAACCGCTACCTGGGAGAGAAAGGGTTTGATTTCGATAGCTTTTCAGCCGGTTTTTCCAGTGCCTGCAGACAACATTTTCAATATCTGACCGGCGGGTCTCTTAAAACCTGACACCCCGGGAGGAGGGGTCGAAAGGGATGGTTTTATGAAAAAATTAGATATGGCGGGATTTGATACCATTACGGAAGAGGGGCTGGCACCTGTGCTCAAACTGCTTCAGGGCGGTGATGCAGATGAGATTGCCGGGAAAGCGGGCATCACCCGGCAGGAATTGCTGAAGATGCGGGATGAACTGCTTGCCGATGTGTATCCCCGGGAGGATGAAAAACCTGATGCATCCGGGGGCAGGATCGGCCGGAACGAACCGTGTCCCTGCGGTTCCGGGAAAAAGTACAAGCACTGCTGTCTCCTGAAGCAGGAGGCGGACCGGCCGGTGCAGGCGCATACGGAAAAACAGACAGAGGCAGGGGCGGCCCGTGAGAGACAGGAAAACTTTATTACCCTGATCGACGAAGCGTTCAGCCTGATGGCAAAAGGCCGGTATGTCGAATCTGTCCGGTTTGCATCGGACCTGCTGTGCAAATATCCCAATGAAGACAGGTTGCATGATATTGCGGCGACCGCGAATATTTACAGGGGAGAATTTGATGCGGCGGTTCGGATCTGCAGAAAGCGGCTAAAGGCGGCTGAATCGGAAAAGGCCTATTTTATTGAACACGGCCGGTACCGGGATGCGGATGCGGATGCGGAGACGGACCGGCCGGCACTGTCATATTACTATCCGCCGCTTACCTGGCGGCAGAAATACTGGGCGGCACTCAAGGCCAAAGATTATCACATCGGCTATCCTGCGGAACCGGACATGAAACTCGTATCCCTTGTTCAGAGCCTCCGGACAGCAGATGATGCCGCTCTTTTCCCTGAAAAACACGCCAGGGGGCTGGAGCTGCGGAAAAATGCCCTGGCGGGGACGCTTGCCGAACTTAAGGGCACCGGCCCGGAAAGCATCCCTTACCTGCTGCCGCTGGCGTGCCGCTACTCCTGGACCGGCCTGTTCGTGCCGGAGATCCTGGCCGCATTTGATACGGATAACGCTGTCGAAGGTTTGATTGACATTTCCATGTTCGGATTCGCCTATGCGTCCGGCGCCAGCCTGCATTATCTGGAAAAGAAGGGAGGACGCATAATTCCTTACATTGAAGCGGCATTTTCAAGACACAAGGCGTTTGATCCCATAAAAACCGGAATTGTGTCCGTGCTCGGCAATATTCAGGGAGACAGGGCATACGATCTCCTGATGCGGCTTCTTGAACATGAAAGTCACCACATCGTTAACTGGGCCGGGGGCGCTTTGGGAAAGTTCCGGAATACCGGTGCACTGCCGGCCATGGTTGCCGCCAATGAGCGGATAGGGAAAGAAAAGATGATTGACAAGGCCATTCGCCAGTTAATGGATCTTTTGTAAAACGGTTTGCTCTTTTACAGCCGGCGTTTACGTCAGAGCGATCCAGACAACCAAAGGAGAGAGAAAAAATGATTGAAACGAAAGCCCCGTCATGTCCCTACTGTGGTCATGAAATGAAAAAATGGCGGGTCCCCGTAGCCTCCACGTGGCCCTATGAATTTTTTTACGTCTGTTTTAACGACGCGTGCACCTATTTTGTCAAAGGCTGGGACCAGATATGGGAGCAGCAGGCCACCTATGCCTCTTACCGATGCCGACTGGATCCGGATTCGGGCAAATATCTCCCGCTGCCCGTCTGGTCTTATGATGCGCTAAAAGAGAGCATTATTGAATGATCGCGAACCTGAACCGGCTGCCGGGGAATTCGTGTCGCCGGGAGGTGTCTGTCATTCCATATGAAGCTCCTTCTTTTTGGCGGCCAGTACGTCCGGTTTGACTTTGAGGGCATGCTGGCCGAGCAGGCCGTATTCA
>CAYZHB010000133.1:0-8241 GCA_964478245.1 uncultured Desulfobacterales bacterium | reverse complement strand
TGAAGATGCTCCCGGTTGATGGGATCGATCGCGCCAAACGGTTCGTCCATCAGCATTATAGGGGGATCGCCGGCCATTCCCCTGGCCACCCCGATCCGCTGCTGCTGCCCGCCGGAAAGCTCCCGCGGATACCGGTCCCTGTACTCTTCCGCCGGCAGATTGACGATTTCAAGCAGGCCGTGCACTCTTTCCCTTATTTTGTTTTTGTCCCATTTCAGCAGATGCGGTATGACACTGATATTTTCAGCAATGGTCATATTGGGGAAAAGCCCGATATTCTGAATCACATAACCGATCCGCCGTCTGAGCTTGATGGTGTCCATGTTGGTGACATCCTGGCCGTCAATATAAATTTTTCCGGCCGTGATCGGGTGAAGCCGGTTGATCATTTTCATGGCAGTCGTTTTTCCGCATCCTGAAGGTCCGACAAGGATGCAGATCTCTCCCTCTTCCAGCTCAAAGGAAAGCTCATCCACCGCCCTGAAATCGCTACCCGGATAAATTTTTGTTGCTTTCTCCAGTTTCAGCATTACACTCATTTTTCAATCCTCCCGGTTTATTCCATTGCCTGTCTTACTTTAAGCCCTGTGGGCGTCACCCAGTCCTCGGCTCTCTCCAGAAAAATGTCACTGATAATCGCCAGAAGCCCCATGCTGATCGCACCGGCCATAACCGAGGCGTTGGTGGAACGCTGCAGCCCCTGTACCACGAAATCACCAAGTCCGCCGGCACCGATGTACGCGGCCAGCGCAGCGATTGCCACTCCCATAACCACGGACGTCCGGACACCGGCCATTATGATGGGGGCGGAAAGGGGCAGTTCCACCTGCAATAGCAGCTGAAAGCTCTTCATGCCCATGCCGATACCCGCCTCGATCATCGCCTGGTCCACACTCTTGAGCGCGATGTAGGTGTTCCGGATGATCGGCAGCAACGAATACAGTGCCAGGGCTGTTACAGCCGGAACCATTCCGATGCCGATTCCCTGAACCGCATCCCACTGCTTGTCGATGGAGGAGAGGATCGGCATCATGAAACCGAACATGGCAATACTGGGGATGGTGATCAGAATACTTGAGATGTACAGTATGGTCTTGGCCGCAGCCGGATGGCGGGTGATATAGACGCCCAGGGGCACACCGGCCACAATGGCGATGCCGAGTGCAATGGCCACAATTTTCAAGTGAGCAACAATCTGAACGCCTGTTTTACCGAAGTTGTCTGCAAAGCAGCGCAGCGCACCCGACACAAACAGGGGTTCAACCACTGCGGAATACGCAATTATGGAAAACAGAAAAATCGCCAGAAGCAGCCAGAAGTCTTCCACAGACCGCATGTGCCGGAAAAACGCAACCACGATCATCACGCTTACAATAAACCAGGCGCTCCAGAATCCGTATGTTTCATTTATGTTGATGGATTCGAGTCTGATATAAAACATCTGGCTGAGGTGAAACAGATAAAAAAAGAGCGACAGCAGAAAAAAGACGAAAAACATGTAGTATGACGTTCTGTTGAGAGAACCGTGGGAAATGCCTCTTTTATTGTAGTAGACAAGCGCCCCGATAAACACGGCCGTCAGAAACCATGCCGTAAAGGCTGAAAAATGGCTGAAGAAAAAAGGAATGGCGCCGAACAGGAATATGACCAGCAGGAAAAGGTTGGGATAGGGGGTTTTTTGCAGTCTCTCCCCGAGGTAGACAAGGAAAAAGACAATAATGGCAAAAAGGGGAACCATCTGGGCCATCCTCAGGATATTGAATGACGCGAGAAAGTCCACTTCCAGATCATACAGGTTCAGCAGCATGTAAAAAGCGGAAAAAGGCTCATCCTGGTAAAGAAATTTACCCGGAAACCATGGCAGAAAAAAAGTTGAAAAAAGCAATATCACCGAAAAAAGAAAGAACCGGTCAGACCACTGCCAGGAATAAATATCCATATGTTTCGGCGTGCTGACGGCCTCACGGCAGTGCGGGCACTTTACGGCATCATCCGGCAATTCCTTTTTGCACTCCGGGCAAATCGGAACCTTAACTCTCATCTTCCACCTCCTGTCTCATTGGTTGACTTTATTGTTTTTATATAGTACTCAAATAAATTCCTTTCAAAATGTCAAGCAGAAAAAACACAATCAATCCACAAAAATTTTGCCCATATTGGACGTGGTCAGCGGATCATCCATGTACATTCTGAGCTGGCGCTCCTTTATGGATTCAAAGCCGCGTTCGTCATAGGAAGGCATCTCAAAATCAGGGGCATCGGCTTCTGTGACTGACTGGGCGATCTCTATGGCCTTTTCAAGTTTGTAAAACGAAAAATCCACGAGCTGCTTCAGAAAGGCAAACGGATGCCGCAGCATATGAAATCCGTATTTGAGAGCCAGTGCCTGTCCGCTTCTGGCATCCTCGAACGCTTTCTCCGTGGGGTGCTCCTCATTGGTCGTTCCGCCGCTCTGTATCGTCGGCAGATCCAGCATCATGTTGAGATGGGCCATAAGAATGTTCAGCATCTGGTGACTTTTTGTACCGTAATCCGGATTGTACTCTTTCTTTGGATCGGCTATGGTGGGGAAACCCGCGTGGATGGCAATAGTGCCGGGATTCAGGAGTTGTGTGGCACAAATGCCGAACAGCACCTCGGCATGGGTCATTGAAAGCACACCGTTGTAAGAGTAAGGCGCGCTTATCCCGGCAAGCGGCATGGCGGAGATAAAAACCGGCAGTCCTTTTTCCACGACCTTTACAAAGCTTTCCGAAAAATTCTCGTTCACCTGAAGCGGCGGACGCGTAAGGCAGAATACGACCATAAGATTTTTCCGGGTATCATGGAGCTCTCTGGCCCGTTCAATGGCGGCATCACTGGTGGCGGCAAAGTACAAAGGCTTGCTGCAGTTTTCCGCCATCACGTTGATCTGTTCCACTTCGTCCTTGAGTTTCACTCCCCGCCCCATTCCGGCCACAATGTCGTGCTTTTCCGCAATCTGTGCGATCTTCTTCACATCCGCCGCCGTCGGGATAAGCCCGCCCTGACCTTTTTCATCATCATAAATATAGGGGGCTGTGCCGCCGATCAGGAAACTGTTTCTCTGCAGAAAAAAGTCATCGATGCCCGGTGATTTTGAGACCAGCTCCCGGGTCAGATCTTCGGTGATATAGATTCGGCCGTCATACACGATCGCCCTGCCCTGCTCTTCATACGGCTTGAATGCCTGAACGATCTGCTCCTGGCTGCATCCCACACCGAGATTTTCAAGCATCCACAAAGAATCCTTGTGTGCCTGCAGCAACATGTCGACTGTATCTTTCCCGAGAAGGGACGTTGATTTTTCAATCTGATTTGTATTCATATGTTTTTCCATAAAACCATTTTCTCCTTGTGCTTATCCTTTCAGGGCTTTCCGCAGCAATTTTTCGACCCTGTCCAGGCTCATCGGCACAGGGTTCGTTCTGATATTTGCATCATTGAGCGCCTTTTGCGCGATATCAGGAATATGATTCGCTCTTATGCCGAGTTCTTTCAAATTGGGCGGTATCCCGAGCTCCATTTTCAGCTCCACTACCCAGTTCAAGAACGCATCAAAATCATGCCCCGGCAGGTCAAGATACCGGGCCACTCTTTCAATTTTTTCTCTGGTTCTGCTGCGGTTGAAATTCAGCACATACGGCAGCAGGGTCCCCATGACCCGGCCGTGATGCACCTTGAACATGCCGCCAATGGCATGAGACACCGAGTGCCCGACGCCAAGACCTTTTTCAAATGCGATGGCCCCCATAATGGAAGCCGCCATCGTGTACGCCCTGGCTTTAAGATTTTTTCCATGATGAAAAGCCGGCAGCAACCCCTCTTTGATATAGTATATGCCCTGGATAGACACGCCGTCCAGAACCGGATGGAAAACCGGACTGCTTAACGCTTCGATATTATGTGAAAGGGCGTCCATACCGGTAGCGGCCGTGAGATAGGGTATCAAACCGGTGGTCAGAACCGGATCGGCAATCACCACTTCGGGCATAAGCCGGGGATGGGCGATACTCTGTTTCCGGCTGTTATCCGTATCCGTTATCACGGCATTGGCATCGACTTCGGAACCGGTACCGGCAGTCGTGGGTACGGCTATTATGGGAAGGATTTCTTTTTGAACCGGGGGCGGATTGGGCAGTTCGGCTTTAAACCGCCAGATACCGGAAGGTCCTGCAGCAGAAGCAAGCGCAATCGCTTTTGCCGCATCCAGTGCGCTGCCGCCCCCGATCGCGATGATGCCGTCATGACTGCCCTGCCGCAGGGTTTCAGCCCCTTTTTTAACCGTCAGAAAATCGGGCTCGCCGTAAATCTCGGAGAAAACAGCTGTAAAAACGCTCTGTTCAGAGTTGCGTTTTAAAATATTTTTTACAAAATTGAGCTTTGAAATTTTATGGTCCGTAATCAGGAGCGGAGAAGAGATTCCGTATTCCCAGCATATTTCCGGGAGCGCCTTGATTCTGCCCGCCCCGAATTTAATCATGGTGGGATGGGTCCAGTCGGTTTTTGTCTCGGACAGGGTTAACCTGGGGCGAAACGGTGTCATCCTTTAGTCATCCATTCTCTGTGATCAACTGTTTTTCGACCGGTTTTTGTGCATCCGGCCGGCATTCCAAGCCACCCGCTTTGCGGGTGGCCGTTGACTAAGGCGCATAAACTTTACAAGCCTGTTGACTTTTTTCATTTCATATGTAACAAAACTTGTCAACAAAAAAATATAATTTTGCAGGTGCCGTATGAGTTTTTCAGACAACGCCGTATACCGGAAAATAAAAGCGAACCAATCTGAACTTACCCCCAAAGCAAAAGCCCTTGCGCAATTTATTGTGGACAACCCGACCAAAACTGTTTTTCTGACGACAAGAGGGCTTGCAGAAAAATGCGGGGTCAGTGAAGCAACCGTGGTCAGGTTTGTCCGCCAGATCGGGTATCGAAACTACACAGCGTTCAAAGATGAGCTGCGGTATTATATTGATACCGGGCTCTCCCTGGTTGAGCGGAAACGGTTAACACAGGTCAACGGGGAAAATACGCTGGAGAAAACCGTGATGCTGGAAATCAACAATCTGAAAGCCCTGCTTGAAACCATTGACGCGTCTGAAACAGAAAGAATCATTTCCTGCCTGAGTCACACAAGTCCTCTTTACATCATCGGATCCCGCATATCATACCATTCCGCCTATTATATGGGGTGGGCCATGACAAAAATACGAAAAGATGTGAATATCCTCAAGGGCAGCGACAGGACATCAATCGACTGGCTTACAGTGGCGCCTGAAAATTCCGTGGCCGTGATAATTGCTGTTTCCCGGTACCCCAATGAACTCATCCGGGTGGGCAAATATGCCAGGCAGCTCGGGATGACCATCATCGTGCTCACAGACAGCACCGTGTGTCCGCTCTTACAGTTCGCCCATCACGCACTTGTGGCACAGCCGAAAAAAATCACCTACTTTGAAAGTCCCACATCCATGATTGCACTGATTATTTATCTGTTAAACGAAGTGACTGACCGGCTGGGAGATGACGTTAAAAAACACCAGGAAATACTGGAACAGGCCTACAGGGAAAACGACATCCTGTTCAATCTTGAATAAAGACGGCCCTGTCTTACAGAAGAAGGGACTCATCCCGGGCCACGCGCCTGACTAGTTCCCTGTAGTCGATGGAGGCATTGCAGCCGGGTGCAAACTCGAAAATCGTCTTGCCGTAGGAAGGGGCCTCGCTCAGATTTTCGCTGTAGCCGATCGGTTTGCACACATATTCGGGATAGAGTTTCTTGATTCGTGAAAAAATCTGCTGCGGTCCTTTTATCCGGGTATCCATGAAGGTCGGAAGAATGTACTTGAGTGCGATATCCTTCCGGTACTGCTGAATAGAGCCGAGCCGCTTGATAAATTCAGAGAGACCATGCAGCGGCATAAATTCAAGCGCCATGGGGACGAGCACCTCTGTTGCGTAAAAAAGCACGTTCACGGTGAGCTGGTCCCATCCGGGCGATGTATCGATAATAATATAATCGTACCGGTATTCAATCTCCCGCATGGCTTCGCTAAGCGTCCACTCGCCGCCGAAACTCTTCCGGGTTATCATCCGCTTGATCCCGGCAAGGGATTTCCCGCCGGCAATAAGAGAGAGATTCTCCCGGGCGTCAATGGCTATCTCATCCGTACTCAGTTCCCCTGTCAAAAGCTCTGTCACGCCGGCTTTCGGCTTCTGGCCCAGCACGTATGCGCATTGCCCCTGTGTATCGGTGTCCACCAGAAGAACTTTGTATCCGGCCAGGGCAAGCCCTGCGCTCAAATTAACAGCAGTGGTTGTTTTGCCCACACCGCCCTTGCTTAAGGTAATGCATATCTTTCTTGCTTTCTGGCTCCGGAATCTGTCCTTTCTGGCCGCCGCCTCCTCCTCTTCATAATAGTCGTCCGACTGAACAGGAAATCGGTTGTTGCAGACCTTACAGCGAGCAATAAATGTTTTTTTCAGCAAAAACTTTTCTTTTAGTATGCTCTCCTTTACTTCGTGCTCTTTACCGCATTTAGGGCAAATAATGACAGCCACTACCCCTCCTTGTTTAGCTCTTTTAAAATAGCATCCAAAGCAATGTTTGCAAGCTTTTCCTTTGAAATCACCCGCCTTCTTCCCGAAAAAACTTTTACTTTGAGTTTACCATTTGAATCGCGCAACTGTACCGTAATTCCCTCTCTGGTAACCGCTACCGCCTCCTCTTCATTTTTCTTCAGAGCACTTCCTGATCCGGCAGTACGCTCTCTGTTGATCCGTGCCCTTTTTTCAAAAGACCTTGTCTGACCCCCTGCCCCGGTATTTCTTAACAGCTGCCTGTCAATCGCAACTCTGTTTTCTAGACCGCCTGACATTTCAGCTGTGTTTCCGGGCCACGCTTGTGCGGCCGGCACATCGTCTCTTTTTTCACCCTGCGGTTTTTTGTTGAGAACATCTTTCTGTTTGCCGTAAATCAGATTTTCAAGTCCGCTGTATGTGTTGTCTGCTGAACTGTCTACCAGGATACGGTCGATAACATTTTGTCTCTTTTTTTTACCCATTCGTGATCGCTCTGCGTTTATCCCCCGCTTTTCCTGTTTTTATCCAGCACCTCCTCTTTCAGGGACTGTATAACAGACGACAACACTTTCTTCTTATCCGCTTTGAGATTCAGCCAGATCAAACCGCATAGCCACTGTTTTTCACCATCTGCAGACACATGCGCCACTTTCCCTTTCAAATTCTGTATATGCTCGCTGCCAAGCTGCAGATCCAACCCGGATACCACCTTGCCGACCGGAAATTCCGCTGCCGAATTGATATAAAAACTTACACCTTTTATGCCGATATCCGCAAGAGGGTATTTTCTGCTGTCTATCGTAACCGAATAATTTTTTTTTTCTTCCACGGAAACGCGAAACGCTTTTCTGATTGCGGACCCAACTTCAGAATCGTCTATACTGTGAAATTCAATCGACTCCTTACCCATTCCGTACGCCCCCTATAATCGCTTATCAGGCCAAAACTATTTTTTGACAATAAAGATATATCAATATAAATTAAAATACGCAAGAAAAAACAATCATTAAATTATAAGAGGTTATCATGACAGGCCACGGTATAAAAACATTCACAGTCCGTATTAAACAGAAAACCGGTTGCGATATCACCGATATCACAGGGGAACTGAACAGACACATTGAAAGCGCAGGTGTGAAAACCGGCATCATAAACCTATCCGTGGTCGGTTCAACCGGTTCACTGACAACGATCGAGTATGAACCGGGGGTTGTGGAAGACCTGAAAGCGGCTGTAAACGCTCTGGCCCCGCCGGATAAAGTGTATGCCCATGAAAAAGCCTGGCATGACGGGAACGGCCACAGCCATGTACAGGCTGCGCTGATGGGTCCCTCCCTCACACTTCCCGTGCGTGCGTCCAGAATGGCACTCGGCACATGGCAGCAGGTAGTCGCCATCAACCATGACAACAAACCGAGGGACCGCCGTATTGAAATCACCCTTATAGGCGTGTAGAAAGCTCATATTATGGATGCCATCGCAATAATCGAAGACTCCAAGAGCATTGCCGCACTTTACCGGTCATATCTGGAAGAAAGTGGATATGCCGTAAATTTCTTTACATCGGCACCTTGGGACACAGCGCGGCTGGAAACGCAAAAAAATATTGCAATTGTCATCTGTCCGGGATTCCCGAAATAT
>CAYZHB010000132.1:0-8287 GCA_964478245.1 uncultured Desulfobacterales bacterium | reverse complement strand
ATGGTATCGAAAAGCCCAAGGTTGTGAGCGATACGGTCCATCCACCACTTGTAGCGGTTTTTCTGCATCACATCCCATCGGTACACGGGATGGCCCCACAGCTGGCCCGTGTCACTGAAATAATCCGGAGGGACACCGGAAAGCGCAGTCGGCTGTTTGTCAGGTCCCAGTTTGTACAGATGGGGGTGCGACCACACATCGGCACTGTCCAGGGGCTGGTATATGGGCATATCCCCGATGATTCTGATACCCCGCCGGTTGCAGCGGCGTTTCAGGTGGTGCCACTGCTGGAAAAAGACGAACTGGAGGAACCGGTGCCACTGGAGCTGTTCTGTGAAGCGGTCGGCTGCAGAAGACAGGGCGCCCTTGTGACGGTCCCGCAGTTCAACGGGCCACCGGGTCCAGGAATTGCCGTAATGGTCCCGGAGCGCTTGGAAAAGGGCATAATCCGAGAGCCAGGCGGATTTTATTACAAACCGGTGATAGGCCCCCGGCTGTTTCCGGCTGAAAAACCGGGAGCACGCCTGTTGTAAAAGTTCTTTCTTCCGGGAGACCGCCTTTTTGAAATCCACCTTGTCCTCGGGAAATTCCGATGATGCCGGCAGCTCCGATTTTTTCAGCAGATCCTGCCGGACCAGGTAGGAAAGGCTTATCAGCAGGGGATTTCCCGCAAAAGCGGATACACTGTGGTAGGGTGAGCAGTCGTGCGCCGGTTCCGTGGGATTGAGGGGCAGCATCTGCCAGAACCGCTGCCCGGTCTGCCGGAGGAACTCTGCAAACCGCAGCGCCTCCGGTCCCAGATCGCCGATGCCGTGTCCGCCCGGGAGGGATGTCGGGTGCAGCAGGATACCGCTTGACCGGATCACCATTCTCCCCGCCTCTCCCCGGCGCTGCCGGCGCGGACAAGATCGATCGCGCTGTTCCGGGTGCCGAACCGGTTTGGACAGCTCTCCGGGCAGGCGGGGTCCGTTTTCCAGATCCCGTCCACCAGGAATTTGTATTCATGCCTTTGCCGGGGCAGGACCTTTATTTTCTGCCATGTGCCGTCCGGATGCCGCTTCATCGGGTCTGCGGACCGGGACCACCCGTTAAAGCTGCCGCTGAGGTGAACTTCTCCGGCATCCAAATCCCGGAGGATGAAAGTTACCCGTTTTTTATCCGTTTTTTTTGTTTTCATTGAAAGTGTCCTTCTTTAGCGGTTGAGGGTTATGGTGTCTTCATCGATAATCAGTGCCGCGGGAAAGCGGGCAAAAAGCTTTCCCGCCGGCAGTGCCGCCTTTTCTGTTGCCAGCGGGTCTCCGGTTAGGGCATTCTGCCAGACAGAAGGGGCCTCCGGCGGCAGAAACACCGTCGTGTCCCGCCAGATGTCGTCCCCCAGCGGCATTTCATTTTCGTTGACCATCCCGGTTAAAAAGCGGGGGACGGCCGTCACACACCAGGTGTTTTCCTTTTTTCTGGCAAATGCCAGAATGTGCCGTTTAAAGGGGCCTCCGGTTTCAAGCGGGATATACGCGCCCTTTTCAAAAAGCCGGCGGTTTCTGTTCCGGAGGGCGAGGGCCTTCTGTGTCAGGTAAAACTTGACTTTTCCGTCCGGCCATTTGTCAAGGTACCGGTGGATTTCTTCCGGCGCCGCCGCAATGAGGTCATAAAGCGTCTCTTCGCGCGACCTGTAATTGACGGGACGGCGGTTGTCCGGGTCCACCAGGTTCAGATCGAAGAATTCGGTTCCCTGGTAGAAATCCGGAACACCCGGCACCGTTATTTTGACAAGGGTGCGGGAAAGGGTGTTGAAAAGCCCGAAAAAGGCGATTGTCCGCGAAAAGGGTATAAAGGAGTCCAGAAACGGATTGTCTGCCGGGCCCGCCAGAATCCGTTCGATGAACTTCTCAAGCACCCGTTCGTAGTAGTGGACCGGATTGATCCATGACGTGTGAATTTTGGCCTCCCGGGCGGATTTCACCATGCAGGTCCGGATGCGGCGGACAAATGCGGTATCCGGTTGTTCGTCCGCGGGCCAGGCGCCCACCAGCGTCTGGTACAGGAAATATTCCATGTGGGGATCAATGGCGCCGTTTCCGGCAGAAGCGGTACCGGTACCAAAATTGATGCCGTGCCACTCTTCCACCATCCGGCGCCATTCAACGGGGATTTCGGAAAGGACGCTGATCCGTGCCCGCACATCCTCCCCCCGTTTGCTGTCATGGGTGGTCGTGGTGTTTACGGCATGGGGCCAGGTGCTTTGCCGTTCTGTTATGAACGCATGAAATCGGCCCCGGGAGATGCCGAAGCGGGCGGGGCTGCTCCCCACTTCGTTGAGTGATAGCAGAGGCGTGTACACATAAAGGGCCGTGTCTTCACAGCCTTTTGCGCTGAGAGGCGGGCAGAGCTGCTGAAATTTTTTGATGATGGTACGGCAGAGCGCCTGAACCTCGGCGTCGGTTTCCGCGGATATGGCCGCCTGTTTTTTCAGAAGCACACTTCTGATGAATTCAAATTCACAGTCAAGGGACGGTTTGCGCATCATGCCCGCTCCGAGGGCCGCGCCGATATGGCGGATATCCGTGTCGGCCGGGGGTTGTCCGGATAGGTATGTCCGGTATACCGGGAACCAGCAGACGGTTTCCCTCAGGGCCTCGCGAAGATTTTTCAGGGTCATGTCGCGGCCCGGGCACTTTCTTGCGGCAAGCCGTTTAAAGCAGTGGGCCAGGTTTTCCAGATCGCCCGCGAACTGGGTTTCGATGAGATGGTGTTTGCTCTGGTAAACCGTATAGGCAAAGGTGTCTGTATGGCCGGTAAAATCCGCGTACAGGGCGGTAAACGCGTCTGAATTCTGTTGTTTTACAAAAAGGCCGTCCACTTCGGCACTGAACTCGTATCCGGTTGTCCCCTGTACCGGCCAGTTTTCCGGGAGTCCTTCGCTGTTGGACAGGATTTTTTCCACAACCGTGTATATTTTTCCCGTATACCCGGCAAGGGCCTCGAGATAAGCGGCCGGGTCCGCCATTCCGTCCACGTGATCGATCCTGAGTCCGCTGATGGTTCCCTTTTTTACAAGTTTTCCCAGAAGGGCGTGGGTGTTTGTAAAAACGCCGGGATTTTCCTGGCAGACGCCGATCAGTTCGTTTATATCGAAAAAACGGCGGTAGTTGATCTCGTGGCAGGCCGTTTTCCAGTAGCACAAACGGAACATCTGGCGTGCGAGCAGATTTTCCAGTAAAAAGGGCCGGCCGCCGTTATCCCGGCGGCTGTTGATGGTGTCGATTTTTTTGTCAATGAGCTGTTTTGCAGGCGCTTTTTCCTCGTACAGCAGCTGCAGCTCCTGCTTGACGGCCTCGGTCTGGAGTTTCCGTTCCGCCGGATCGGTTTCAATGGAAATGATGTTCAAGCGGTCCATTATGTCCGTTAAGAGGTTGAAAGAGGGGTGACCCATATTTTCTTCCCATGTCTCCCTTTGCGGGCTGCCGTCCAGTACGTCCATGTAGGTTTCCAGGGAAAGCGGCAGGCTGCCGCCGGGGAAAGCGATTGCGAGGCCCTCACCGTTCCAGCACAAGCGGATCTCATCCGCCTTGAGGCAGGTCTCGAGCCGGTCGTGTAAAAACGGCGCCAGAACACGGCCGCTCAGGTTTTCATCAAAATGGTGCCAGTCAATATCAAACTGGGGGCAAAAGGCGGAGTACGCCCCGTTTTCCAGGACATCCATGAGCATGGCATTCTGCCGGCTGAAGGCCATATGGTTGGGCACAATATCCTGCAGAAGGCCCATGCCGTTTTCCGCAAGGGTTGCGGCAAGCGTTTCAAAATCGGCTTGAGATCCCAGTTCGGGATTCAGGGCGTTGGGATCGACCACGTCGTATCCGTGGCGGCTGCCGTCAACCGGCTTGAAAACCGGCGAGGCATACATATGGGAGATGCCGAGGGCGGACAGGAATTTCACAATATGTGCGGCAGAGCCGAAATCAAAGTCCGGTGCCAGCTGGACGCGGTAAAGGGCCGTTGGCATTTCCATGGATCTCTGAGCTCCTTCTATAAGGGGTTATTGTTCATGGGGTTCAAAACGGATCCCCAGCTTCTCCACCAGTTTTTCAAATCCGGCGGCCCCATCCCGGCGGGAAAAATCGTCGGCCGGGCCGGTCTCGTCTTTTTGGTAAATATCCTGCATCAGGCTGTACACGATGTTTTGCGTCCGGCGAAGGGTCACCTCGAAGGGAAGCGTTCTTACCAGTTCAATGCCGGCGAGCAGTTTCTTCACAAGCGGTGCAGCGTCGGGTGCGGCTGCCAGCTGTTCCGCCAGGTTGTCCAAAGTGGTGTGCAGCGTATATTCCAGACGCCTGGAATGGAGCGGCACGCCTGTCTGACGGATTTGTTCGAGCAGGTCATGTATTTGGGGCCGATCCAGGTCTTCCGCCCGGAATGCCGCTTCAAGATCACTGTTGAGAACAATCTCGGCAGCCATGGAAAATCCCTTGGGAACCGGGGCGTTCAAACTGTTGACAAACCGCATCAGGGGCACATGGGTTTCATATACATGGCGGTAAACCGAAAGCGTATTCTCCAGGGCCGACGCGAGAATCATATCCATTATGTGGCGCTGTTCATCGCGGAAAAGGGTTTTCAAAGAGTAGAGGGCACTTCCCATGTGGCGGTTCAGTATCTGGTTGGCCCCGCTGAAATCGGCTTTTTCAAAGGACTGGAAAATCTCTTTTTTCATGCAATGATAGGTCTTGTCGTCCAGATCAGCCTGTATACCGCAGGCCAGGTTGTGTTCCCCGAAGTACAGCACCGCGAAATAAAATTCGGTATTTTCAAGGGTCACCATGGAGGAAACGGAAATGATGCCGGTATCCAGTCTGGCATTGCCCAGCTGTTTGTTTTTCTCATCGCTGCGGGCGGTTTTATAGCAGTATATGGCGGCCGGATCTTCTTGGGGCTCGTTAAAAACGGCCGCAATCACATCATGGGCGGCCACATCCTTGAGCGTCACCCGGGCGGGCCGGACGAATTTTTCATAAATGCGCCGCCCGTTCCGAAGCACGGGAATATTGCTCGGGGCTTTTTCCAGGCGGGCAACAAAGTTTTCCGTAAGGTCGCTTTTGAATACCTGGTGGTACAGCTGCAGGGCCCGGTCGGCATACTGAATCACCTGCACGGTTTCAATGCCGGAGATCTCGTCGAAAAACCAGCCGCAGCTGGTATACATCAGCATGAGGTGCCGCTGCATCTCCAGCAGTTTCAAAACGGTGATGATCTCCTGAGGCAGCAGCTTTTTCCCGGCATGGGTCTCCAGAAAGGTTTCAATGCTGTCGCCTGTTCGGTCGTGAATCACCTCGACATAGCGGTTGCGTACTTTCCAGGGATCAGCGACGTACTGCCGCATCCTTTTTTCCCACTCCGGCGCGGCCGTGTCCCTGAGCCAGTCCAGGGTGTCCCGCAGGGGCTGGCGCCACTTCTGGTGCCAGTGGGGATTGGCGCCGGAGTCACAGCCGCAGTCTGCATGCCATCGTTTTACCCCGTGGGGACAGCTCCAGGAGGTGTTGTCGGCGATTTCCACTTCGGTTTCCGGCGGATGGCGTTCAAGGAATTCGCCGTAGTTGGTGAGGTGCAAGGCGTCACTGTTTTCAATGGCATCGAGCGCATAAGCCAGGGCCATGTCCCCGTGCGGGTGGTGATGTCCGAACGTTTCTCCGTCCGTGGCAATATGAACGAGCTGTGGGTGGGGGTGTTCCTCTTCGAATCCGCTTGCCAGGCGGTTCATGAAATTTTCACCGTTCTCCAGGAGATTTTCAAATCCCACGGCCCGGGAAACGGGGCCGTCATAGAAGAACACGGCCATGTGCCCGCCCGACGGCAGCTTCTGGAAACAAGGGGTTTTCGGATCGATATCTCCCCCGCTCACATTCCGCCATTTGTCCGTGCCGGGGGTGCGGCACCGCCGGGCCTGGGACGGGTCGAGAAGGATATAAAGAATGCCGTCGGCCGCCATGAGATCCAGGGTTTCATGGTCGACCGCCGTTTCCGGAAGCCACATGCCTTCGGGCCGTCTTCCAAAGTGCTTCTCGAAATCGCGGATACCCCACCGGATCTGGGTTTCCTTGTCCCGCCAATTGGCGAGGGGCATCAGCATGTGGTTGTACGGCTGCGCCATGGCCGACCCGTGACCGGAAAACCGGTCCATGCTGAGGGCGTCCGCATGAAGAACCGCATTGTAGACTTCTTCGGCGTTTTCTGTCAGCCAGGCCATCAGGGTGGGACCGAAGTTGAAGCTGATACCGGCATAGTTGTTGACGATCCGCGTGATACGCCCGTCGGGGTCGAGAATCCGGGAAGCGGCGTTGGCAGCGTAACACTCCTTTGTGATCCGGGCATTCCAGTCGTGGTAAGGATAGGCCGAATCCTGGAGTTCGACGGCCTCCAGCCAGGCGTTTTCCCGGGGGGGCTGGTAAAAGTGGCCGTGAATGCAAATATATTTCTCTGTCATGTGTGCCTCGTTTCAGTCGGGTTCCGCCTGCCGGGAGAACAGCACCACTGAATCTTCCTGCAGGCCCAGGTTTATATTGCCGCCGGTCTCGAATTGTTCCGGGATAACCGTGCCGGGGCCCTCCCAGGCGGTGTCGGCGGAATCCAGACACTTCCGCCACCGGCCCGGCGGCATCGGGATTATCTGTCCGTCTGCGGCACCGGAAAAATGAAACAGGGCAAAGGCCTCGCTTGTACCGGACCACCGGTGCCAATAGAGGGTGCCGTTGTCCCTGTCTTCCGTTACAAGGGTGTTTTTTTTACTCAAACGGGCCAGTGCGGGCAGGTGTTTTCTCAAATGAATCAGCTCTTTGTAAAACCTGAGAAGCGTTCGGTTCCGGGGGTTGTTTTTTTGATTCCGGTCCAGGCGGCTCTTTTCAAAGGTGGCTTCGGCCTGGGGGTCGGGCGGTGTGCCCGGCCAATCAAAAGCGGAA
Source organism: uncultured Desulfobacterales bacterium (assembly GCA_964478245.1). Classification (GTDB taxonomy): domain Bacteria; phylum Desulfobacterota; class Desulfobacteria; order Desulfobacterales; family Desulfobacteraceae; genus CAYZHB01. Next base: position 1,340 of record CAYZHB010000132.1, on the reverse strand, counting down.
AACTCTTCCCGGCGGCCCTGCTGCACGGCTTTTACAAGCTTTGGGTCCGAGTGGCTGGTGAAATAGAGAAAGGGCGCGGTTTCGCCGTACTCTTCGCCCATGAATATCAGGGGGATGAACGGGGAGAGGAGCACGGCGGCGGCCGCCACTTTCAGCTGTTCAAAGGAGACGAGCCGGGTCAGGCGGTCTCCGTGCATGCGGTTGCCCACCTGATCGTGGTTCTGGGCGAAGACGACAAACCGGCGCGCCGGCATGTTCCGTGATGATGCGCCGTAATGCCGCCGGTAAAACCGGGAGTACCGCCCGTTGTTGACAAAGCCGTCGGCCATGGCCAGACCAAGATCCCCGAGGGTGCCGAAATCCCGGTAATAGCCCTGCGATTCACCGGTCAGCAGGGCGTGAAGGCTGTGATGAAAATCGTCATTCCACTGGGCCGCCATCTGAAAACCGCCCAGCTTCCTTGGGGCGACAATGCAAGGATCGTTCAGGGCGCTTTCAGCGATACAGTAAATGCGCCGGTTCAGCTCTTCTTCCCACTGTTCCGCCTGCCGGACGAGCCTTTTCAGGAAAGGGCGGGCGGAAAAATCAAAGATCGCGTGCACCGCATCGATTCTCAGGGCGTCCAGGCGGCACGCCGCCAGCCAGTAGCGGGCGTTCTCCGTAAAAAAGCGGCGGACAGGATCGCTGTCAGGGCCGTCAAAGTTGACGGCCTCTCCCCACGGCGTTCTGTAGAAATCGGTGAAGTAGGGTCCGAAATCCCTGAGACAATTGCCTTCCGGCCCCAGATGGTTGTACACCACATCCAGGATCACAGCCAGTCCTTTCCGGTGGCAGGCGTTCACGAAATTTTTCAGCCCGTCCGGCCCCCCGTAGGCGTGCTGAACGGCAAACGGAAATACCCCGTCATATCCCCAGTTCCGGGTGCCGGGAAACTGGGCGGCCGGCATGATCTCCACCGCGGTGATCCCGAGTTCGGCAAGATCGTCCAGGTGATCGATGGCCGCCTCAAACGTACCGCTGCTGGTAAAAGTACCCACATGCAGCTCGTAAATGATGTAGTGGCTCAGGGGCAGCCCGTCCCAGGTGTGGTCCGTCCACTGAAACGCATCAGCGGTCACCCGGGAGGGGCCGTGTACCCCGTCGGGCTGGCTTTTCGATGCCGGATCCGGCCGGTCCAGAAACCCGGAATCGCACCGGGAAGCACCGGCCCTGTTGTACAGCCGGTACCAATACCGGCTTCCCGGCTTGAGATCCGGCAGTATCGTGTAATGGTACCCGTCATCGCAGGACGTCATCTCCACGGCGGGCAGCGGCGGGTCAACGATGAGAAGGTCGACCGC
>CAYZHB010000131.1:0-8395 GCA_964478245.1 uncultured Desulfobacterales bacterium | reverse complement strand
GTGAGCCGTGTCCGGCAGTATCATTTCGGGTTTGTCGATGCCCTTTTCCGCCTTTGCAAAATCCCGGTAGGTTTTCATGGCCATCATGATGCTTTCACTGCCGCCCGAGGTCATGGTGCCGCAGACCTGCGGGTCCGGATCGGCTTCGGAAACCGCGCCGCCGTTCAGCATGTCGGCCGTCATGGCCACGATGTCGCTCTCCATCTTGAACATGCTGGGACACAGGTCAAACTGGATGGTGTTGACATGGGAGAAAAACGAAAAAGCCCGGTTCAGAAAGTCACGGTGTGCTTTCCCGGCATGGTAGAAGGTGCCGGACACCTTGCCGTTTTGCCACTTTTCGTTCTCTTCTCCGGCCATTTCCGACAGGGTCTCTATGACCTCGTCGGCACCGCGGCCCTTTTCCGGGATGGCGGCAAAATCGTCAAACCGGCCTTTATACGGTTTAAAGGGATCGTCACTCATGTTGTTCTCCTTACTGTTTTATCGATACAGTGTATGTATAGCGATGAATTTACAACAGACCGCCCGGCGGCCGGTGCCAATGAACGTTCAGGACCAAAAGGGGAAAAATTTTTGCGGTGGCCGGGCGTGAAGAACCGCAGACTGTTTGAGGACATACTTGGCCGCAGTTTCTGCGGTTTAGCCCGGAGATCGCAAAAATTCCCCTGTGGTCCTGGTTCAGGGGAGCCGGTCGCCGGGCGGGGCCGGTATAGAAACAGGTCCATACTAGGCATTCAACGCCCTGAAAATTTTCCGGTTGCACTTGAACAGCTGGCGGTACTGCTTGTACATTTTGTCGTATACGGCCCGGTTCGCCGGGTTCGGCTCGAACGTCCGCCTGATTGTCACCATCCGGCCCATCTCCTCGACCGATACGTATCCGAGGGCGTTCAAGGCCAGCATGGCCGTGCCCCTGACCGCTGTATTCAGGGGATCGGCCACCTGGTGGACGGTCACGTTCATAATATCCGCGTGAATCTGGGACAGGAGGTCGGACAACGCCCCGCCCCCGGAGAATTTCACGCTGTCCAGCGGTCTTCCGGCAAACTTTGCCGCCGGCCCCAGGGTCCACCGGTTGTTGAACGCCAGGGCTTCGAACACGGCCCGCGCCATGTGCCGCCGGTCGACGCCCAGGGACATGTTCATGAACCCGCCCCGCATGTGGGGGTCTTCTTTGGGGACAATGGACCCGTTGAGCCAGGGCAGGAATATCAGGCCGTTGCTCCCGGGGGGTGCCTCTCCGGCCGCCTCATTGAAACGGTCGTACGCGGTATCCGGTTTTTCTCCCGTGCCGAATCCGTCATCCGGATAGACAATGTTTTTCAGAAAGTATTCAATGCATCTCCCGCCGGCGCCCTGTTCGCCCAGCAGGTAGTATTTGGAATCCAGGGCGCTCGGTATCGAGGTCATGAAGTGGGAAAGATCGGTTTTTTTAAACGGGATGTGGCAGGTCAGGTACAGGGTGGTGCCGATATAGATGATGGTGTCGAAATTGTCCACGGCGCCGCTGCCGATAAGCGAGGCGTTGGTGTCGCTGATGCCGGCGATCACTCTGGTTGTTTTGGAAAGTCCGAGCTCCTCTGCCACGGCAGGATCAATGGTGCCGACGACCCCGTTGTTCGGTATGAGCTCGGGGAATTTCTCCTTGTCGAGGCCGGCCAGGTTCAGCAGCGCCCTGCTGTAGCCCCGGGTGTCCAGGCGGCGGTTGTCCGCGATCATGAACGGGGCCATGGTTTTCTGGGTGGCGGTGATTCTGCCGGTGAACCGGGCCGTCAGATAATCCATGGGCTCAAGGAATTTGTAAGTGTCCCGGTAGACATCCGGCTTTTCATGTTTGAGAAACAGGACGTGTCCCAGGGAATCCACTCCCGAGTGAGTCGGCACGAGACCGGTGAGCTTGATCCACCGGAAAAGTTTCATCAGGTTGTACCCCTGGATTTTCGGGAACCCGGAAGTGATCTGCCGGTTGTACCGGCCGCCCCGGGTGTCCAGCCAGTGGATTGCATTGTGGATGTGTTCCCCGTGTTCGTTCACGGGCACGGCGAGCGACCACTGCGAGTCACACCCGATGGCCGCGATACTTTCCACGGGGACCGATGCGGATCGGATCACCTTTTTGATGGCGGACACGGCCTTTTCCCACCATTGGCCCGGATCCTGTTCTGCGCCGCCGCCGGGCATAAGGATCGTATCGATGCGTTCTTCCGCACTGGCCACGATGTCGCCCTTGTCCGACACCAGCGCGACCTTGTGGCCGCCACTGCCGAGATCCACCGCGAGTACGTAGCGGGCCGCTTTTTCCGCTGAACGGCCGGTTCGGGCGTTCGCCAATGGCACCTCCCTTTTCAGTGCAGCCGCAGTGTCTGCCGTGCGTCCGGGGGCCTCATCCGTCGTTCCGCCGGTTCCGGCGGCGGGCGGTTAATACCGCCCTTTCTCTATGTAGGCATAGGCACTGTGGTTGTGAATGGACTCGAAATTTTCCGCCCCGACGGAGAACCAGGTGATGTTGTCATCCGCCATCAACATCGACGCGACCTCCCGCACGATGTCTTCCACGAACATGGGGTTGTCGTATGCATTTTCGGTGACATACTTTTCATCCTCTCTTTTCAGCACGGAATACAGATCGCAGGAGGCCGCCTTTTCCACGATGTTGACAATATCCTCGATCCAGATGAACTTTTTGAACCGGGTGCTGACCATCACCTCACCCCGCTGGTTGTGGGCGCCGTAGGTGCTTATTTCCTTTGAACAGGGACATACCGACGTGACCGGCACCCCCACTTTCAATTTCAGGTCCCTTTTGTGGTCGCTGTTAGACGAGCCGGCAATGGTGCAGGTGTAGTTCATGAGGCCGTTGGTGCCGGAAACAGGGGCTTTTTTGCTGATAAAGTAGGGAAACGTGATTTCGATATGCGAGGATTCGGCCCCCAGGGCCTCTTTGATGTCTTCAAGTATGTTGTTCAGGGATTCCAGTGAGACCTGTTTTCTGAAAAGGTGGAGCATCTCCACGAACCGGCTCATGTGGGTGCCTTTGAGCTGGTGCGGCAGATCGACATACATACTGATGCGGGCAACGGTGGACTGGAGCCCTTTTGATTTGTCCAGAACCTTTATGGGATATTTCAGTTCTTTTATGCCCACCTTGTCAATGGGGATGTTCCTGAAATCGGGCTGGCTCTGTATGTCGATCATATTTACTTTCCTAAGAGATAGTCAAATGAGACGTTGTCCATCGCTTTGAAAATGTTGCCTTTAATATGGCGGTTCTTTTCATACAGTCCCTCGAGCATATGCCGGACCGTCTGTCGTTTTGAAGAGGCCGAGCTGGGGCATACGTCCTGAAACCCGGGGATATCCGCGGTTGAACTGTAGCTATTTATCGCATCCTTTTCAAGAAAACACAAGGGCCGGATGATGGTAAATTTTCCCTCAAAGAATGGCTGGCGGGGTTTCATGGTGCCGATCCGGCCGGAATAGAAAATATTGATAAACAGCGTTTCGATGATATCGTCCTTGTGGTGACCCAGGGCGATCTTCCGGCAGCCTTCCCGCTCGGCTGTTTCAAACAGGTGCTTTTTTCTGAGACGGGCACACAGAAAACACGGGTTTTCCGTGTTTCTGTCCGAGTGGGCATAAGGGCCGTAATCGGTATATTCGATGATGACCGGGCCGAAATTGGTGTTTATGTATGATTGGAGGGCGCCGGCAAAAGAGCGGTCAAAGCCGGGGTCGATATAGGCAGGCAGGATATCGAAACGGACAGGCGCTTTTTTTTTGAATTCGGACAATATATGCAGAAGCGCCAGGCTGTCCCTTCCCCCCGAGATCCCCACCAGAATCCGGTCATCTTCACAGATCATGCCGTAGTCATGAATGGCCCTGCCCACGGCATGGTTGATTTTTTTATTCAGCCCCAAACTCTTCGATTTCTTCTTCTTCTTCTTCCTTGATCTCCTGCTTCTTTTCAGCCGTCACTCTGCCGGCGGCGATCTCTCTGAGGACGGTGACAATGTCCTCATTATTTGACTTGACAAGTAAATCCGATCCTTCTCTTACCTGTCTGACCCGTTTGGCTGCGAGATGGACAAGGGTGAACCGGTTGTCCACATTTTTCAGGCAGTCTTCAATTGTAACTCTGGCCACTGTTTATGCCTCCTTTAAATAATGTCTACAATTTCGTATGTTCTTTTACCCCCGGGGGCCATGAAAACGGCCTCATCCCCAACTTTCTTGCCGAGCAGCACTTTTCCCAGCGGGGATGAAACGGATATCTTGTTTTTCTTTATATCGGCCTCATCCTGGCCTACCAGCTGGTATTGAACCGCCTCTTCAGAATCGATGTTCTCCACAATGACGGTGCTGGCGAATCGAATACAGTCTTTGGGAACGGTTTCGGGATCTATTATCTGGGCATTGGCAAGCTTGTAGCCGATTTCCCCGATCCTTCCCTCGAGGAAAGACTGTTTGTCCTTTGCGGCATGGAATTCAGAATTTTCGGAAAGATCGCCGTGCGCTCTCGCATCCTCGATGGCCTTGATATTTTTGGGCCGTTCTACACGTTTCAGTCTTTCAAGCTCTTCTTTTAACGCGTTGTAACCGTCTTTCGTTATCGGTATCTTCCCCAACTTGCTTTCTCTCCCTTTCTTACAAATAGGTTTCCGCCAGAAGCCTGCCGATTTGAACCGTATTGGTGGCAGCTCCCTTTCGTATGTTGTCAGATACGATCCACATATCCATGCCGTTTTCAATGCTTACGTCCTGCCGTATCCGGCCCGCATAAACGGCATCGCTGCCCCCGGCATCGATGGCCAGCGGATAGATGTTGTTTTGTGGATCATCAAGCACCGTCACCCCGGGTGCCTGATCCAGGGCCGCTCTCACTTCGGCCGGGGTGACATGTGTCTGCGTCTCTATGTTCACCGATTCGGAGTGGCCTTTGACCACCGGCACCCTGACGGTGGTCGCTGTGATTCTTATGGTGTCGTCTCCCATTATCTTCCGGGTTTCGTTCACCATTTTCATCTCTTCTTTGGAATAGCCGGATTCCAGGAACGCATCAATATGGGGCAGCACGTTGAAGGCGATCGGGTGAGGATAGACACTGGTTTCCGGTTTTTCGCCCGCCATGACGGCCCGGATCTGCTCATTGAGCTCGTTTACGGCGGCAAGCCCCGATCCGGAGACAGCCTGATAGGTGGAAACAACGATCCGTCGGATGCCCCATTTCTGGTAAATCGGGTTCAGCACAACGACCATCTGTATGGTGGAGCAGTTCGGGTTCGCGATGATGTTTTTTTCCGTGTAGCCGGCTGCCGCTTCCGGGTTCACTTCCGGTACCACAAGGGGTACCCTGTCGTCCATTCGCCAGGCACTGGAGTTGTCGACCACCACACAGCCCGCGTCGGCGGCGGCCGGCGCAAATTCGAGGCTTGTGGCGCCGCCGGCTGAAAACAGGGCGATATCATATCCTTTGAATGAGTCCTTTTCGAGGGTTTCAACAGTAAAGGTTTCGCCCCTGAATGTCACGGTCTTGCCTGCCGAGCGGCTTGATGCCAGCAGCTTCAGGTTGTTGACAGGAAAATCCTGCTCTTCGAGGCAGGTAAGCATTTGCTTGCCGACGGCACCGGTGGCACCGGCTACAGCCACATTCAGTTTTTTTTCCGCCATTGCTCACTCCTTTTTACTTTACAGATAACCGGTTTAAAATTCGACTTCGTGTTCATCCTCGGATGGGTGGTGGTGATGCAGGAGGGACAGCAGCGGTCCGGATGCCACATACAGGGTAATGACGCAGAAAAGGACGATCCACGGCTCATACGCCACTGTTACCAGCACCAGTATAACCCCGACAAGGCGGTTGAATTTCATCCTGTTGAAAAGGGAGATGTTTTTGAAACTTTTGTATCTGAATGAACTCACCATGCAGAAAGAGAGAAAGTATAGCAGCACCAGCAGCACCAGCGCATAAGGCCGGGGATCGACGGCAAGCCGCGAACACAGCAGCACGATGGACACCAGCATGCAGGCGGCGGCCGGGATGGGCAGCCCTTCGAAATTGCTGCCGCCTGAACCGCTTTCGGCTGCCACGTTGAACCGGGCAAGGCGCAGCGCCCCGCAGGTCATGAAGAGAAATCCGGCGAGCCAGCCGAGCCTTCCCATGGGTTCCAGCACCCAGAGCACCATCAGAAGCGCCGGGGCAAGGCCGAAGGTGATCAGGTCGGAGAGTGAGTCATACTCGATGCCGAACCGGCTTGTGGTATGGGTGGCCCGGGCAATTTTGCCGTCCAGCAGGTCGAACAGGGCCCCGATTAAAACGGCAATCGCCGCCTCGGTAAACTGCGAATTCACAGCCGCCAGAACGGCGTAAAAACCGCAGAAGATGTTCAGCGAGGTGAACAGGTTGGGAAGAATGTATATCCCTTTTTTAAAGTTTTCTTTGTGCATGGCTGTTTTCCTGTCTGTATCGGATTGAGAGTTTTGAATAATACCCTCTTTTGCCCGATTGCTTTGTCAAACGCAAATTTTAATCCTCAAAATATGCACTATATTCCTCCGGTTAAAATTTGCGTTTTCCTCGCACTAAAACAAAACTGCGCATTATTCAAAGGTCTCGGATTATGGCCGTTCTTCACAAACCGGCAGAGGCTCAAACGCCGCCGCTCAGGTAGCGGCCGTTGTCTTGTCCGGTGGTCTTAAATGCCCGAGGACGGTTGATCCCGCCCTGACACGGGTGCCTTCTGAAACGGTTGTTTCGGTATTGACAGGCAGGTAAAGATCCAGCCTGGAACCGAAGCATATCATGCCGTAACGGGCGCCCCGGCGAACGTCGCTCCCTTTGTTCAGTTTGCAGACAATACGCCTTGCAACCAGGCCGGCCACCTGGACCACCGTGTATACATGGCCGATACCGGTTCGGATTTTCAGCGCATTTCTTTCATTGTGTTCCGACGATTTGTCCAAAGAGGCGTTGAAAAATTTTCCCCTCGAATAGTTGATCTCTTCGATGGTGCCGCTGAAAGGGATCCGGTTTACATGCACATTGAAAATGTTCATGAAAATGCTGACTTTCAGCGCCTCTCCGTCTACATATTCGCCCTGGTATACCGTTGCAATGCGGACGATTCTGCCGTCTGCGGGAGAAACAACCGCACTGTCACTGTCTGTCGGGGCGGCTCTTTCAGGGTCCCGGAAAAACCAGCACACAAATCCGGTAATGAAAACAGCAATACCGCCTGCAATCTGCCATCCTGCAGCAAAAAAAATGCAGACCGCAAAAACCCCGGCCGCCACAAATTTTAATCCCGGCACTGCAACAGGCAATGATGAATTTGCAGGCCAGTCCGATTTTTTACGCATATATAATCATACCTGATACCAGACCCTGTAATATACAAAAAAAGAAATGGTTTGTCAATAGACACTTTTGGACAAACGGGGCACAAGTTTTTTCGTTATCCGTTTAGTTCGGACGGTTTGGACGATCAGGCAGAGCCGAAAAAATTTTCGGCTCACGCGGCGCGCTTTATTCCGTATATGCCGGTTTTCGCTGCAGAAGGTAACGACGCAGAGCTCGGGTTTGACATCCGGATGGAAAATGCAGGGCCCTTCGCCTCCGGAAAGGAAAGGGCAGGGGGCTGAAAAACCGGCCGTGAATCCGGTAAGATGCGCCCGGATTTCCTTTTCCATTTCCGGGACCGACACCAGGATGTATATAAAGTCCCAGAGGCTGAACACAGTGTCGGGGTCAAAATTTCTGCAGCAAAGGCCCCTGCATTCTTCCGTACAGAACGTCATGGCCTGATCCGCTTCGCGGAGCAGTTCTTTCTGGGCGGCGCGGATTTTGCCGCAGGCGTTTTGCAATGGCAACCGGTCCTGCCCGTTGATCTTTGACAGGATGGTCGACGCTTTACGATATAAGTAATGGGCACTCATGTCACAAGCTCCGGTACACCAAATTAACACCGGCCCGGCGAAAATGCAACACAAGACTTTTAACATATATTTGCCGATGACGTTGGAAATCGTGTTTCAAGCTGGCAAATAAGCGTGTTGACCGTGAGCCGGCCGGGAAAAATCGTCAAGAAGGACCGTAACAGACAGATAACTGATATGGCAACCGAGGGGGCGTCTTTTTGTCTTTCAGCGGCTGAGGTTGTAACCGGGGAGATCCCCGGTTACAATCCAGCCGGTCAGTCGTTATTATGATAACCGATAGCTACTTGGCCGAGGCAATGGCTGCTTTGATCCAGGCATCCCATTTGCCCTGGTTGTCTTTGATCCACTCGTCTACGTGTCTTTCAATATCCGCCTGCTTGTCTTCACCGTCGAACATTTTGTTGTTCTGGGCGGCGATATCCGGCATGGGCACGGACATCAGGCTAAAGAGCGT
>CAYZHB010000130.1:0-8407 GCA_964478245.1 uncultured Desulfobacterales bacterium | reverse complement strand
AATCGTTGACGGTTGTAACCGGGGGCATCGCCCCCGGTTTGAAAACAACCAATCACAAGGAGGCGGCAGAGGTGACCGAGTTTACAACGGCTTGCACCGAAAGCAACCTGAAGAGGTCAGACAACACATGGGTATCTTTAACTTCAGATTGAGGACCAAATCTTTGCTGGCCCTGGTTTTGGCCTGCCTGGTGGCACTGGCCCCGACCGTACTGATCGGCCGGCATATCCTGGAAAAGGGCAAGACCCATTTCGGCCGGGCCTATGCAGAGAACTTCACTCTGTTCCAGGCCCAGAAGATCAAGGAGCCTGTAAGCAGGGAGCTGGCCCTGGCCCAGCGCTTTGCTGACTCGGTTCTCCTGCGCAAGTGGCTTGAGAACCCGGAATCCGAAATCAAGGGAGACGGATTTTTCAAGGAAGCGGACGGCTACCAGGAGGCTTTCCAGGGGGGCAATTATTTTTTGGTCAACCATAAAACCCTGGCCTACTACTTCAACGGTCCTGACAAGGAATACAGCCAAAAGCCCCGCTATTATCTGGACCCGGACAATGCCGACGACAAGTGGTATTTCAGCACCATAAAAAATTTTGACACCTTCACCATCAATGTCAATCCGGATGTGCATCTGGATAATGTCCAGGTCTGGATAGATGTCATGATCCGGGACGAAGGCGAAAAGACAGGCATGGCCGGCACGGGCCTGGAACTGTCCGCTTTTCTGGAGGAGTTCATCGCTGTGCAGGAGCCGGGGGTGACGCCCATGATCCTGGACTCCGAGGGCCTTATACAGGCCCATCCGGACCAGAGCCTGATTGCCTTCGGCTCAGGGGCGGAGACCGGCAAGCAGGAATCCGCCGACAAAAGCGCATCCTCGCTGCTGAATCTTCTCTCCGGGCCGCAGCAGGCTGAAAGGCTGAAGCAGGCCATGCAGAAGGCTGAAGACAATCCGGGACAGGTGCGGACTTTCTGGGCCGGACTGGATGGCAAGAGACAGCTGCTGGCCTTGACCTGGCTTCCCGAACTCGGCTGGCACGTGGTCACGGCAGTTGATCTGCAGGCCGCGGAAGTTCTGGAAGGGACCTGGATCAGCATGGCAGTGGCCGCTCTTGCGGTCATGCTGGCTATCCTGCTGCTGCTGTTCGGCTACGGGGTGGACAGGATCGTACTCAGGCCTTTAAACAAGCTGCAGCAGTCAGCCTCGGCCCTTGCAGGCGGCGATTATGACGTTGCCCTCCCATCTTCCGGAAAAGACGAAATCGGGGATCTCAGCCGTGCCTTTTCCGCCATGGTTGACCAGGTAAAGGCGTATACCAGGGACCTTGAGAAAAAAGTAAGGGAGAGAACAAAAGAACTCGAAGACCAGTCCGTGCTGCTCAAGGAAGCAAGGGACGAAGCAGAAGCGGCAAGCAGGGAAAAGAGTGAAATCCTGGACAATGTCATGGAGAGCATTCATTACGCCCGCACCATCCAGCAGGCCATTCTGACGGACGAGGCGCATCTGTGGCGCATTGTCCCGGAAAGCTTTGTTCTCTGGGAGCCCAAGGACGTTATCAGCGGCGATATGGTATGGACCAAGACGTATAACGACGGTTTCGCCCTTGCTGTTATGGACTGCACCGGGCATGGGGTGCCGGGAGGGGTGATGACCATGGCTGCCGTGTCCTCCCTTGACAGGGCAGCAAGCGATATCGGCATAGCGCATCCCGGCAGGATCCAGCAGGAAGTAAGCCGTTTGGTCCAGGCAATGCTTTCCAGCCAGGAGAGATCGGGGTTTTCAGAAGACGGGCTGGATATGGGGCTGTGCGTTTACAGTCAAAGCAGAGAGACCCTGTATTTCGCCGGCAGCCGGATCAGCCTTTTTTACGGAAACCAGGACCGGGACCAGGACCAAGGCGGGCTAACCGAAATCAGGGGAGACCGGCAAAGCCTCGGCTACTGTTCCTGTGATCCGGATGTTCCGTTTCAGACCCATGCAGTCGGGATAAACGCGCCCACCATGTTTTATCTTGCCACAGACGGTATCATCGATCAGGTCGGGGATGAAACAGGGTTGCCCTTTGGCAGGCGCCGGTTTGTTTCGTTTTTGAATACCATCGTGGACAAAGGCGCCCCGGAGCAGAAACAGGCCCTGCGGGACATGTTCGCGGCTCACCAGGGAAACGAAGAGCAGAGAGACGACGTTACCGTGGTGGGATTTACTCTTTCAAAGGGAATGAAGCAATGATGAAGCATGAAGTTTCAGGATACCACCGGAGGCGAGGTTGAACGAAGAGTCCATATTCTCAAAAGAGGAAAAAATAATAGAACAGGCTGAGTCAATTCTGAACAGTTCTGATTTTACGGGCAATCCGCTTTTGCAGCCGTACCATGACCTGGTTGCCGAATACAGGAAACTGTTTCGCCAGACAAGGCGGCTGGTGAAGATGAGCGACCGTATGCAGAAGGACCTTAACGAGTTGAACACCGAGCTTCAGAAGCATAAGGAAATTCTTTCACAGATGTCTTATGTGGACGGCCTGACCGGAATTGCAAACAGGAGAAAATTCAACGAAGCTATCGCGGTCGAATGGAAAAAAGCCGCACGCAACGGAACTCTGATGGCCCTTATTATTCTGGATCTGGATTTTTTCAAGCCATACAACGACAATTACGGCCACAGCGCCGGAGACGAGTGTTTGGTGCAGGTTGCCCGCGCCCTGTCAGAGGCGGTAAAGAGGCCGGGCGATCTGGCTGCCCGCTACGGAGGGGAGGAGTTTGCCGTGCTTCTGCCTGAAACTGACATTTCCGGCGCAGTAAATGTCGCCTGCCGGATTCGGGAAAATATTGAAGCCCTGGGGCTTGAACACGGGTTTTCTCCGGTTTCCGCGGTTCTAACCGCAAGTATGGGTGCCGCAGCCATGGTTCCGGACAAAGGGCTGTCATACAATGAGCTGGTTGAGGCTGCGGATCAGCAGCTTTACGCGGCCAAGGAGGAAGGCCGCAACCGGGTGAAAGGAGGATAGCGGAATATGGTAGATGAAATGCAGGGGTTTTATGAGCAATTAAAAAACAAGGGTATCATTTTCAGTTTCAGCGGGCCGATTTCACAAAACCTTCTCGAGGGCATCGGCGCCACCCTGAGACAGAAAATGAGCCTGGAGGAAACAAGCACGAATATAACGCAGAAGGTTTTTTCCATTTTTGTGGAGCTCATGCAGAATATAATCAACTATTCGGTGGAAAGAGGCTCCGGCGGAGAGGCGGACACGGAACTCAGTTCCGGTATACTGGTTATAGGCAAAAACAATGATCAGTTCTATATCAAGTCCGGCAATTATATCAGCCGGGACCAGAAAGATTTTCTCGAGGAAAAACTGCCCATAATCCGGGAAATGGACAAGGATGAGCTTAAAAGATATTACAAGAAGCAGCGGAGAGAAGAGACTGAGGAGAACAGCAAGGGAGCCGGGCTGGGCTTTATAGAGATGGCCAGGCGGGCCAGCAGTCCCATTGAATACGACATCCTGCCTGCAGCAGAGCAGGGAAAGTATTTTTTTGTCGTAAATGTGGTCATTTGAACCGGACAAGTATGCAGCCGCGCATGCAGGCGGCTTGGAAACGTTTACAAGAAACTTGAGACTTGAAACAGGAGACAAGAGGCAAGGCGCCGCCTCGTTCAAGTTTCATGGTTTACTGTGATGCCGTGCATCATGACTGTTATAAGGAGTGTGTAATGGACGCTTTTATTCGCGAAAAGACGAAATCAACCCCCTGGATAAAACTGGATCCTGAAAGCCGCTGCTTTGAAATAAAGGGAGAATCCTATCCGGAAAATTCGGCCAACTTCTATTCCCCCATGCTTCAATGGCTGGAAACCTACCTGAACCAGCTTGAAAACGAGTCCCTGGAAATAGATGTTGAGCTGATATATTTCAACAGCAGCAGTTCAAAAGTTTTCATGAATTTTTTTGACATGCTGGAAGATGCCGCCCAAAGAGGGGTGTCGGTGACTGTTAACTGGAAGTACCATGAAGACAACGACACCGCCCTGGAGTGCGGGGAAGAGTTCCAGGAAGATCTGGAGAATGTGGCATTTCATCTGGTACAATTGTGAGTCTCGATGAAGCGTACGGTCTCCTGTTTTTCCCCGGATTTTAATATTATTCATTTTTCTGTCTATAATCATACACAAAACCCAACAAGAAAGTGCGGGCTGTTCCGATTAGCAAAATTATTATGCTGAAAAGTAAGTTCCATACGGCCCATCCGCCTAAAAAACTTATATCGTTAATGCCGGCCAACAGATCCGTGAATGATTCTACCCTTATTTTCCATGCAATTAACAGCGAGATAAAAAAATACGCTATGCTGCAAAGAAAAAATGTCAATGCTTTGGCATTTACCTTCATAAACAGAAAGAGAAATAAAAATATTATTCCAACTCCGAAACAAGTTAAAATAAGTCCACGTATCGCCATATACCACTCAAACCACCAGAAAATCTTACTGACAATAAATAAAAAGAAATATAAAAATTGTGTAAAAGCGAAAAAAGCGATAAATCGTTGGCTGATATTCGTGGAAGCGGCAAAAATACCGCTGATATATTCCGTCGTGTCAGCCTTCACCTTTTTCGAAAAGTCGGCGTAAGTAGTATCTTTTTCCATTTTCATCCTCCCTGTGAGTGAGTCCTGTCATCGTGTTGACTATGGCATAAACATTAGCCGACGGCAAGGGCTTTTCTGCGAGCCGCAGGCGAGAGCGAGCTTTGGAAGCGGCAACCCCGGGTGCAAAACTGTGAGCCGACGAACTTAAAACAGCATATAAGGCCCGGCAGACTTAATGAACCGCCCTGTGCGGACCCGTTTGTGGGGTGATCTGGGGGCCGGGGACCGCCACGCTGTTTAAAGCTGAGATGGTTAGCCGGGTGCCAATCACGTGAGACTTAGACTGGCACCCCCTTTGCGATGGCGGTTTCAATCCGGCGATTGAGGATGGGAACGATCCTGTCGCCATCTTCGATCGCCAACGCGCCGCCTTCAGGGCAGCATCTATCCCGTGCATCCGCCGGGAACCGAACTCAGGTTCTCCAGATAATCGAGTACCGTGTTCAGGCCGCAGGCCAGCAGAAAATTCCGTCGCGGGGACAGGCGGCGAACAAAGAGGCTGAAGACCGCGTCATCGGTCATGCCCTCCTCCTAAAAAGCCTGGGCCATGGTCAGCTCGTAAAAATCAGTAAACAGTGCAAGATTATTCTGCAACGTTTCCTCCTGTTAAGTCTTTCAGAACTTTCTCGTGAACACGTACATCCGCATCATGGAAAAGTACGAAGCGAATGTGTTTGAGAGATGACAACCGGGGCAATACAGAGATCACTGTCTTGAATGCCACCCGCGCGGCCGGTTCCATCGGGTGTCCAAAGGCGCCTGTCGAGATGGCCGGGAAGGCGATGGAGGCGATCTTGTTTTCCTCGGCCAACTGGAGGGCATTGCGATAACACGCAGCAAGCAACTCCCCGGCAGGCTCGTCTCTCCCGTAAATCGGACCGAGGCAGTGCACCACCGAGTGATTGGGCAAATTGTGGGCACCGGTAATCACCGCTTGTCCCGGGCGGATGGGAGCCAGCGGCCGACATTCCCTTTCCAGCTCTGGCCCCGCGGCCCCATGAATCGCACCGGCCACGCCGCCGCCAATGCGCAGCTCAGCATTCGCCGCGTTCACAATGGCTTCCATATCAGGCTGACGCGCAATATCACCCTGTACACACTCAAGCGTTATTCCCTGAAGATTTCGTTTCATCATGAATTCACCTCCTTGGGCGGTTCTCTTCTGCCTCTGCCGAACGGCTGGCATCAACAGCCGCTGCTGTTGGCGGTCTGCTGCTGCCCCGGTTATCTTCACCTTATTTCAAGCGTTTAAGACCAAATTGTTTTTCAATAGGAATAAAGTCTTTGTCATTGTGCAGAAGATGTATATCATGTTCAATGGCTACTGCAGCAATCATACAATCAACGGATTTTCTTATCGTGATGCCTTTTCGACGCAGCGTACGATAGATTTCTGCTGAATTTAAATAAACGGAATAGGGCATGGGAAGAAAGACAAGATTGGCTATCAAATTTTTGGTTTTTTTGAATTCAGCGTCATCTCTAATTCCCTGAAGAATTTCAGTCAGAATGACGCCACAAAGGCAGATATCTTCTCTTTCAGCAATTAGTTTTTCAAGGGCTTCTACATGAGGGTCAAGGTTTGCTGAAAAAAAATCTATCCAGACAGTCGTATCAACCAAAACCATCATGCGCTTCGTCCCTGACGCCACTCATCCAGGTTGCCGCTCCAACTGATTCTGCCCTTCAGCTCAAGAAGTTTCGTTTGTTTTTCATGTCTGAGCAACTCCCGTAAAGCATGATCAATCAAGGCTTTCTGTGTCTTAAAGCCTGTTGCTTTCAGGCAATTATCGACCAATTCTTCATCAAGAATGATATTGGTGCGTTTCATGTTAGTTCTCCTTAAATTTTTATCTGCACATCATACACATAATATCATAATTTAAGTGTATGGCAAAAAGTTTTTAAAAGACCGGGTAGGTCAGGGGCCTTTCGGCCCCTTTCCCCCCTAAGAACCGTGCGTGACAGGTTGCGGCGTTCGCCTTGAAAAGCAGCCCGTCACACGGCTCAAGCATTTCAAAGGTCGATCCTGTGGAACGACCCGGCTGTTATCTTCCTATGTGGCCATGGCCCGGTATTCACGGGCTGACATGGCCGGTAAAAGCTTGCTTTCCTTATCTTTCCGGCGTCGCCAGTAATAGGCGGCGTATTCCGGTAAATAAGGGTTTGCATCCGCTTTGATTGGTTGTTTTCAAACCGGGGGCTATGCCCCCCGGTTACAACCGTCAACGATTGAAACACTTACGTGTTTTTTCCCGGCCTATGGCCGGAACTCCAAGCCACCCGCTTCGCGGGTGGTCGTTGACTGTAAAAGCCTGAAAGCGGCCGAAAGGGTAAGAGAGAGCATCACAAGGTTTTTGACCGTGAAGCTCAAGCTCAAGGTAAATCAGGACAAGAGTGCCGTCAGCAGGCCGTGGCTGCGCAAATTTCTCGGATTCACATACTTTCAAATGTGTGGTCAGTGCAAAATCCGGATTCATGCCAAAAGCATGAAACGGTTTAAGGACAGGGTCAGAGAACTGACCAGCCGCAAGCGGGGTAAAAGCCTGTGGCGGGTTATCCGGGAGTTGAACCTGTACTTTCGAGGATGGTGGAACTATTTTCGGCTCACAGAAGCGAAATCCTTCCTCAAAGGACTCAAAATCTGGATAATACGAAGACTACGCAATCTTATCTGGAAACAGTGGAAGAATCCGAAAGCCAGGGTCCATAACCTTGAGAAACTTGGAATAGCGCATAAGGATGCCATGCTCTGCGGCAATGCCCGTAAGAAGTACTGGCACATGAGCAAAATCAAGTGGGTAGCCATTGCCATGCCCGAAAAGTATTTTATTGACAAGGGATTGTATCTGCCCGGTAACTGATTCCCCTGATCAGCCGAACCGCCCTGGTACGTGATCCGTATGCCGGGTGGTGTGGGAGGGCTCCTCAGTAATGGGGAGTCCTATCCCGATTATGCAGTTTTTTTCAGTCATGCGATTATTGTATAATTGCTCTGAAATAAAGTAGAGCGCCGTTTTCAGAGGGAATGGTTTCGTAGCTCAAACCTTGCTCCTTGCATATTCTTCCCAACTCATCCTCTGAATATAATGTGCCCCTGATTGTACTTTGAACCTTTCTTCGTTCCGGCATGGGGACGCTACAAATAAAAATACCAGCTGGCACTGCAACTCGTTTAACCTCTTGAAGAACTTTCTTAATGTCACTGAAAAAATTTAGCGAGAGAATACAAAGAACGATATCAAAAAGGTTATCATCGAAGGGAAGGTCATCCACACTCGACACATAAAACTCTGCATTTTTGTAGTCGGCATTCCTGAAACTCTTGACGGCTTTTCTCAGGAGACCCGGGCTGATATCAGTACCCGTATATTGGTTATCATTTGGCAAAAAATTGACGGCACTGCCACTGCCTGTAGCCAATTCGAGAACCCGCTTTTCATGTACGAATTGAAGGTCTTGACTGAGGATTTCATAATGGCGGTTTATATCTCCACCAAATTTTTTGGGAAAAATAGAGTTTTTCATAATGAAATCATAAAGGAACGAAAAGGCGTCTTCAAGCCAAGGCTTAAACTTCGCCAGATTGCCTCCATCATCGACAATATAGTGCAATCCTTTCTTCATAACGACCTTTATTTCATTTTTCAACATTTCGCACTCCTGCATAACACGAAAATCACCGGTTTATCCGGTGCATTTTTTTGTGTACGCCCGGCATGGGCGTGAACTTATGGGGTGAAAGTCCCCTGTGTGTGAAT
>CAYZHB010000129.1:0-8429 GCA_964478245.1 uncultured Desulfobacterales bacterium | reverse complement strand
CCCCGGTTACAACCGTCAACGATTGAAACACTTACGTGTTTTGTTTTGTATGCATTCGCATCTCTTGCGAGCCCGGCCTCTGGCCGGAACGTCAAGCCACCCGCGAAGCGGGAGGTCGTTGACTTTAAAAGACAGATATTTGAACGATAAATTTAAACAAGGAGACCGGTATGATGTGCAGAAAAAAAGCCGTGAAAGTCAGGAATCGGGCATCCGTATTCTTCATGGCCCTCCTCATATGCCTTTTTATGTCGTTATCCGTTTCAGCTTCCTGTTTTGCGGACTCAGCCAGGACTGCGGATGACAAGATTACCTCGGCGGGCATTTTGACCGATATGCTGGTAATACGGCCGATTGGTCTGGCAACCACCATCGGCGGCATTGGTCTTTTTACCGTTACCCTTCCGTTCACCGCATGTAAAGGGGAGGATGAGATTCAAAAGATGAAGGAACATTTTATTGTCAAGCCGGGGAAATATACCTTTGTCCGTCCCGTCGGTGATTTCAGCAAGCCCACCGAGTTCCCGGAATAAACAGTCAGATACTGGACAATACCTGTAACAGGGGCCGCTCCGAAAGAACCGGGTAAATTTGTTCTAGGGATCCACCTGCCTGTGGAATAGAGTCAACGACCACCCGCTTCCCGGGTGGTCGTTGACTTGCGGTTATATTGTTTTTAAAAAGGAGAAATCTGATCCCATGATGATGGTGCCGGTAATTCTTGCAGGCGGTTCCGGAACCCGCCTCTGGCCGCTTTCAAGACAACTTTATCCAAAACAGCTTATTCGCCTGATCGATCACAACAGCATGCTTCAGAATACGTTTCTCAGAATAGCCGATTTTGACGGTGTTCATGGACCGGTAGTGGTCTGTAACGAGGCCCACCGATTTATGACGGCCGAACAGATGAGAAAGACGGGAACGGAGACGGGTGCCATTATTCTGGAACCTCAAGGAAGGAATACAGCACCGGCAATTGCCGCCGCAGCAACCATTGTGCGGCAGCAGTACGATGATCCGATAATGCTGGTGCTTCCTGCCGATCATATCATTGACCGGGTTTCCCGTTTTCACGAGGCGGTTCAAAAGGGGAGGCGTTTCGCTCAGGAGGGAGGGTTGGTATTGTTTGGCGTTGTCCCCCGTTCCCCTGAAACAGGATACGGCTACATCAAAAAAGGCGCCCCCCTGGCAGGGGAAGCGGACGTTTTTGCCATCGATCGGTTTGTGGAGAAACCGGGTCATGAAAATGCGGAAAAATATATGCGGTCGGGTCAGTACTGCTGGAACAGCGGCATGTTCATGTTTAAAAGTTCTGTGATTCTGGATCAGCTTGCCTTTTATGATGAACAGATGGTGGCCTGCTGCACAAAATCCGTGGAGAACGGACGGCAGGACCTTGATTTTTTCAGACTGGAAAGTGACAGTTTCCGGAAGGCCGCTGCCGAGTCGATTGACTATAAGGTGATGGAAAAAACCGATAAGGGCGTCATGGTCTCATGCGATATCGGATGGGATGACCTCGGCTCTTTTGAAGCGCTCTGGCAGACGGGTGAAAAAGATGGAAACCGGAACGTCATCAGGGGAGATGTCCTGACAAGTGATGTGACAAACTCCTATATCCATGCGTCGGACCGATTGGTCGCAGCCGTCGGTGTTGAAGACCACATCATAGTCGAAACAAAGGATGCCGTGCTGGTAACCGCCCGGGGCAAGGTTCAGGAAGTCAAAAATATTGTTGAGAAACTCAACAGCCGGGACCGGTACGAGTCTGTCAGTCACCCGAAAGTTTACAGGCCGTGGGGATCATATGAAACCATTGATGCCGAGGAGAGATTCAAAGTAAAAAGAATTACGGTAAAACCCGGGGCCAAGCTCTCTCTTCAGAAGCATTTTCACCGCGCGGAGCACTGGACCGTGGTGTCCGGGGCCGCCCTGATAACCAAGGACGGCAAGCAGTTTCTGCTGAAGGAGGATGAATCCGCATATATTCCCGTGGGGCTGAAACACCGGCTTGAAAATCCCGGAAAAATTCCGCTCGAACTGATCGAAGTCCAGTCGGGAAGTTATCTCGGGGAGGATGATATTGTCCGGTTCGATGATATATACGGAAGAGAAAACAACTGAGCCGCCAGGGTGTTCTGTGACCTCAAAAGCCGATTGCAAACAGATAAAAAAATATTATAATTGGGATATGGCGATAAGGGCATTAAAGAAAGAAGCTATATGGAGTTGATTTATGTCTGACGACCACTATTTTAGCATGAAAGGCAAATTCATTCTTGCTGTTCCCGGACTTCCGGACCCGAATTTTGCCCAGACAGTGACGTGTATCTGCGAACACAACGAAACCGGTGCCCTCGGATTTATTGTGAATAAACTGCACCCGCTTTTAACCGGCCGGGAGCTCTTTGAGGATCTGAAGATTGAGTGCAGTGAAAATGTAGACAAGCTGAATATCCATCTTGGCGGACCTGTCCAGCCCAACGGCGTGTTTGTACTGCACGGGGCGCCCTTTCACTGGAATGATTGCCTCAGAGTGACGCCGAATCTGGGGTTGAGCAATTCAAGGGATATACTGAAAGCGGTCGCCAAAGGAGAAGGCCCCGAGCTGTTTATGATCATTCTCGGATGTGCCGGATGGGGACCGATGCAGCTGGATAGCGAGCTTAAGGAAAATGCCTGGCTGACCTGCGATATTTCTGAAGATATCGTTTTTTCCGATGACGTCGGCATGAAGTGGGAAAGAGCCATGATGCTGATTGGCGAGTAGGGAAGCGTGCCCTTTTGACAACAGAGAACACCCATACACCCGCCCATGACATATCGCAAATAGCGGCCGATCTCCTTTTTTCTGTTCAGGAAATGAAAGAAATCCCCTCCATGTATGACCGCACTTGCGAGAAATACGAACGGATATGCCGGGAGGTGCCGGTCCAGATTGAATCAGACCGGATAAATATCGCCGTGACCGGTGCCATAAAATCAGGCAAAAGTACCTTTATAAACGCGTTTTTAAAGGATGATTTTTTAAAGCGGGGCGGCGGTGTCGTAACATCCATTGTCACCAGGATCAGAAAAAGCGAAACCCCGCGGGCGGTGTTGACGTTTAAATCCTGGGACGAGATCAATGCGGATATCCAGCAGGCGCTTCTGTTCTGTCCGGACAATGTGTTTGACAACGACAGACCGTTTGATCTGAGGCGGCGGGAAGACAGATCGCTTTTGCAGCAGGCCGCAGAAAAGCTTTCACCTGATTTGAGTATCAGGGACAACCAGGTAAGGCCCGAGACGGTTCTGCTCAACACCGTTCTTGACGGATGGGCTGCCTGCAGCGCTTTTGTCCGGCCTGAAGAAAACACGGTTGAACTGACGGGCGACCGGTTCGGTGAACACATGGCGTTCACCGGCAGTCCGGTAAACGCTTTTTTTGTGAAAGAGGCGGCCCTGTATCTTCCTTCAGAGGCGATCGATCCCCATATTGAAATCGCCGACTGCCAGGGAAGTGATTCCACGGACCCCTCCCAGCTTGCCAACATACTGGATTACCTCGGTACGGCAAGCATGATCGTTTATATTATCAGCAGCCGGACAGGATTGCGGGAGGCGGATATCAAGTTCCTTTCGATTATCAGCGAAATGGGACTTGAGAAAAACCTCCTGTTTGTTATCAATTATGATTTGAGCGAGCATGAGACCCCGGGTGATTTTTTGACCCTTAAACAGCGGATCGAACGGGAGCTTGCGTATTTCGGGATGGATGTCCGTCTCTGGGCTTTCTCTTCTTTGTACAACCTTTTAAAGGCCCGCCGGGAAAGTCTTTCTCCGGGAGAAAGGGCACGTCTCGAACAATGGGACTGTGATCGGGAGGCCACGGATTATTCAGACAGAATGACGGAACAATTCAACCGCGATTTTTTTGAGTTGATCCGCCGGAACCGATTTGATCTTGTCCTTTTCAATCAGGCCGGCAAGATGAAGGCGGTCGCCCGGGGAGTCCGGGAAAAGGCGGAACTGTTCAGCCGTTTTCTTTCAAAGGATTCTGCCACGGCAAAAGAAAGCCTGGAAAGACTGAAAGAGATGAAGAAAGGCTTGTCTCAGCTTGAAAGTTTTTATGAAAGTTCCATGAAAAGCGGTCTGGATACCCTGAAACGGCACCTGTATTCACAGACCCGGCAACGTCTGAAAGAAGATGAACTCGCCTTTTGCGCCGACATAAAGCAGGTTGCCGACACAAGCTTCCTGCCGTTTGGCAGTACCGGTAATGCGGTATCCGCTCATAGCTTTTCCACAGGGATCTATTTTCTGTTTCATGCGTATAAAAAACGGCTGGACACCTTTATTGTTGAAAAAATTCATCCAAAAATATTAAAGGAGGTCCGTGAACTGGAACACTATATAACGGAAGAGTTCCAGACGTTTTACAGCTCATATAAAGTCAACCCGGTCGATTTTATCGCCGCATCGGATGACATTCTTCCCGAGTCGATTGCGCGCATATCCGAAGATATCCGCAGCAGGGCGTACAACCCTGATATTGACGCCATCAAAAAAATACTGGGCATCGGGATAGTACCGGTGAGATTTACAACCCGATACAGTGCAAAAATCAGGGCAGGGGCTTTTGCCGGATTCGGATTTCAGTCAGCGGTACAGGTTTTCAGACGGATCGTATCCAAACAAAAGGAGCCGAACCTGGAAAAAGCAATGGTAACATCATTTCCGGGCATTAAAAGAGCACTTTTAAAATCGGCGCGGCAACAGATAGCAGAGTACACGCGCAATCTGAAAGATACGTATTTTTATCCGCTCATCGATGCACTTTGCCGGGATTTTATTGAACAGGTGACCGAACAGTTTAAAATCTATGACGTGGAGGTGGAAAAGGTGGCGGCGGCTCTGTCACAAACGCATGGTTTGAAAAAGGTGCATGCCGAACAGCTCGGGGAGATCCGCAACAGAGCTGAAGAGGCCTGTCACAGGCTTGATGCTTTTTTGAAAACCCGTTGAAACAGCTTCAGAACCGTAACTCGAGAAGATCTTCGGCAAGGGATATCTCCCCTGAAAAGGTTTTCCGGCACTCTTTTTTCATATCGGCCTTTTCGCACTCCGGATAAAAATGGGTCAGAACAAGATGTTTCACATTGGCTCTGGCTGCGATATCCCCCGCAAGAGAGGGGGTTAAATGCCCCGCCACTTTCATATGGTCCGGCAGGGCCGATTCGATGATCAGTACATCCGCGTTGTGTGCCAGTTTTACAAGGTTTTCCGAAAAGTCCGTGTCTCCCGAGTACACGATAGTAAATCCGTCGGGAGCGATAAATTTGAATGCTCTGCTCTCGGTTTTGTGAACCGGTTTTTCAAATTCGACTGTAAATTCGCTGAAAACAAGCGGTTCGCGGCTGCGGGAAGGCAGCTCAATAATTTCCAGAAATCCGTCGAGCTCGAGGGTGTTCTCCCATGCCCGGTCAAGGTCTGTGTAAAAACGGGTAAGACCTGTGCCGCCTGTCAAAATCAGCTTTTCTTTTTTTCTTGTCATGTTCGGGTATTTTATGGCAAAGAGAAGCGCGGGAAGATCAGATGTGTGGTCCACATGGAAATGGCTGAGAAAGACGGCGTCAATGTCGGAGATGTGGTGTCCTGCTTTTAAAAGCTGCCGCAGGGTGCCGGGGCCGCTATCCACAAGAAAAATCTCTTTTTCCCCTTCTATGAGAACGGAACAGGCACTCCTCCTGAGAGAGGGAACACAGGTGCCAGACCCGAGAATTTTAATTGTTTTTTTTGTTTTCATGGTGCCGGCCGTTCAACTGCTGAATATCTTCAGGCTTGATTGCAAGCGGTTGAAAGATTTTTTTTTCAAGCATCCGGGTGTTCTCCCACATTTTATTAAAATTTTTTTCATGCTGCTCATCGGTGACGTAGTTTTCATGAATATACGCGAGGCGTTCGTTTAAGTGGACCACCCTGTCGTGGAGTACCCGCTTGTCTGAATAGTTGACTATCTCAGCTTCCGATACAGGGGTGGTCCTGTCGTATGTATCCAGTATGACATGCTGTCTTACGATGTCACCTGTTTCAGGGTAGCCCATTTTTTCAAGCAGCCTGCAACCGGTTTCCGAGTGTTTTTCCCCGGTCGTAAAGCTCCTTGTCTTGGTGATGTCGTGCAGAAGGGCCGCGGCATTGACAAGGTCGGGGTTCAGTATGGGAAAAGGCTGCAGGGCATAGCGTAATATCAGATCCGCCACTTCTTTTACCATGACGGAGTGCCGGATAATATGTGCCAGCATGTTGTGCTGTTTCATGATATCCAGGCATTGTTTTTCATCGGGTGTGTTCATAAATCCGCAGTCATGTTTTTGGTCGTCTTGCAATGAGCCCGACCCTTACGCCAATTGCCGATACCCTGGCAGATGCGCCCGCTGTATTGCCTGCCGGCGTGTGACCGTCGGCCTTGCCGGTGCGCCTTGCTTTCCCTTTCCGTGCAATGGCGCAGGTACACCGTTCTTCTCTTCAAATTGGTGTTGAAATTATACCGTGTACTGATATTATGTTAAAGGATATTTTTCAAAAAACGGGATGTTTGGTGGGCAATGATTAATAAAATAATTTCAGGCGGACAGACAGGGGCCGATCAGGCGGCACTTGATTCTGCCATAAAGTTTGATATTCCGCACGGCGGGTGGGTCCCGAGGGGAAGAAGAACCGAAAACGGCCGTCTCCACGAAAAGTACCGCATGAAGGAGACCGTCTCGGCGAGCTATCCCGCCCGGACCCGGCAGAACATAATCGACTCCGACGGGACGGTTATTATCGCCAGGGGGTCGCTTACCGGCGGTTCCCTTCTGACCCGGAACATGGCGGAACGGGTGGGCAGGCCCTGCTGTTGTATTGATCTTGCAAAGATCGAGGAGTTCGAGGGGGCGGTTATGCTCAGCACGTTCGTGATGGAAAACCGGATTGCGGTGCTGAATGTGGCGGGTCCCCGCCTGAGAAGCGATCCGGGCATTTACAGAGATGTAAGGGCCGTGATTGAGGCCTTTCTATATATGAGCACGCTGGATGAAGCCGGCGACATTGAAAAAGTTGAATTCCTTCGATCAGGGAAAGGTGAAAACCGACGGCCGTCAACTGTGGATGAGACGGTGAAAATGCTCGCCGCCGAGCTTACCCTCAAAACAAAGACCGGCATCGCCCATATGGATTCCGCCAAAGTCGCCTTGCTGTATGCGGACCTGGCGGACCGTATAAGAGAACTGACAGGTCTCTACACGTCGGGTTCACACTTTTTTGCCTCGCTCTCGGCAGAGGAGAAGAAACAGTTTCCCCAGCCGGAAGATCTTGTTATGGAGATTGTCAAAAGGCTTAAAAAACACCTTGAAAAAGACCATATTCTAAGGGTTGTTCCTTGATACCTGTCAGAGATACGCAGCCGTCTTACAGCAGGCCGATCGTCACATATTCCCTTCTCGGCGCCAACCTGTTCGTTTTTCTGATTCAGCTCAACACGGGCCTCCGCAATGAAATATTCATCTACAGCTGGGGACTGGTACCTGCCAAGTACACCGTTGAAGAGGTGTCAGCCCACTTCTCGTTTTTAAATCACGTGATCTCGCTTTTTTCCTACATGTTTCTTCACGGCGGTTTTTTCCATTTCGGCGGCAATATGCTGTCGTTGTATATCTTCGGCGATAATGTCGAGGATCATCTGGGGTCGGCAAGGTTTCTGGGATTTTATATTCTTTGCGGGCTGATATCCGCATCATTCCATTTTTTTTTGAATCCGTTTTCAAGGGTGCCGACCATCGGTGCCAGCGGCGCAATAGCCGGGGTAATGGGGGCGTATTTCCTGTTGTATCCCCGCTCCAAAATACTGACCATTATCCCCATTATCATCATTCCCTGGTTTGTTGAAATCCCCGCGTTTATATTTCTCGGGGTCTGGTTTCTGCTCCAGTTTCTGAATGCGGCGGGCCACGGCGCCGGGTCTGGAATTGCCTGGTGGGCCCATATCGGCGGCTTCCTGGCAGGTATGGCGATGCTAAAACTGAACAGCAGACTGCCTGAAACCCAGACGGACAGAAATATCAAAAAATTTACAAGAAAAGAGACAACCCCCAGGCTGCAGGTTATCCAAACATCGAATGCCGATAACGGCGTTGATCTTTACGGGACAATCGTGATCTCTTCTCTTGAAGCGATAGCCGGTACCCGAAAGCTGGTCAATATTCCATGGGGATTTTACAACCGCCTTTACCGGATTAATGTGCCGCCGGGCGTCAGGAGCGGCACCACACTGAGACTGGCCGGTATGGGCAGAAGCGGGCCGGACGGGAGAAAAGGGGATATGTTTCTGGAAGTCGATGTCAGCAACGTGTTATGATTGGTTGTTTTCAAACCGGGGGCTATGCCCCCGGTTACAACCGTCAACGATT
>CAYZHB010000128.1:0-8547 GCA_964478245.1 uncultured Desulfobacterales bacterium | reverse complement strand
ACGGTATATCGGACGCGTCGCGATAGCTGTGGCAAATATTCATAATGCAGAAATGACTGACTTATCATAGCCAACCGCAATTCTTTTCAAAACATTTTGGGTGTGGCTCTTTTGCAAAATCCCGAATCCCTTCGTAAATAAAGCATTTACGCACATTGCAAGATCAAAAAAGTGGTGATTTGAAAATGCAAAATAGCCACACCCAATTCATTCTATATTCTAATTCTCGCTGTTTCCAGGATAGTGCAAAAATCAAACCGCTTCCGGTACACTTAGATGCTCATACAAAAATTCAGGGGCAATGTCCGCACCGTTGTCCCAACATAACGTCTTAAATTCGGGATGAATGTGAAATCGGCAAAAAAAGTCTTTATTTCTTAAAGGCTGAAACATCGGCCCTTGCAACACATCTTGCAGATCTACGGTTCCCGCTTTACCATCTGCAAAACGGATAAAAACGATAAAATCTTGAACATATTTCGCGTCCACGACTTCAGGGATCATAACTCACTCCAATGGATTAATTTTCTTGGGATACTGGCCCGACTGAATTGCAGTCCAAGCCTCTAAGAGTTCATCCTGGTGCTGCTCATACCATTCTAACACAAGCCGCATAGCTCTTTTCGGAAAAGAACCACGCACCACGCCGGTCTGAATATCGACGGTGATCTGATACTCCCCATATACTGCATGAAAATGGGGCGGTGCATGATCCCGTGGGAATATACCAATCACAATTCCTAAAAATCGACAAAGTTCTGGCACATCGTAGCTCCGATGATACAAATTCACACCAAACTTAGTCAACGACCACCCGCGAAGCGGGTGGCTTGGAGTTCCGGCCATAGGCCGGGAAAAAAACACGTAAGTGTTTCAATCGTTGACGGTTGTAACCGGGGGCATAGCCCCCGGTTTGAAAACAACCAATCACAACCTGTCACATAATGGGTGTTATGTCAATGAGTATATGAAGGTAGATCATGCTGTCAAATTGAATTTAGGCCTCATATAGACTTTATCTGATTCACCGCTGTCCATCAAATCGTGATCGACCGGATCAATGCCAACACAGGATAAAGAGCTTGGAAAAAAAATACCATTAGGCAACGCCTTGATTGAACAATTGCCGGTAGAGGATTCTAATGTCGGTCAAACGGCGTGATCTGGTAAAATATTGTGAGCAAAATGGCTGGGCTGTCTCCCATTTTTTAAACTACCATCAGTTAATATTATCCGGTTTACTGCCCGCCCTCCTGCTTGAACTCACGGTAGAACCCCCTGCCCTTTTTCATATGGTCCGGCAGCGGCATGTCCTCGTCGACATCCACACAGACAAGGGCGCCTTTGTCGGTTCGCCAGTGTTGAAAAGTCAAAACATTGTTCATTGCTTTTTTGACAAAATGTCTGATAGTATAAAAACTATGCAAAAGCAAACTGAAGAATGGATGAAGCAGTCGGAATATGACATGGAAACAGCCGATTATATGTATAATGGCGGACGGTATATATACGCGGTATTCATGTGTCATCTGGCCATTGAAAAGGCGTTGAAAGGGCTTTTTTTTGAAAAAATGCTTGACGTACCGCCTAAAACGCACAATTTGATTTATCTCTTAAACAGAATGCGTATAAAGCCACCCGACGAACCGGGCAGATTTATTGCCAGATTGAGCGAAGCAAGTATCCCCATCAGGTATCCGGAAAAATTGGCCAAACTGAAGCAAATATATACCAAAGAAGTGACAAGCAAAATCTTAACCGACGGAAAAGCGTGTATTGTATGGATAAAGCAGAAGTTATAAAAATCACAAATCAATTCCAAAAGGCAATCGAAGCCCGTGGAATAAACCCTTTTAAAATCATACTCTATGGTTCTTATGCTTCTGGATCCGATAAACCCGGAAGCGATATCGACCTTGTCATTATTTCGGATGATTTTACGGGAAAAGATTACTGGGAGCGAATTGAAATTCTGGCGGCTGCTATCTACGAAATCTTTGCCCCGATTGAAGCGGTGCCCTTAACGCAAAAGGAGTGGGAAAATGACGAATCGGTCGTAACCCGATTCGCCCGCAACGGAGAAGTTCTTTTTGCCGCCTGATTTACTGCCCGCTTTCATAGAAAGCGGCAAAAGAAAAAATCGAGAAAAACTATATCATCCGGGCCCTGAATGAGACGGGCGGCAACCGCACTCAAACATCAAAACTTCTCGGGATCAGCCATCCCTCGCTTCTCTCCAAAATGAAGCGGTACGGTATATCGGACGCGTCGCGATAGCTGTGGCAAATATTCATAATGCAGAAATGGCTGACTTATCATAGCCAACTGCAATTCTTTTCAAAACATTTTGTGCCTGCTTAGGATCTCACGGTTTGTTTAAAATATCATGGGTACCAATACGCCGGAGTATGCAGATATCCTCATGAATTTGAAAAGTAAAACGATAATTTTTGGTGATACTCGCTTCCCAAATATAAGCATGGCCCTGCATTTTCTTCACCCGTAAAGAAGGGTGACGGATATCCTCAATAAAAAGTGCAAGTTTCTCTCTGGCACGCTCTTTTATTTCGGGAGGCAGACTGGCAAACCCTCTATCAAAATGTCGGGTGGTTTGAATTTTCATTCTTGAGAACCAAGATGTGCCAAAAGATCGTCCGCATTTTTAAAAGGCTTGCTTAATTTGTTGTCTGCAATGTCCCGATCCGCGACGGCTTCTCCCTTCTGCCACTCTTTCGTCCAAAACCAGGCCTGATCTTTGGGGACAAGCTTCTGCGGAACTAAACGAATTGTGCCGTCCTCCACAATGGTCTCAACATAATCGCCCACTTCCAGACCAAGACGGGTAAAAATATTTTTGGGTATCGTGATCTGATGCTTAGGCCCAATTTTTATCATTGACATATTCCCCTGTTTTTATAGAATAAATTTCATTCAAGTCATCGACCACCCGCTTCGCGGGTGGCTTGGCGTGTATGCATTCGCATCTCTATCGAGCCCGGCCATAGGCCGGGAAAACAAAACACGTAAGTGGTTCAATCGTTGACGGTTGTAACCGGGGGCATAGCCCCCGGTTTGAAAACAACCAATTAATTCCAGGCTGTGTTATTTTCTTAAAGTAAGGTTTTTGTACTTATTATAACAAATAAATTTCTTATGTCAAACAGGCAAATTTAAAAAATACAAGGGCACCGGCCATGCAGGAAGAAAAGAAGAATGCAGAAATATGCTTCGAGACGTATTAAAAGGACGGAGAAGTCCTTTTTGCCGCCTGATTTACTGCCCGCCCTCCTGCTTGAACTCACGATAGAAGCCCCTGCCCTTTTTCATATGGTCCGGCAGCGGCATGTCCTCGTCGACATCCACACAGACAAGCGCGCCTTTCTCGTTTTCCCTGTAAAGCAGACCGCTTTCCGGGCAGGTGTAAAAGCCCTCTTCATCGGGCATCCCAAGCCGGTGACCGTGGCGGGACACCCAGCCGGCCTGCCCGGCCGGCACCCCCATTGCCATGGCATAGTCCGGCAGATCCTTTGTCACGACAGACCCGGCCGCCACAAAAGCAAACCGGCCGATGGTGACCCCGCAGACAATGGTGGCATTGGCGCCGATGGTGGCGCCCTTTCTGATCAGGGTCTTTTCGAAATATTCTTTCCGCGTGATCTCGCATCGCGGATTGATCACGTTCGTCAGGACGCACGACGGTCCCAGGAACACATGATCCTCGATCTCCACGCCTTCATAGACCGATACATTGTTCTGGATCTTGACATTGTCCCCGATCCGGACCCCCTTGCCCACACAGACATTCTGCCCGAAATTGCAGCCCCTGCCGATCCTGGCGTCCGACAGAACATGGGAAAAATGCCATATCTTCGTGTCCTCCCCTATTTCAGCACCCTCGTCCACATACGAGGATTCATGAACAAAATAATCGTTGCTGCCCATAACAGTTCCTTTCTGAAGAATTCATTTTTCGTTAACCAATTGTCAACCACTGCCAAACTTTATTGTCAACCCCTTGCCCGAAAATTGATACCCGTTTTAAATTTTTTGCCCCGTTATCCCGCCTTTTCCGGGTTGACCTTTCTCAAAACATTGTAATTGCCATGTGCCTGCATACAGTATAAAGCAGGTGGCTTGGTGTTCCGGCCATTGGCCGGCATACAAAAACGCGCAAGTGTTTCAATTTTTGGAAGTTATCAAGGAGCTTATCAATTTCTTTGTGGCCATGACCAAGGAGAGTCATTTATGTCATGTCCTGCTTTTTAGCTCGGACGGCTATTTCATAGAAAGGCTTTACAACGACAGCAAATTGAAAAAAACAAGCGAACTGTTTGAGGTGGATTATCTGCCCAGGGAGGATATCCTCTACTGGCTGAAAAATCTGGATAAAGAATCAAACATTACGGATTTTATCCTGAGTGCGTCTCAGATTGAATCTGTCTGGGAGCATTTCGGAGGGAGCATCTGGGAGATATCAATTTTGCTTGGGCAATTTTTGAAAGTGTGCCGAAACGGATGCACCGGAATGCTCACGATCCGCTTGGAAAGATCTTCAGCCACAGGGAAACCCCCTTCCTTGTACCCGAGATCCGAAAAGGTTTCCTGCAGATGCAGCGGTGTCGGGTAGTAGATGACAATGACAATCCCGGTATTTCGGGGTTGACCTCCCAGAAAATTGTAATTACAATGTGCTTATAAACAGTATAAGGAAAATACAAATGCGGGCACGGATAATTAAAATCGGAAATTCCCAAGGTCTGCGTATACCAAAGCCAGTGCTTGATCAAACCGGCATTCGGGATGATGTCGAGATTGAAGTTGAAGGCAAACAGATCATCATTCGACCTGTCAAAAATGTTCGGGAAGGATGGGCCTCCGCTTTCAGGGCTATGAGCGAGCAGGGGGATGACGAACCAATAATTGACACGAACATTTCGCATTCATGGGATGAAGATGAATGGCAATGGTAGTAAAGCGTTTTGACGTTTATTTGGTCAATCTCGACCCGACCATTGGTTCGGAAATTCAAAAGACCCGACCTTGCCTGGTAATTTCTCCGGATGAAATGAACCGCAACATTCGAACCGTGATTGTGGCCCCGATGACTTCGGCCGGAAAAGCCTATCCCACCCGTGTCTTATGTACTTTTCAAAAGAAAAAGGGACAAATTGTATTGGATCAGCTGCGAACAATTGATAAGGAACGACTGATCAAACGGCTCGGTACAATCGGGTCGGAGGACCAGCTGGAAGTGATTTCAATACTACAGAAACTTTTTGCATTTTGATAATGAACTTCAAAAAGCAAAGAAGCTGTGGTTAGAAAACGCACACGCAGGATCCGGGATGGAAATCCGACATTGATCGCCAACAGGGAAATTTTTTGATATGTCGATAATATTCGATAAAATCGATATATTTCCTTGACATGTTGATGGCGTCGACATAAGATGTGAACATGTCGACAAATTGCCCGGTGATAAACATATGACGCGTTTTCATCCCGATAAACCATACAATCAATTGCCTCTGCTGCCACCGGATGCCGAAATCGAGAGCAAAGCCGTTCTGAAGAAATGTGTGACAGCCCGCGCTGCCCTGGCCGGCTTGAAACAGGCAGGTGGACCTGATTTTTGTTCAGCCCTATTGCCGGATTGCCAATCTGGTTGATGCCGGTCCGACCCAAAACAAGCAAAACAACGGATTTTAATACACTTGCAGTTTTTCTTTGCCTGTTGTATTTTAAAATGATAAAAAATAAGGCTGTTTTCTCATGACAGCGCTTCGGCTGTTTTATCTCCGATAAAGGCAATCTCTTCATCCGTGAGATACGGATGCACCGGGATGCTCACGATCCTTTTGGAGAGGTCTTCGGCCACGGGAAACTCCCCTTCTTTATACCCGAGATCCGAAAAGGCTTCCTGCAGATGCAGCGGTTTCGGGTAGTAGATGGCCGTTGGAATCCCGCTTTTCTGAAGCTTCCCGATCAAAAAATCCCGGTTGTCCGTTGTCAGGGAAAACTGCGCCCAGGCACTGGCATATCCGGCAGGAATTTTCTGACATCCGGCCAGGCCGGACAGTCTCTTTTGATACGCCTGTGCCGCCCGCTCCCGTTTTTCAAGCTCACCGGGAAATATCTCGAGCTTTTTCAAAAGCACGGCCGCCTGTATGGTGTCCATCCGCCCGTTGATGCCGACCCGGACGTTGTTGTACTTGTCGATCCCCTCTCCGTGCACCCGGATCGATTTCAGGGTCTCGTAAACTGCCTTGTCCGTTGTGAAAACCGCCCCGCCGTCCCCGTAACACCCGAGCGGCTTGGCCGGAAAAAAACTGGTCGCGGCCATGCTGCAGAGGCTGCACGCCCGCTTCCCGTCCATCACGGCTCCGAAACTCTGGGCCGCATCCTCGAGCACGGTCATGCCGTGATCCCCGGCAATCCGGTTTATGCGGTCGTAATCCGCCGTAAGACCGAATATATCCACCGGC
This sequence comes from uncultured Desulfobacterales bacterium, assembly GCA_964478245.1. GTDB lineage: Bacteria > Desulfobacterota > Desulfobacteria > Desulfobacterales > Desulfobacteraceae > CAYZHB01. The sequence continues at coordinate 2,062 of CAYZHB010000128.1, read as the reverse complement.
AGGATGCATTTCGGTGTATACCGATTCTCTTTTTTGACTGCCCGGACCGCCTCTTCAAGCTTGTCAGGCGAGATATTGAATGTCTCGGGGTCAATATCCACAAAAACCGGGCGGGCGCCGAGCAACTTGATCACTTCGGCCGTGGCGATAAAGGTAAACGGCGAGGTAAAAACGGCATCTCCCGGCCCGACCCCCATCGCCATCAACGGCATCAGAAGGGCATCCGTTCCGCTGGAACAGGCTACCGCATACGGCACCCCGGCAAAATCGGCCAGTTTCTCTTCAAGCGCAAACACCTCCGGCCCCATGATAAACCGGCCGTGGGCCATCACCTCTTTCACCGCTTTTTCAATCGCCGGCCCGACAAGTTCCGCCTGAGCCTTTAAATCAACAAACGCTATTGTATTATTCATGATTTTTCTTTCTTGTTATCCTTTTTGAATCCTGACATTGATATCAAAATCAGCTATATTTGTATAGCAAAAAATATCTGAAAAAGTGGTGGATATTGCCATCTTTCTCAATCCAAAAGATTATGAAAAGCTATTCATTAAAGGTGAGTTGAGCATGGAATACGCTATTCCCCTAGTGCAGGAACCAGTTCTCAACCATTGCCAAACTGTATTGTCAACCCCATGCCCGAAATTTGATGCCCGTTTTAAATTTTTTTGCCCCGTTATATTTTGACACCTCATAATTGATGTCATATAATGACAGCATAATGATGGCAAATATCATACCGGAGGACAAATGAAAACAATAACCATAAGAGGGCTTGACGCCGAAGCCTCCGAAAAAATCAAAAAGGCCGCGGCAAAACAAAACAAAAGCATCAACCAGTTTGTCCTCGAGTTGATCAGAACAAATCTCGGGCTTGAAAAAGAAAAACAATACACGCGCGAATACAATGATCTGGATCATCTGTTTGGATCCTGGCGTGACGATGAATATCGGCAAATTCAGGATAAAATCGACCGTGAACGGCGGATTGACCAGGAAATGTGGGAATGAAAAAAGTACTGACGGGGTCAAACTTTTTTCGAAAGACAAACACTTTCACCATGTGCCGGGACTCATATTCTTCAGTTAACATCTATAATTTACCAAAGGAACCGAAATAATGGGAGGAAGCCAAAACTAAGGGCTGCGCCCGACTACTGAGCCCTGAAGAAACGACAGGTTCCCAAGGGTCACGAAGGGCAGGCCCCTCGGTTTTCCCGTCGGAAAATGCTGGCAACCTTACAGAAAAAATGATAGAATAAAAATAATGAATTGGAAAAAAAGGCAATAAAGCTAAAACAAAACATATCAAGTCAAAAAAACACGGAATATCATATGGGAAAAATTGGAAGAAATGCTCCATGCCCTTGTGGCAGTGGTAAAAAGTTCAAGAAATGCTGTATCAATGAGGTGACTCCTTTAATTTCAGAAACCGGTAGAGATTATCACTGGTGTGTTGAAGAAATCGAAGAACTTACGACAAAAAAAATCATCTCTAAACTACGGGGATTTGGCGTTAATTTTGATGAAGAAGAGTTTCAAAAAGATGTAAAAAGTTTTTATTCCGCATGCGAACTAGCTGACCATTGGAAAAAGAAATTTACAATTACTGCCGTACGATTCGATTTAGATTTTATTTGGATGGCTTGTATTGTTTTATGGAAACGATTAGCTCCTGACGTGATAAATTCTGAGCAATTAAATGATGTTATGCAAAAAGGATACGAGCTTGTGGAGGCGGAAGGAAAAGACAAAATTTTAGAAGGTTGTAAATTATGGTTACACGTCTGGGATCACTTAAAAGGCAGATTTACCAAGGATATGAAATCCATCAACGATGCTGAAAAGGTGTTTTCCGGTATCCAGTCTTTATACAATTGGTGCCAGGATTTTGAACAAGAACTTCACAACGCTGGAATTTACGATCAGTCTTTTTATCAAAAAAGAATTGAATACTGCAGAGAATTTTATTCCTTTTTCCCGGAGTCGGATGAATTATTAATATTTAATATGAAAAGAGCGGAAGCTGAATCATATTTTTCACTTGGAAAAGTTGAAGAAG
>CAYZHB010000127.1:0-8587 GCA_964478245.1 uncultured Desulfobacterales bacterium | reverse complement strand
GAATAGCGGGACTCCTTGCGCGCGCAGCGGCAGTCAAAAAAAATCCGCCCGCCCAAAAGGACGACAACCACCACCGTCAGCACACACCACACTGATTTTGTGACGCAAAAGCCCAAATTGCCTGCCTCTTTTGCCCCGGAACCGACGATCCCGGCCAACCCCACACTTACCCCTATGCATTTTCTTCGGGCGCCTCCGGCCCACCACCGCCGTCATCACCCGGCTTGCCCGGGTGATCCAGAATAAAATTGACCATTACCTTATCCAGGGGCGGCGGACGGGAATTGATATAAAATCAGCCGGGCGCCGGGCGCAGGATGCGAAGCCCCGTGGGTCGTTTGGCGGGGCGAAGCCCGAGCAAGAAGACCTACCGCAGTTTAATAATGATAGCGGCAGGCCAGTATTCTTATGGTGTCTTTGGTGACTTCATAGACAAGCCGGTGTTCCTGGTCGATCCGTCATGCCCAGCAGCCGGAGAGTTCATGTTTTAACGGTTCGGGTTTGCCGGTGCCGTGGAACGGGTCACGCTGAACCTCTTTGATCAGTTTGATGATGCGAAGGGCCTTTTTGCGGTCTTTTTCAATCCATCAAGACAGGTCTTCAAATCCGGCGGGATCAAATACCAAGCTTTTTGCAGGCGTCGTCAAAAGGGATATTCTCCTTGCGGTTCCTGGCTTCCAGCAATCGTTTTTTCATGGTCTCGTTTTTAAGGAGATAGGCGGTCTCTTTTTCTGACTGAATCTCCTGCCAGAGATCAATCGGTACGATCACGCCGGTGACATTGTTCTGTTCGTCAGAAATGTATTGAATCTCTCCCATATGCAATCCCTCCTTACTGCTGAACGGAGTAGGTTTTTCTTGCTTTGGCGTCCCTTAACAGGCTGTCGATGACGTGGACAATCGTTTTTTTTGTCTTCGCCCTCGAGCTTTTCTATGGCCAGCAGCCTGTCCAGGATGGCCCTGTCTTTAATATCGGCCAGATCGCCGGTATCGTCAACAAGGTAATCCAGTGTTACCCGAAAGACGCTTGCCAGTTTTTTAGCAACCTCAACCGGCGGAACATGCGTTGATCATCCCCTCTGTGAGAGTCAACGACCACCCGCAAAGCGGGTGGCTTGGCGTTCCGGCCATAGGCCGGAAAACAAAAACACGCAAGTGTTTCAATCGTTGACGGTTGTAACCGGGGGCATAGCCCCCGGTTTGAAAACAACTAATAAACCGGAAATTCTCCCAAAAAAAATAGATCCATTGATTATCATCCCGCCAGACAGAAACCCTGGCGTTGATTGCGGTGTCTGTAAAAATAGATGTCGTATAAGCAGTGGTATAATTGTTATAACAAACTGTCGGGAAGCGGGAACATAGCCTCCACTGGCATCAATGTCAAGGGTGTCAATGGCCGCAAAAAACTGAACCATTTTGGGTCGCGACAATTAAGCCACTTTTCTGTAATTTGTCCACATTTAAAATTCTTCCGGTAACAACCTTGCTCCGTGAATAACAGCCACAACATCTATTTGATCCGGTTTTACCCGGTAAATGATCCGGTAGGGTTTTTCTATCAGCTCCCGGATGTCTTCAGCATCATATTCCGGCACTTTTCTTCCGGATAGCGGTTGTTCAACAATTTGTTCCGAGCGCCGGGTAATCCTGTCAATCATCCGCTTGCCATAGGTGGGAGAGTTGAACGCTACGTATTCATAAATACTGGCAATGTGATCAACGGCGTTTTCGGTCCAGTGGACCCTCATTTGTTCAGCCCGAATTTTTTGCGGACCTCTTTGACATCTACTGTGCGGCCTTCGTCACTGTCCTTTATACCGGCTTCAATGGTCTGGCGCACATAGATGTGATACATCAAATCGTCCCATGTCGCATTGACGGGCAGTTTGTCCACTATCCTGTAAGCTTTCTGCTTGATGTTTTCGGTTTGCATTTTCGTGACTCCCTAAAAACATATAATTTGATATGTTATTCAATATTATATATATTTTGCCGAATAATTAAAGAAATTTTAAAAAAGTGTATGAAACGGTGGCGGGATCAGAGCAACTCTTGCCGATAGTACAAGGTGGTACGGCAAGCCGGTATTTGTAATTCATTTGTACGCAATCACAAAAAGATCGCCGTAGGAGACTTTAATATTGAAGAGGTCTTTCAATGCCATTTTTTTTATGTGGCACAGGACCGTTCGGATGACACCGGCATGGGTTACGGCCAGTATGTTTCCGGATGTGGATGCGGATAAGCGTTGGAAAAAAGGCAGTGTCCGGCAGGAAAGATCATGAAAGCTTTCGCCGCCTTCCGGCCTGAATGTGTCCATGGCGCAGCCCCGCCTCTCATATTGATCCGGCATGTTTTCCCGGATATGATCGAAAGTCTTGCCGTCCCACGTGCCCAGATCGATTTCATCCAGAGCGGCATCAATGGTGATGGGACGGCCGTCTGCAATGATTTCCGCGGTTTTTCGGCAGCGGGAAAGCGAGCTCACATAGACGGCGGTGAGATCGATTGAAGCGAACGCCTGACGCCAGTATCCGGCCTGCTCCAAGCCTGTCTGATCCAGCCGCACATCGGTTTTGCCGATATATCGTTTTTCCACGGAGCCCCGCGTCTGTCCGTGTCGTAAAAGAAAAATCAGCCCGTCATACCGTGAGTATGTCTTTAACGGATCTGCCTGCGGATTTTTCAATTCTGGCCTGTATGCGTTCAGTATTTTCATATCGCTTCACAATGTGTGTCTTTGCGTGGAAAAATTTTTCAAGGCTTTTTTCAAACCGTGCGCCATAGTTCAGATCGATCTCTCTGCCGCGGTGAATCTTGTCGGCGAAATAGACCACCTCTTTTTCTTCAACCGGCGCGGCCGGGTCGATACCGATATCCATGTGCTGTGCCACAATATGGGCAACTTTCCCAAACCCCATGTGTTGTAACAGTGCTGCCCCGGCGGCGGCATGATTTTTCTCGAGCCGTTTGATGTCGTGGAGCAAAGCCCCGGCCCGGACAAGCCCCATATCGAGATTTTCCGCAAGCGCGCCGGCAATTTTCAGGGCGGCGGCGGACACACTTTCCATATGGGCCCGTATTTCCGGATGTGCCGGTAAAAAGGCGTCGATAATGGCATAACATTCGGCTTCATCCGGTGTATCCAAAAGGCGTCTTTTTTCACAGACTTGTTTGTATCCCTCCCTGTCATCCGCATCCATAAGGATACCCCGGTCAAACACATCCAGGGGTAAGACCCGGTCTTTCCGGGCGGAAAAAAGGTCCCGCAGGGTCGATTTTTCATCCAGACCGAGAATCTCTTCTCTGAAGCGGGCGGGGATTAACGGCGGATGACCGGTGGTGCCGTTGAAACAGGGCATGACAATGCGTGATGGATTTTCCTGAAACGCCTGAATCATCAGGCGGACAGTGGCGGGCCGCACGGCCGGAATGTCCACCGGCAGCAGGAAAAAACCGTCGGCATGGTCCGGTATCTGCGCGGTACCTTTCTGAATGGAACTCAGCATGCCGGCTTTGAAACCGGGGTTCAATACCGGGCGGCCCCCCCTATTTTCTATCACCGGGGCAAGTGTTTCATGGTTGTGTCCGGTGACCACCACAATATCGTGAATCCCGCAGGCTTTAAAAAGGGCAATAACCGTTTCGACCATGGGGGTGTCATTACACGGCAGCAACGGTTTAAAACCGTGCATCCGGGAGGAGAAACCGGCGGCGAGAACGAGGGCCGCAATGTCGGTTTCCGCGGAATCGGTCATCCGGACCCTCTGACCTTTATAATCTGCGCGATGATACTCACGGCAATTTCAGAGGGGGTTTCCGAGTTGATGTCGATGCCGATCGGGGCATAGACCGCATCGAGCGCCGCCCGGGAAAAGCCTTTTTTCATAAGACTTGCATAGATCTGTTCTTTTTTGGTCCGGCTGCCGATCATCCCGATATAGGCGGCATCGGTTTTCAGGGCCTCTTCAAGAACGGTCTCGTCATGTAGATGGCCCCGGGTCAGAATGACAATATACGCACGGCCATCGATTGAAAGCGTATCAAAGGCCTCCTCGAAATGCTTGACGACCCGGACCTCCCGCGCGTGGGGAAATCGGTCCCGGTTGGCAAATTCTTCCCGGTCATCTGTCACAACCGTCTGCAAATCGACAATATGGGCCATTCTGGCCACTTGAAACCCCACATGCCCGGCACCGAAAATACAGATCACATCCGGCGGACGGAAAAGCTCTACAATATACGCTTCAAGGCCGTCTCGCCATATGGTCGGTGCGTCCCCTGAAAACCGGCTGTTCCGAACCGCATCAATGAGGATTTCGGGCAGGGAAAGGTCTCCTGCGGCAACAGACCCGTCAGACAGGACCAGGGCCTTGCGGGTGGTAAAATCGGACTGGCTGGTGCCCTCGATTTTTGAAATGATGGCCCCGCTTTTTCCTTTTTGCGCCAGGTCCCCCACCGCCTCGAAAAGCGCGGCCGGATCGGATGATTGATTTGCTGCGGGATCGGACGGGGGGCCAAAAGTCTCGATCAGGACGGTCATCTCGCCGCCGCAGACCATGTCCAGCCCGTCCTTGAGTTCCCGGTTCAGGGCAAATGTGTCAATCCGGGATCTGTTTTCCGGGATCAGCCCGACAGCGGTGTCGATTAGGTTGGCTTCCACGAGGCCGCCGCCGATGGTACCGTAAATGGCGCGGTCTTCCAGTACCACCATCCGGCTGCCGGACGTCCGCGGCGTGGAACCGCTGCTGGTCATGATGGTGACCACGGCAAAGGATCTGCCCTGCCGGAGGCAATCCATAATTTCCTGATACAACAATGACATAACCGGTCTTATTTTCCAAAACTGCAGGCGGGAAACCGGCAGGTTTTACAACTGGAACAGAACCCCCCGTGCCCCATCCGGACAATGTCCTGTTTCGTTACCGTCTCGCCGGCCACAATCCGCGGCACCACCAGGTCAAAGATGGAGGCACGGTAATACATGACACACCCGGGCAGACCGATAACCGGGACATCATTGATATAGGCGAGCATGAACATGGCCCCCGGGAGCACGGGCGCCCCGTACGATACGACGTCCCCGCCGGCCGCCCGGATGGCGGCGGGGGTCAGATCGTCGGGGTCCACGGACATGCCCCCGGTCACAGCGATCATCTCCGCACCGTCCTCAAGAAGGCCTTCAATGGCGGATACGGTCATATCCAGGTCATCGGAGACGATCTCGGTTCTCATGACCGGGCTGCCCAGCTCCCCGAACTTCTTCCGGACGACCGGGCCGAACCCGTCCCGGATGCGGCCGCTGTAGACTTCGGAACCGGTCACGACCATGCCGACATTGAATTTCAGGAACGGTTTGACATCGATCACGGGATGATACCGTCGGCACACCTCTTCCGCCTGAATTATGCGGTCTTCGCTGACAGTCAGCGGCACCACTCTCGTGCCGGCAAGATCTTTGCCTTTTTCCACCACCTGGCCCGAATGGAGCGAGGCAAACACGATATCCCGGATACTGTTGAGGTGTGTCAGTCCCTCCACATTAATTTGCAACAGTCCCTTTATATCGGCGGTGAACCCGACCTTGCCCTCCTTTGGCGCGCTCAGGGTGATGTTGTTTCCGACGGCCGCCGCTGCAATCCGGCGGGCGGCGTCATTTTCATGGAGTTCGCCGTCGAGGATGGCCACAAACACGTGCTCTTTGCCGAGGCTGCGCAGCTCTTCCACATCTTCCGCCCGGATGATGTGGCCTTTTCTGAAAGCCGGCCCCTTGAATATATCCGGTACGATCCGCGTGATATCGTGGAGCAGGACCTTGCCCACGGCATCGTCCACCGGCACGGATTCCAGCTTGTCTTTTTCATAGTACTTCATATGGTTCTCTCTTTTGAACGCCGGGCCGCCTGTTTTCCGGGCGGCCGGTTCCGTCATCTCTTTCCTATTCTATAATCGGGCGGCCGGGGTTTGTCAATATCAATTCAAAACCCTGCTCCGTCATCAAGGTGTTGCCTGCTGGATCTGATTTGAAAACGGATCCGGAAGGAGACCGCCGGACTCACTTTTCGGGCTCAAACAGCACCTTGACATCCAGGGCCACCCATTCGCTCCCGCTGAACACCACCGGGTTGATGTCGAGCTGGCTCAACCGGCCGCCCCCACCATGACGGCGTGCCCCAGCAACGGGTCCCGGATTATCCCGATGATCATCTCGGGGCCTTCAAAAGCCACCTGGTGTTCCACAAGGATGTTTTCACCGGGGAACCGCTGCCGCAGACGGTCTATGTTGTGGTGAACCGACTCCCGGTCACTGTTCAGTATCACGCCCTGCGCATCTGTTTTGTGAATGACGCCGGGGGTGCAGGCCTTTACCACGTAAGGGGGCGCCATGGCCTGATCCCCGAATGCATCCGCGGGCCCGAGCCGGAATCCCTGCGGTACCGCGATACCGTACCGGCTGATGAGCTTTTTGGCGTCGAATTCGTCCGGATTCGTTATGTATTCTATGGATTGCACTAGTCCGTCGGGCCGGTCGTCTTTGCGACCGGATTTTCTGAAATGGGACCTGATCCGGTTTCTCTCCACCAGAACTCTTGCTGCGCGCACCGCCCGGCCGACAGATGGATATGCGGCCACACCCGCATAAAAGAGGTTTTTTATACTTTTGTCGGTAAACGGCCCGTACTTGGTGAATACGATCAGGGGTTTGTCGGAACGGCGGGTCTTTTCCGCGATAATGTCGATGAGGGTGTCCGTGATTCCCGGCGGGGCGAAAAACGCGATACAGATCACAATATCCACGCCGTCATCCTGCATCAGGGCGTCCAGACTCTCTGAAAACATGCGGTCATCCGCACTGGCGGTGATGTCCACGGGATTTTCACAGGCGGTGAAAGGGAATGTGGCCGCCCTGACCTTTTTTCGGGTCTCTTGGGACAGCACAGCCATGGAAAGCGGTGCGCGATTTTCGTTTTTTTCGATATAATCGGTGCACATGACCCCGTATCCGCCGGCAGCGGTCAGCACCGCCACCCGGTTGCCTGCTGTCGAAGGCAGCATAGACAGCACCTTGGTGGCGTCACAGAACTCTTCGTCATCGTATACCCGCTGAATGCCGAACTGGTTCAGCGCCCCGCTGACCACGTTGTCCGAACCGGCAAGTTTGCCGGTATGGGAACTGACAGCCGAGGCCGCCGTCCGGCTCCGGCCGGCCTTAAGAACCACCACCGGTTTCTCGCCGGCCACATCTTTTGCTTCTCTCAGAAACGCCCGGCCCTTCTCGATATTTTCAAGGTAGAACCCGATACAGTTTGTTTTTTCATCCCGGGCAAAATAGCGGAGGAAATCGATCTCGTCGAGATCGCACTTGTTTCCCAGCCCCACAAATGCCCGCATACCGTATCCGGTGTTGGCGGTGTATCCCAGCGCTTCCACTCCGACCGATCCGCTCTGGAAAACACAGGCCACCCGGCCGTTCCGGTCCAGTGCCTTGTCCCCGTGCTCCACAAAGATGGTGTCGATATTCTCGTCCGGCAGAAAGATGCCCAGGGAGTTGGGGCCCAGGATGTTCAGCCGGTGCTGACGGGCAAGCAGTGAAAGCTTCTCCTCGAGTTTCCGGCCCTCCGCGTCTGTTTCCCCGAATCCCCCTGCCACGACAATATAGTTGGGGATGCCGTGCGCCACCCCTGTTTTCACCGCTTCTACGGCAGAAGCGGCAGCGGTGGTCACCACGGCAAGATCGATATCCACCGGCAGCGACCGGATATCTGGAAACACCTTATACCCCTCGATGGCGGTCTCTTTCGGGTTGACCGGGTAGAGACGCCGTCGCGAATCCATGAGCCGCCTGAAAACAATGCCCCCCACCTTGGTTTTAGACCTTGAGGCGCCGATCACGGCAATCTTGCCGGGATCCAGCAGTTTTTCAAGGGCCTTTGTTCTGTCTGTCAACAGAGGATCTCCTTTTCAGGTTACCCGTCAGACCCGTTTTGTCTAAATTCCCAGTTAAACCCCTTCAACAGCGACAGGCAGAGGAACAGCATGATAACGGTAAACGGCAATGCGGCTGCGATGGACATCTTCTGCAGGGACTCGAGACCGCCTGACAGAAGAAGGATGCCGGCGGACGAAGAGACCGTGATACCCCATATGATCTTTTTCAGCTGGGGCGGATTGTTGTCGCCTTCCGAGGTCATCATGGCCAGCACAAAAGTGGCTGAATCGGCGGAAGTCACGAAGAACACCAGAAGCAAAAGCACCGCCAAAAGGGTCAGGCCGCTTGTAAACGGGTAATGGGAAAAAAGGGCGAACAGGGCGGTCGACACATTCCGGGACACCGCCTCCCCGATATCGACCTGCTGTACGATTTCGAGATTAAGGGCCGATCCCCCGAAAACACTGATCCACACAAACGTCAGCAGAGAAGGGACAAGGAGTGTGCCCAGGATGAATTCCCGGACCGTCCTGCCGCGGGAGATGCTGGCGACGAAAAGCCCAACAAACGGCGCCCATGCGATCCACCACGCCCAGTAAAACAGGGTCCAGTCCTTTGTCCACTCATATCCCTTGAACGGATCCGAAGAAAGGC
>CAYZHB010000126.1:6413-8665 GCA_964478245.1 uncultured Desulfobacterales bacterium | reverse complement strand
CCGGGATGATAGCCGGAGTGTCCCACCGGGGAGGTGCCGCCGGTGCCGATCCATTTGCCGCCGCCGTCGTGCCGGTCGGTCTGCTCTTTCAGCCGCTCCTTGAAATAGTCGATCAGCTCGTCCGGGGAGAGATCCTTCAACTCGGACTGGTCCACCCCCAGGGCGTCAGCCACTTTTTCCGGGTTCTTAAGCCATTCATCCAGCAGGCCCCTGGCGATTTCATCGATCTCGAAGCCCTGGTTTTCAGGCAGGGGAACACCTTCGAAATGGTGGGCGAACACCTGATCATAGAGATCAAAATAGCGCTCGCTTTTGACGAGAATGGCCCGGGCACAGGTGTAAAAGTCATCAATGGTGTTGATGAGACCTTTCTGCAGCGCCTGCTGCAAGGTCAGAAACGAAGTGGGGGTGACGGGTATCCCCATCTCTTTGAGGGTGTAGAAAAAATTAATGAACATGGCAAACCGGCTTTTTCACATGATGGGTTAAAGTATTTTCCGTCTCGACATTATGCTGTTGGCCCTCTGGTAATCCGGGCTTTTTTTGAACAAAACCCCCAGGTAGGGGATCCGCCCCTTTATAATATCTTTGGCGTGAAAATCCGGATCCGCATCAAGCGCCCGTATCCAGTTGATGAGCTCTCTTGTGGCGGGTTTTTTCTCGATACCGTCAAGCTCCCGCATATTGTAGAATGCGCTGATGGCATTTTCCGCCAGTTTTTCATCAATATCCGGAAAATGGACATCAATTATCTTCCGCATCATTTTGGGATCGGGAAAGGCGATGTGGTGAAAGTTGCACCGTCCGAGAAACGGATCGGAGAGATCTTTTTTGGCATTGGAGGTGATCACGATGACCGGCCGGTGCCTGGCCCGGATCCTTTCGTCCGTTTCAATGATATCGAATTCCATCTGGTCCAGCACATCCAGCATGTCATCCTGAAAATCGGTGTCGGCCTTGTCGATTTCATCTATCAGCAGAATGAGCCGCTCGTCAGAGGTGAACGCCTGCCCGATTTTTCCCATTTTTATATATTCGTCTATATTGCTCACATCTCTCGTGGAATCACCGAACCGGCTGTCGTTGAGCCGCGTGAGGGTGTCATACTGGTAAAGCGCATCAATCAGTTTCATACTCGATTTGACATTGAGAATGACCAGGGGCATGCCCAGCGATTCTGAAATGGCATGTGCGAGCATGGTCTTGCCGGTACCGGGCTCTCCTTTCAAAAGCAGCGGCATCTCGAGTCGCATTGAAATGTTGACGATTGAAGCGAGCTCACTGTCGAGCACGTACTTTGTGGCACCTTGAAAACTTCCCGCTACTTCTTTGGTTTTTAACATGTCATATCTCCGTGAATCGGTTTGTTACTTTTTAATTTGGTACCATACAAGTAATACATACATCCGGCATAGTCAATAGCCGGGGTAGCCCACGGCTAATTTGTTCTATGCCATGGGCAGGTGGCGGGGAACTTCCTCTGCCTCAGTCTCGCAGCCCGTCCTGGCTGCTCCGAGGTGACCGGCATAGAAAGCACCCCGTCACCTGCCTGTCCAAAGGTGACCCGTAGAACAAATTAGCCGTGCGGGGTGGCCGGCCGCAGCGGAGGGGCGCAAAAAACAGCGCCGTTTCGTGGAACCGTATCAAACCACTTTATTTTACGGGCACGAAATTTACCAAAGGCTTCTATTTGTCACAGGACTTGAGTATGTAATATCCGATAAATGCCCCCACTCCGTAGTATGGAATCTTGTGCAGGGAAAAGTGGGTTCCCAGAAGTGACTGGTTGAAAAGGCCATTGTTTAAGGCACTGAAGAGCGCAGGGAAAAAGTGCTGCAGAAGCTCGAGCGCGCTGGCCAAAAGAAAAACGGAAAACAGGATCCGTTTGATCCGGAGAGACTGGAAGACAAGCTGGATCAGAAGACTTGCCAGGATGATGAACACCACGGCACCGAAATAGTGGCGTATCCATTCTTCTCCCGGTCCCGTATAAAATTTCATGCTGAGAAGAAGCGGGACGATGACGATTAAAAATTTTATGATGGCGATCCGTTTCTTTGACATGATACCGGATCTCTCGCCGGCGTGCCCGTCAAGATTGTGCTTGTCTGTCATACCCCTCCTGTTGTCTGTTCCGGATGGATGCTAACCGATCCGCTGTTTCGCCGGATTCTCTCTATCCATATTAAATCTCGAACAGAAAGTCAAGTAATAAAACGGCGCTTCCTTTTAGGATTGACACCTTTGAAACA
>CAYZHB010000126.1:0-6403 GCA_964478245.1 uncultured Desulfobacterales bacterium | reverse complement strand
AAACATAGTGATAATTATTGACCATTTAACCGTAACCGCTTGAGTCGACGACCACCCGCAAATCAGGTGGGTTGGCGTTCCGGCCACAGGCCGGAAGGACAGAAACACGCAAGTGTTTGAATCGTTGACGGTTGTAACCGGGGCACAGCCCCCGGTTTAAAAACAACCAATGCACAGGAGTGACATATGATTGGTGGAATAGGAATGCCGGAATTGATAATTATTCTCGTGATTATTCTTATTATTTTCGGAGCCGGCAAACTTCCTGAAATAGGGGCAGGCCTCGGCAAGGGGATCAAAAATTTCAAGAAAGCCACGAAAGAGCCCCAGATAAGTGATGACGAAGACGAGAAGAAAACCGAAAAACTCGAAGAGGAAACAGACACCGGGGACGACAAGTGAGTCTTCCTGATGCGCCGGCTCATTTGAGCCCCGCTCTCGATAGAGAACCGCCGATAAAACCGGGTTATATTCTCAGGAGCCGATAGCCGGCAACCCGCCTTCCCTGATCGGGTGACCCGGTATTTCAGGCGGCCGCATGTGTCCGAGCCCGGACCGCAAAACGTGCCGGCTGTTATAGTTCCTGCGGTTTGAACACAGTCAATGAGTCGCTTTATGGACCGGATAGGGCAGAAAGGGCCGCCTTTCAACGATCCGGTTCTGCAAGGCAGCGTTTGCAATGGAAAATACGCCCTCTGATGGAAAATACCCCTGCTGAAAAACTGGTCAAAAACCGAGATTCGCTTGTCAAGGCGTTTGCCGGAAGAGAGGCGTGTCGGCTTTTGGAAAGACTGTCCGATTTACTGGATGACTATTTTCGCGACGTGTTTGAAAAGCACACCCGTGGAGCGGAAAAGGGCGGTTTGTCCGGCAAAGGGGTCGCGATAATTGCGCTCGGGGGATACGGCAGGCAGGAGCAGTGTATCCATTCGGACATTGATCTGCTGATTCTGTTTGAAAATCAGATTCCAGGCGGCGTCGACACGTTTTTCCGGGAGCTTGTTTATCCCCTGTGGGATGCCCGTTTTGAAGTGGGATACGCGGTCAGGACGGTTGAAGAGAGCATATCCATTGCATTTGAAAGGTTTGACGTGCTCACCACGGTCCTGGACGCCCGCTTTGTCTGCGGCGCTTTCCCTGTTTATGCGCGGTTTATGGAAAAATTTAAAGCAGTGCTGCAAAAGCAGCCGATTAAATCACACGTGGCAAATCTCCTGGAACAGGGCGAAAAACGGCATGCCGATTTCGGCGACGCCACCTACCTTCTGGAGCCCCACCTCAAGTCAGGATATGGGGGACTGAGAGATTATCACACCATTCTGTGGTATGCAAAAATCAAGGGGGGGATCGAAAAGCGACGGGATCTGGAATATTACGGGTTTCTGTCCCACCAAGAGTTCGCACGGCTTGAGAGCACACTCGGCTTTATCTGGGATATACGGAACTGGCTTCACTATATGACCAACCGCAAGTGTGACCAGCTCCATTTCGAGCATCAGCTGCAGATTGCCCAACTGCTCGGTTTTACGAACAGAAAGGGCCAGCGGGGTGTGGAAGTTTTCATGGGAAAGCTTCACAATAAAATGGCGTTTATAAAACATATCAACCAGGTGGTGTCGGAGGATATTCTCGCCGGCGGGCGGTTCAGGGATAAACCGGAGATTTTCCCCGGGCGGGCGGATATGGCCCCGGGGCTCGTTGTCAGCGGAAACCGGCTTAACTTTGCCGGGACGGTGCATGTGATATGCACCCCCTCGCTTTTGCTCAGGATATTTTATGAGAGCGGCGAGAAAAAAATTCCCCTCTCCTTCGAGGCCCAGAGAATCGTCACCGAGTTTGTCCATCTCGTGGACAAAAATTTCAGGAAGAACCCGGAGAACGTTGCGATGTTCCAGAAAATTCTCTTTTTTTCTTACTGGGAATTCAATGTGTTGAACGTGATGCTGTCAACCGGCATTCTTCAGCGGTTCATTCCGGAATTTGCCACCATTGTGAACAAAATTCAGTTTAATGAGTACCATCTTTTCCCTGTGGACAAACACGCTGTCAGATGCGTCCAGATCATCAACAGTTTCCGGCGGAACCGGGGCAGCCGGGTAAAAAATTTTTATTCCACCGTATACCGGGATGTTAAATCAAAAAAGACCCTTTTAACGGGCGCCCTTCTCCATGATATCGGCAAGGGGATCCCGGGAGGCGGTCATTCAGCCAAGGGGGCCCGCATCGTGCAAAAAACGCTGAGGCGGATGGATTACTCTGCCTCGGAGGTGGCGGATATCACCTTTCTGATCCGGCATCACCTTTTTCTCGTTAAAACGGCTACCCGGCGGGACATCAGTGATGAAGAAACCGCTGTTTTCTGCGCCTCCCGGATTAAGACAATGAAGCGGCTGCGGATGCTCTACCTTCTGAGCGTGGCGGATTCAATGGCGACGGGGCCGAAAGCCTGGAATTCATGGACCGAAACACTCCTGAAGGATCTTTTTTTTAAAACCTTGAATATAATGAAACACGGGGAACTTGCCTCAAGTAAAAGTTCGCGGCTGATCGAGCAGAAGAAGGACAAGATTCTGAAACGCAAGAAATCGGAATGGGGGGAAGCCGATCCGGTGGCCTATCTCGAGTCGATGTCGAGACGGTACCTGTTATACACGCCGGTTACCGATATCATTCAGCATATTGATCTGTACCGGCATCTGGGAAAGAAAGCGTTCAACTGGCGGATCACCAGAGACAACGACGCCGGTATCCGGACCATCACGATTTGCGGCCGGGACAGGCCCGGTTTTTACTCAAAAGTGGCCGGGGTGTTTTTCCTGAACGGCCTGGATATTGTGGCCTCAGAGGCCTATTCATGGGGAAGGGACGCGGCTTTCGACATCTTCAGGGTGATGGCGCCCCGTGACACGCTGCGGGAGGATGAGAAGTGGGAGAAGGCGGCGCATGACCTTGAACAGGCCATAAACGACGATGCGTTCCTCGAGAACCTTCAGGAGAAAGTACCCCGGCTGTACAAGCCCTCACCAGGCCAGATCCTCAAACCGAACCGGGTAAAGATCGATAATGAGACCTCGAGTTTTTTCACGATTGTGGAAGTGTATACGGTTGATTTTCCGGGGCTGCTGTTTGCCGTTACGGACTGCCTTTACAGGAACGGTGCCGATGTGAAAGTCGCAAAGGTGGCCACAAAGGTGGACCAGGTGGTGGATGTGTTTTATGTGAGTGCCCTGGCAGATGATCATAAAATCACCTCTCCGGAACAGCTTGACAGACTGAAGAAAAACATTTTAGGGACCTTACCCAGTATCGATGCAAAGGAGATATTGTATGAAAAAGATTGAAGCGATTATTAAACCGTTTAAACTCGACGATGTAAAAGAGTCGTTGAATGAAATCGGCATACACGGCATGACCGTCACGGAAGTCAAGGGATACGGCCGCCAGAAAGGTCACAAGGAAATATACAGGGGCGCTGAATATGTGGTGGATTTCGTCCCGAAAATCAAAATCGAAATCGTTATAACCAAAGAGCGGGTCGAAGAGGCGGTTCAGACGATTTGTGACGCTGCCGGCACCGGCAAAATCGGAGACGGCAAAATTTTCGTCATGCCGGTGGAACAGGCGGTCCGGGTCAGAACGGGGGAAAGCGCCACCGATGCCCTGTAACTGTTGATCTTGCTGGGGATCCCGGTGTTTTTTCGTGCACTCTCCGGCAAACTAGGGTATAAGGGGAAACCGTCAAACATCAATAAAAGAGCGGGTTATTATGAAAGTGAGTTTTTCTTTTACAGGAGAGATCGGTGGTTTTCAGACCGGCGGCGCTGCCCCGGTTTGCTGCCGTCAGCGAGCGGTGCACTGCCCTGTTTCGTTTTTCCGGCCTGCGGCCGGGAAAACGGGCTTCCGGCTTTGGGGGTGGTCGCTGTTTCTTTTACTGGTTTCGGCCGTTTGTATTCTTCCGGATCCGGCGGCAGCCCAGGAAAAAAAAGAAGTGGATCCGGCGTTTTCCGGACTGGCGGCACGACTGGTGAAAGATGGATTTGACCGGGAGCGGGTGGAAAGACTGTATGCCAGTGACCGGATATTTTTTGAACCGGAAGGGGTCTCGCTGTTTTTTGCCCATTCCGAATCGAGTCTCGACTATGATCAGTTTCTGTCAGACAGTTCCATGAAGAAAGCAGCCCTGTATATGGACGAATACAAAGATGTGCTTGAAAAAGCCGAAAAACAATACGGGGTTGACAAAACCATCATCACCGCCATCCTCCTCGTGGAGACGCGGCTTGGCGAATATCTCGGCAAGCGGATGGTGTTGAACACCCTGTCCACCATGGCGGCTCTCACGGACAACAGCCTGAAAGAAAAACTCTGGGACTCCATCGCGGATTCGAAACGGCTTGAAAGAAAAACGTTTGACAGTAAAGTTGTGGACAAATCGGGCTGGGCTTACGAAGAGCTGAAAGCCCTTTTGCAATACACCAGAAGGGAAGGGCTCGATCCCCTCGAAATTACAGGGTCCTATGCCGGCGCAATGGGTATTTCCCAGTTTATGCCCACCAATGCACTGATTCTTGCCGAGGACGGAAACAAGGACGGGGCGGTGAATCTTTTTGACCACACCGATGCCATCTGCAGTGTTGCCAACTATCTCCGCCATTTCGGATGGGAGCCGTCCATTTCCAGGCAGCAGGCCCATAAAATCCTGTACAAGTACAACAACAGCAACTACTATGTGGATACGCTGCTGAAAATTTCTGATCAGTTAAAAGGGTAAGGCATTTGCCGGTATGGATGACCCGTTTGTTTTTGTAATCGTGACCGGAACCGTATTCTGGGTGCTGACCGTCCTGGCGCTCCTGGACGTCATTTTAAAGGATTTCGGCTCGCTCAAAAACAAGGCGCTCTGGTTCATCGTGGCTTTTATTCCCTTTATCGGCTGGCTTGTCTATCTTGTGTTCGGATTCAGAAAAGGGACAAGAAAACCATTTTTGTAGAAGATCACCGTTGCGAAAAGATCACCGCCCATACTATGTAAAAAAAGCGTGGTTCAGGTTTCTGGCGTTTTATACACGCCATTTCCTCGCGCCCCAGCTCGAGGGTCTCGGGAAAGAGCCTTTCGTGGTAAAACCCTGGCATGTGCAGATTTTCGGATCTCCCGTGACGGTGGGCGATTACCCCTCCTTTCTGGCGTCTCCGGACCGGAAGATCAACCTGACGGTCTGGTCGGCCGATAAAGGCCGCAAAGGGATTTTTATCGGTGATCATGTGGTGGTGTCCCCCGGCGTCCGAATTATTGCCGCCGACAGCATACACATCTCGAACAACTGCATGCTGGCGGGAAATGTGTATATCTCGGATGCCGACTGGCATGATACGTATGACCGGATGCTTTCTCCGGGAAGGACGGCGCCTGTCATTCTCCAGGAAAACGTGTGGGCCGGGGAGAGTGCCATTATATCCAAGGGGGTGACCATCGGAAAGAACAGTATCATCGGGGCCGGTGCTGTTGTAAAGGATAGCATCCCGCCCAATGTGATCGCGGCCGGTAACCCGGCCAGAGTGCTTCGGGAAATCGATGCGGAAAAAATCGTTACCCGGCAGGAGACCCTCAGGGATTTCGGCGGCTATAAAAAAGCGCTTGAAAAGATTGACAGGCGGCTTCTTTACGGCAATACGTTCCTGGGCTGGCTGCGATACTGTCTTTTCCCCACCCGGAACGGCTGACACGCCTTTTCCGCCCCCTGTACCGCCAGAGGAAGTGCCCCGCCATCTGCCGGTGGCATAGAACAAATTCACCGTGGGGCAAGACAAAAATCCGCTTGACTTTCTAAATAACATGTGATCTATTCTGTCCGGACAAAGAGATAGAGCTGAAGCGCCGATTGCACCGAGGCCCCGAGCATGTAACCCGCTCCCAGGAGGCCCGTGCAGAGCGACATGACAAGCCTCGGCCCGTGCCGGTCCACGAACTGACCGACCGAGGGGAGGCTCAGGACGCAGATCAGGCAGGCGATCCCCATCACCCCGGCCGTGAGCTGCCGGCTCCAGCCGAACTCGGCCAGCATGGGCTTGAAGAAGACGCCGTAGCTGTAGAAGGTGCCGGACGTGACCGCGATCACCCAGAAGGCGGCCGCAACCACGACCCAGCCATCCTTTCCGTTCCTCATCGTTCCTCTGACCGCAGAGGTGCGCTGTTCCAGGGCAAGGCGAAAGGATACGGGACCGGGATCGAAAAATCAGTCAACGGCGATCAGACCTCCCTCGACACACAAAACCGGGTCAGGACGTGACCCGACGGACCTCTTCGATCAGCGCCTCCGCCGCGGGCGGAAGGACCCGGTCCCTCAGGTAGGCCACGGTTACCCGAAGCTCGACCTCGGGCAGATCCAGGTCCAGCTCCACGAAG
>CAYZHB010000125.1:0-8669 GCA_964478245.1 uncultured Desulfobacterales bacterium | reverse complement strand
GAAATACGGCAGAAAATACGGCGGCGGGGATCCGCAGCTTATTGAAGGAGATATTTTCCGCATGATCATCAGCGTGCCGGAATTCGGTGCTGTGGGGAAAAAATCAGGCGAAGCCAGGGAAAAACATGACAAGACCCATGATGAGGCCCATGACGGGGCCCATGATGAGGCCCATGTCGCTTTGACCGAGGTTGAACAGCAAATGCTTAAAGCCTGCCGGCAAGCCGCGCGCAGCACTTCTGAGTTGCTCGAAACCCTGGGCTATAAATCCCGGACCGGCAATTTCAAAAAGGCGCTTTCGCATCTTCTGGAGGATGAATTTCTTGAAAGAACTCTGCCGGATAAACCAAGAAGCAAAAACCAGAAATACCGTATTACTTCATTGGGAAAAAAGATTCTGGAGAATAGATGATGGAACAGGGCAAACTGTTTAAAACCCGATTTGTGCGCGGGGAAAAAGGTTCCGGCCAGCTCTTTGATGAAGAGTTTGAAACACAAAACGAACCGGTAACCTGCCTGGGCATGACATTTGAAAATGATGAAGCCAGGCGCGCCTATTTTACCGAACAATTGCGCCAGAAGCTAAAAGACCCGGAGTTTCGAAAAATAGAAGGCTTTCCCGTCGGAAGCGATGAAGCCATCCTGGATTTAAGCGATCCACCATATTATACAGCATGCCCGAATCCCTGGATCGAAGATTTCATTGCTGAATGGGAGGACCGGAAACCCGAAAAACCGGAGAGCTATCAATATCACAGGGAGCCGTTTGCGGCGGATGTGAGCGAAGGGAAAAACGACCCTATTTACAATGCCCATTCCTACCATACCAAGGTGCCGCACAAAGCTATTATGCGCTACATCCTCCAATACTGAGCCTGGAGATATCGTGTTTGACGGATTTTGCGGAACTGGCATGACAGGCGTAGCCGCACAGATGTGCGGGGATAAGGATGTGGTGATGTCGCTGGGATATCAAGTAAAGGCGGATGGAACAATTTTGCAGGAAAGCACTGATGCAGACGGGAAAAAAGATTGGAAGCCTTTCTCTAAACTCGGCATACGCCGGGCGGTGTTAAACGATTTATCTCCTGCAGCAACATTTATTGCTTACAGCTATAACACGCCGGTCGATGTGGTTTCTTTTGAGAAAAAAGCAAGAAACATTCTTGAGGAAGTGGAGGAAGAATGTGGTTGGATGTACGAAACCGAGCATAAAGAGGGACAAATAGGAAAGATTAATTACACAATTTGGTCAGATATATTTAGCTGTCCAGATTGCTCCAAGGAAATAGTTTTTTGGGAATCTGCCGTCGATAAAAATGCTGGAAAAATGGCGAATTCCTTTTCCTGCCCCCATTGTAACACGAAATTAATAAAACGGAATCTTGAGAGAGTTTGGAATAAAAAATTTGATAATTTACTCAATCAAACCATAAGGCAAGCCAAACAAACGCCTGTTCTCATTAGTTACACTGTGAATGGCAAGAAGTATGAAAAAAAACCTGACCTCTCTGATTTTAAATTGATAGAAAAAATTGAATCGTCTGAAATACCATATTGGACTCCGATTTATAAACTCCCTGATGGTTTTAATACTCGTCAACCCATGCTGTCACATGGATTCACCCATGTTCACCATTTCTATACAAAACGAAATCTTTGGATTTTATCAGCATGTTGGAATCGGCTATTTAATGCAGGGGGACGATTTCCGTTTTTATTTACCGCTAGTCAGCGAGCCCTTTCAAAAATGGCTAGCATTGCTTTTTCATATTTTTTCAATGGTGGCGGCGGATTCATTAATGCAGGGACAAAGGGGACATTGTACGTATCAAGCACTAACCCCGAAGTCTCGGTTTTTCATAGCCTAAAATCTCGCATCCGTTCTCTTAAATTCTCATACAATGGAAGCTTGTCGAATGTTCTCATTGATACTGAAAGCGCCTCTTCATGTGCTTTCTTTAGTGATAATTCGATAGACTATTTGTTTGTAGATCCTCCTTTTGGCTCGAATATAAACTATTCCGAATTAAATACACTTTGGGAACCATGGCTTGCAGTTTTTACAAATGTCTCTCAAGAAGCAATAGAAAACTCAGTTCAAGGAAAAGGCTTTTTTGAATATAAAGAACTTATGACTCTGGCCTTCTCGGAGGCATACCGTATATTAAAGCCTGGCCATTGGATGACCGTTGAATTTTCAAACACGAAGGCCTCGGTTTGGAACAATATACAGGCTGCTCTCACAGAAGCTGGATTTGTAGTTGCTAATGTTTCTGCGTTAGACAAAAAACAGGGCAGTTTTAAAGCATACACTACGCCTACAGCGGTCAAACAAGACTTAGTTATCTCTGCTTATAAACCCAACGGCGGTTTTGAAGAACGGTTCCAAAAGAAAGCGGAAACCGAGGAAGGTGTATGGGATTTTGTCCGCACCCATATGAAATATCTTCCAGCCACTAAACACCAAGGCCCGCTGCTGCAATTTATTCCTGAGCGGGACCCGCGAATTCTTTTTGATCAGATGGTGGCCTTTTATGTACGAAAAGGCTATCCAGTGCCCATCTCAAGTAAAGAATTTCAGGTCGGGCTCGCCCAGCGTTTTAGCGAGCGCGACGGCATGTATTTCCTGCCGGATCAGGTAGCCGAATATGACCGCAAAAAGATGCTTTCCGGCAATTATGTTCAGGCACAACTGTTCGTATCTGATGAGGCCTCGGCTATCCAGTGGCTGCGCCAGCTACTTAAACAAAAACCCCAGACTTTTGCGGAGATCAACCCGCAATTCATGCAGCAACTTGGCGGCTGGAGCAAAAACGAAGAGCAACTTGATTTGCGGGAACTTTTGAACCAGAACTTTCTCTGCTATGACGGCAAGGGACCTGTTCCGGAACAAATTCATTCCTATCTTTCAAGCAACTGGAAAGAATTGCGAAATCTCCCCAAAGATGATCCAAAACTGATCGCAAAAGCCCGTGACAGATGGTATGTGCCTGATCCCAACAAAGCAGGCGACCTGGAAAGGCTGCGCGAAAGGGCTTTGTTAAAGGAATTTGAAGAATACAAGCAAGTCAGGAAAAAATTAAAGGTCTTCCGCCTTGAAGCGGTCCGGGCAGGGTTCAAAAAAGCCTGGCAGGAACGGGATTACAACACCATCATATCCGTAGCCGAAAAGATCCCTGACAAAGTGCTTGAAGAGGATCCAAAGCTGCTGATGTGGTATGATCAGGCAGTGACCAGAATGGGAGGTGAATAACATGATCAACCAACTGCGAATCCAAAATTTCAAAATATGGAAGGACACCGGAAACATTCGCATGGCACCGATTTCCCTGTTCTTCGGCGCCAACAGTTCCGGAAAATCCAGCATTGGTCAGTTTTTAATGATGCTGAAGCAAACCGTTGAGTCACCCGATCGCAAGGCCGTATTCTATCCTGGCGGGCGAAACTCTGCTGTGCAGCTTGGTTCTTATCAGGAGATGGTTTTTCACCGGGATCCGAATAACAAAATTGCATTTGAATACCAATGGTCATTCTCTGATACTTTTAAGATTAAAGATCCTGTATCAGGACAGTCATTTTCAGGAGATGAGTTGAAATTTGAAGCAGAAGTCGAGCTAGGCGACAAAAAGCAACACGCATTGGTGCTTAACCGCCTTAAATATGATCTGATTAAAGATAAAGAATTAAATATATCAATTGGGATGGAAAGAAAACCCCAGGCGAAATCCGAATACAAAGTTGAGGCAACAAATTATCCGCTAAAAAGGAAACCGGGGCGGGTGTGGTATCCCGGAGCCCCTGTCCGGTTTTATGGATTTCCGGATGAAGTCATTTTCTATCACCAAAACGCGGACTTCGTTCAATCTTTAAATCTTCGACACGAAAAGCTTTTCCGGTCTATCTGCTATCTTGGCCCCCTTCGAACCCGGGCCGAGCGCTTATACTCATGGACAGGGATGGAACCGGAAAATGTCGGGTATGCGGGGGAAAGTACTGTTGCTGCAATTCTGGCTGCAAAAAACCGAAAGATCAGCCTGGGATACAAGCGACCCGCCAAACCATTTGAGGAAATCATCGCACGGAAACTCAAAGAAATGGGACTGATTGAAGATTTCAAGGTCAATCCCATCTCTGAACAACGCCAGGAATATGAAGTCAAAGTTCGTACAAAAGCATCAAAGGATTGGGTCGATCTTCCGGACGTGGGTTTTGGTATATCACAAGTATTGCCGGTTTTGGTGCAATGCTTTTATGCTGCTGCCGGATCGATTATCCTGATGGAACAACCGGAAATTCATCTCCATCCAAGGGCACAATCCGCATTGGCGGATGTGATGATCGATGTAATCAATTCAAGGGAAAACGGCTCAGATCGAAACATTCAATTGGTTATAGAAACGCATTCCGAGCATTTTTTACGGAGGCTCCAGCGAAGGATTGCAGAAAATAAAGTCTCTCAGAAGAAAGTGTCAGCGTACTTTGCCAACATCGAAAAGACGCCTGCCAAGCTGGAATCTCTGCAAATTGACCTTTTTGGCAACATTCAAAACTGGCCTGAAAATTTTTTCGGCGATGAGATGGAAGACATTGCGGCCCAATCCAAGGCAGCCATGAAGAAAAAAATGCAGCGTCGGACAAAAAGGTAGGAATCAGTTAAATGAGTTTTCCGAAAAAATGCATAGTGGATACCAACGTCCCGAAACAAGCCAATCTTGCTCTTGATCCGGACAAGATCCCTGAGGATTTAACGGATTGTGTTTTAACCTGCATAGAAGCCATTGAGCATGTGATCAAGAAGAAGGCACTGGTCATAGATGATGTCGATGAAATTTTTGATGAATATCGGAAACAACTTTCCTTGAAGGGACAACCCGGTGTTGGCGATCGCTTCATAAAATGGGTTCATGACAATCGCTGGCAACTGCCGGATTCCAATCGGGTAACAATCACAAAAAACGGCGAAACGTACAATGAATTTCCGGCCCATGATGATTTGCACGACTTTGATGCTTCAGACCGCAAATTCGTTGCTGTTGCCAATGCACATCCATCCAGACCACCGATTTTGCAAGCTACCGACAGCAAATGGTGGGGATGGAAAGATGCCTTAAGCGAGGTCGGCATTTCTGTTTATTTTCTTTGCCAGGAATATATCGAAGCGAAATATGCGGAGAAAATGAATCCGTGAAAGAAAATTTTTTTAAATTTCCTTCAACCCCGCACCTGGCTGTAATTGGCGATATCGACATCCGAAGCGATAAAGTCTTGTCAGCAGCCGAAAGAGATGAGTTTCTGCGGCATCATATTGCTGTTGAAGAGAAAGTGGATGGTGCGAATCTGGGGATTTCGTTTAATGAGGATGGCAATATTTGCGTTCAGAACAGGGGGGAATTCCTGCATCTTCCGGAATCCGGGCAGTGGAAAAAGCTAAATGTATGGCTCAATTCCCGGACAGATATTTTATTCGAAAATTTGACCGACCGTTACATTCTTTTTGGTGAATGGACTTATGCCCAACACTCCGTGTTTTATGATCGATTGCCGGATTGGTTTCTTGGTTTTGACGTCTATGACAGAATAAGTGGTTGTTTCTTTTCCTGTCCCCGGCGTGATGAGTTCCTCGAAAAGATGGGAATTGCTAAAGTGCCGGCAATTGCACATGGTCATTTTGCCATCAATGATCTTGAAAAGCTTTTGTCGCATTCCAAGCTTGGTCCTCAACCCGCAGAAGGCCTTTATCTTCGTATTGATGAAGGCCAGTGGCTGTTAAAAAGAGCCAAGCTTGTTCGACCGGAATTCATCCAGTTATTAGAAGGGCATTGGTCCCGTTCGGCGATTCGGCAAAACCTTTTGGCTGAACAAAATTGGAATGAACGTTTCCATGGCTAACGGCAAATGGCAATACAGCACCATCCACAACACCCCCTGCGAAATCCTCGATGAACAATCTCTGTGGGGACAGACAGTGTGCCGTGTCTGGCTGCCCAACCTGGATGCGGTGGTTCGTGTTCCCCTGGCATCCCTGCAGCCGCTGGATGCCGAGCTGGACCCTGAAACAGAGTCCAATCGTATCGGATATGTGGCGGCTGCGGCAAAGGTGGCAGATATTCTGGAAGGCTCGGGCCGTGGTGCTGAAGAAGACCTTTTGCTGGCGCCAATGGAATCCAATGTCATTGCCCTGCCCCATCAGATCCGGGCGCTATCCCGGGCCATCTCCGGCGACCGGGTCAGATACCTTCTGGCAGATGAAGTGGGACTTGGCAAAACCATCGAGGCCGGCCTGATCATGCGTGAGCTGAAGCTGCACGGTCTGGTCCGCCGGACATTGGTGGTTGCGCCCAAGGGCATTGCCACTCAATGGGTCAGTGAAATGGACACCCATTTTAATGAACCGTTTCAAATGATCCTTGGCGAGGACCTGCAAACTCTCCGGCGTCTCTCAGATACAAAGACCCCGTCCAATCCTTTTGGTCAATTCCGGCAGGTGGTGGTCCCGCAGGACACCTATAAGCCTCTGGACGGCAGATACGGCCAGGCCGCAAGATCCCGGTTCGAGGATCTGATCACCGCAGGCTGGGACCTGGTAGTGGTGGATGAGGCCCATCGCCTGGGCGGGAGCACGGATCTGGTGGCCCGTTATAAGCTCGGCCGGGGCCTGGCAGAAGCTGCGCCTTATATGCTTCTGCTTTCAGCCACACCGCACCAGGGAAAAACGGATGCCTTCCACAGGCTGATAAACCTGTTGGACAAGGAGGCTTTTCCGGACGAAGACAGTGTTACCAGGCAGCGGGTGGCTTCTTACGTGATCCGCACGGAAAAACGAAAAGCCATTGACGCTGAAGGAAAACCGCTGTTTCAACCCCGGCGCACAGAAACGGCCCCTGTCCGATGGGAATCCCGCCATCATATGCAGAGAACCCTGTACGAGGCTGTAACCGACTATGTGCGCGAAGGCTACAATCAGGCGCTAAAAGAGAAAAAACGCCACATCGGCTTTCTGATGATTTTGATGCAACGGCTGATGACTTCGAGCACACGGGCAATCCGCACAACCCTGGAACGCCGTCTTGAAATCCTGAAATCCGGGCTGAATGCTGTAAGTTCAAGAATTGAAGCACTCGAAAATCCGGATTCAGAAATCGATTTGCTCTATGACATGGACGGGCAGCAATTGCTCGACGAGCTTTTAAATTCGCGGGCATCTGCAGTGCAGAACGAAGCGGAAAATGTAAAAACACTTCTGGATACCGCGTACAAATCAGAACAAGCAGGCCCGGACGCCAAGGCCGAGGCCCTTATAGAATGGATCTACAGACTTCAATCAGAAGAAAAGGAATTGGATGCGGCAGCCCGGGTCGTGCCCGAAATCAGGCCCCTCTTGTTGATGAGGATTTTAAAGGCGTCACAAAATGAGTAATTGGCGGGATGCAATACTTGATCATTTTGTTCCCGACGTCAGCAGGCTGACCCTGGTTGCCGATCCGGACAGTCTGATGACCGAGGAAAAACTCACCATTGAACTGCGGCAAAGGGGATTTGAGTTAATAGAATTCAATGACCCGGTGGAATTCAGATACGCCTATGAATCAAAATACCGTTCAACCTGGGACCGCGGAGAGCAAACAGACCTTGTGGTTATTCTTCGTCTCAGGGATACGGAGATAGACGCTCTGCCCTATGACCTGCTCCAGGCAGGAAGAAAACTTTCGTTTAACCTTGGGCAGTTATTCCCGAATCTAAGCTATCCGGTTATCGAAAGCCTGGACCGCAGTCTGCTGGATGCCATTTTTGAGGCACAAAAACAATTCTCCCCGGAGCGGATGGGCGACAATGCCACCATGGATTTCATATTGCGGCATGTTTTCGCAGTTGATCCGGTATTGATCAAAAACGAAGTGGATCTGCTGCGCACACTGCTGCGCATCCATTACAACAAATGGCGTGTTCCGGAAATTCTCAATAACAGGCTTGTGCAACTACTGCAAGAACAGGGGAATTTCCGGAACTGGCCCTTAAACGAAGTCATCACGGATGAAGAAACCTTTTTTGAATTTATTCAGGAGCGGTGGCCGGCTTTCCTGGAATCCCGGCACAAGACATCAGCTGACAAAGACACCGCCCGTGAAAATGTCCTTGAATACCCCATAAACAAACAGGCATTGAAGTATTCGGGCCCTGAAGTGCTGCCGTTTGATCACCATGACATAAGCGTCTACATCGACAACCTTTTTATAGAGGGGAGACTGACTCCTGTAAAGGCCGCCGGGATACGTATCAGTGCCGAATCATGGGTACAAAGCGGCATAATTGAAGAAGCAGACAATGATGAAGAGCGAATCGGGCGACTGTTTGAAATCGTGGAAAATGAAGTCCCCGACCAAGAAGCCAGGCATTCGGACTGGACCGCTTTTGCAATGAAATGGGCGGAATTGTCCGCCCTGGCAATTTCCGGCAATAAAGAAGCATACCGGGAAATGCTTGCGGAAACCGGTGATAAAATAAACAAGGCGTTTGCAAAATGGCTGACCGCAAATTATGCCGGCATGATTAACCTGCCCCCGGCAAATCCGGCAATGCTTCACCATGTGCCAAGGCACCTGGGCCGGGACATGGAAAAATCAAAGGGAAAGCGGATTGCCCTGCTGGTGGTCGACGGTCTTTCCCTG
>CAYZHB010000124.1:0-8691 GCA_964478245.1 uncultured Desulfobacterales bacterium | reverse complement strand
AAAGATTTTCCACTTTTTTCTGTCGTCTGTCATATTGTCTTTGTATTACGCTTTCTCTTTATGCCGCAGATCGGTTATGATATATGATTTTATATCAGGGTGTAAATATTTTTTTCAAAGAGGATGATATGGTCACAGAGAAGGAAGTTGTTCTGATTTATGTGGAAGACACCCCGGTATCGTTTGCCCGGGTGGAGCGCATCAAACCGGATGCCAGGAAGGACTGGTTTCACATCCGGCTTTTGATGCTGCAGATACCGCTTCAGGCGGTCACATGGATACTCAAGGATGACTACATTAACGGCGGCGAATTTTTCATGGGCGGTAAAAAGATGCGGTTTGAAAAGGTCGCATCGCCTCAGGAGACCGGCATGCCGGCGGAGGCGCCCTTCAGGGACGGGACTGATACAGGAGAAGACCGGCCGGCTTCACAAAAAGGCGAGGCCGAAATTATTTCTTTTGCCGATGTGAAGAAATCAAAAGACAGAGATGACCCAAAATAAACGGCAGATAATTTCGGCATCCAGGCGGACCGATATGCCGGCTTTTTATATGGACTGGTTCATGACGGGTATCTCTCAGGGATGGTTTGACGTTACCCATCCCTATACCCGGCAGGTCAGGCGGGTGGCGGCCTCCCCCGATCATGTTCATACGATCGTTTTCTGGTCCAAAAATTACGGACCGTTTCTCCATCGGGACGCCCACCGGATGTTAAACGGCATGGGGTATCGTATATACTACCATTTCACCATCAATTCCGTATCCCCCCTGCTTGAACCGGGGGTGCCCTCACTGGGCGAGAGGCTCTCTCAGCTGGCCCGGCTGACTGCCGAGGCCGGACCCGTGTCTATTGCCTGGCGATTTGATCCGATCACTTTCTTTAGGACACCGGACGGTGAGACCAGAAACAATCTGTCCGATTTTACAAAGATAGCCGAAACCGCAGCGGATCTTGGGCTTTCAGGATGCATCACCAGTTTTGCCGATCTCTACAGGAAGGTGGACCGGCGGGTGGCCTATCTCAAACGGTCGGGCAGAGCGGTGCCTGAATTCCTGGACATTGATATCAAGAAAAAGACGGCGGTGATCAGCCGGATGGCGGATTTTCTGGCAGAGAGGGATATGACGCTCTCTCTCTGCTGTGAAAAGGAACTTTGTTCCCGGGTGAAAGAACACGCAGCTGTAACGGAGAGCCGTTGTATATCCGGTCCGCTTTTTGCCGGTCTTTTCGGCGGGGAGGCGGAGACGGCACGGGATTACGGTCAGCGGACAAAACAGGGGTGCAACTGCACCCGGTCGGTGGATATCGGATCCTATGACCGGCATCCCTGTTTCCACAACTGCGTTTTCTGCTACGCCAACCCCGCGATAGACAGAGATATCGGCAACAGGAACAGCCTATGAAAATCGGTGATCTGGCACTTGACGGCTGTGTCATTCTGGCCCCGCTTGCCGGGGTTACCGCTCCCCCTTTCAGGACCGTGGTCAAGGCGTGCGGCTGTTCGCTCGTCTGTTCCGAAATGGTGAGCGCCAAAGGGATTGTTTACAATTCCGGCAAGACACGGTCGATGATCGCATCCGTGCCTGAAGAACGGCCGCTGAGTGTTCAGATTTTCGGGGCCTGTCCCGTTTCAATGGGAAAAGCCGCCGCATTTATTGAAAGGCAGGGAGGTGCCGATATCATTGATATCAACTTCGGCTGCAGTGTCCGGAAGGTAGTGAAAACAGGGGCAGGCGCCGCCCTGATGAAAGACCGGGAACGGGCGGAGGCGGTAATACGCGCTGTGAGAGAAGCGGTGTCGCTGCCGGTAACCGTTAAAATCCGATCCGGATGGGACAGTTCAGGGGCCGGGGCCCTGATGGTTTCAAAAATCGCGGAAACAAACGGAGTGAACGCGGTGACGGTTCATCCCCGGACAGCGCTGCAGGGATTTAAAGGCGAAGCAAACTGGCGGTTGATCCGAGAGGTCAAGCAGCATGTATCGATCCCGGTCATCGGGAACGGGGACGTCACCACACCGGAAGCCGGGGTGAAAATGATGAATGAAACCGGTTGCGACGGGATAATGGTGGGAAGGGCCGCCATGGGAAATCCGTTTATTCTCTCCGGGATTCAGGCGCTGCTGGAAAACCGTGAACCGCCTGGTGCCCGTCTGCAAGACCGGTTCGACGTAATGGAGAGGCTGGTGACGGCCTACGCTGATTACTATGGCGGGCAGCGGGCGGCAAAAATGCTCAGAAGCCGGCTTGTCTGGTTTTTAAAAGGCTTTCGGGGCGCAAGCGGATTCAGGAAACAGGTGGTTCAGATCGAGACCTGCGCTCAGGCGCTGTCTCTGGTACAAAAATTCGGGGAAAGCCTCGGCGCCTATAACTGATCCCCCTTTGCCCAGCGCGCGGACGCACTTGAGCTGATACCGCCCCGGGGAGTGAATTCGCCCCTCACCTCCATTTTCAGGGGGTCGAGGACGTCAACCAGATCCTCCAGGATCCGGTTGACGGCATGTTCGTAAAATATGCCCACGTTTCTGTACTGCAGCAGATAAAACTTGAGCGATTTGAGCTCGATTATTTTCCGGTCCGGCCGGTAGATGATGGTAATGCATCCGTTGTCCGGCAGACCGGTCATGGGACACACAGATGTGTATTCAGGCTGTGTAATGGTGATATCGATGCTCCGTTTCGACCTGTACCCGTAATCTATGGGCGAAAGCATGTCGGTTTTCACTGTCTCAACCGGCTCTATCCTGTAATTGATATTATATTCATGGGTCGGTTTCATTGGTGCGATTCCTTTTCAATACGATGAATAGCGTTTGCTAAATGATCAGTGACATACCAGAAAAAAACAGATTTTTCAATTTGAGACGGGTGTTTTTTTGAGCCTTTTATAGCGCCAAAGCCCCTTTTATGAAGGGGTTTGAAGTTTCCAAAAAAAACCTTGACAAACAACATAATTTTTACCATAAGTAGGGACAATAATTTCTGGAAGCACTCTAACGTCAACGAGTGAAACACTGACGTGTTTTTGCCCTTCCGGCCTATGGCCGGGCTCGGAGAGATGTACATGCAGACATTCCAAGCCGCCCGTTTTGCGGGGGGTCGTTGACTCAAAACCCTGTTGAAACTTTTTATTTGGACATTTCACAAAATACTAACAGCAAGCAAGAGGAGGAAAAAGGTACATGAACGATTTTTTGCAGAATCTCCGCGCAGCGCAGGCGGACAAACAGCGGGCGGGGAAGAAACGGAAAAATTATGACAACGGTTTTAACTATGCCGCCCATTCCCGGCAAGGCCGTTTTCAGTCCTACGGTCCGACGCGCCAGTATCCCAAAACCCCCGGCATGCCGCAGCGACAGCAGCAGCAGCAACAGGAGGGTAATTTCCAGTCATTGCCCGACGATCAGGCAATAACCCTGCTGGCAGAAGCAGTGGACAATATTGCCTCTCTTGTGGACACCCTTGCCAAAAACCAGGATTTTCTGATCAACGCCCAGGACAGGACCAATGAGATCCTGGAGCGCCAGGCCAATGCGATCGAGGAAATTGTACAGTTCCTCTACGTATCTGATGATACCGCTTATGAAGATAAAGTTTCCATGACGGAAACGCCGGAGAAAGAAGCGGAGATGGATATAGCGCCTGCGGTCGCTGGCGGGGAGGAAACGGTTACGGTTTTAAAGAAGAAAAAGGATCAGCCGGCCAGGCCCTTAAGAGCAAGATCTGCCGGCGACGGGCTTTTAAGCCGTGACGAGGTTATGGAGATCGTTTATACAATGCGGGATAACGGTGCAACTTATGATGAAGTTGCACAGCATCTTATAAAACTGGGCCAGCCTACTTTCTCAGGCCGCGGCGAATGGCATGCCCAGACTATTCACAGGCTTTGTACCAGAAAGAAATAGTCTGACACGCTGCATTCTTTTTTTGAAATAGTCCGTCATTATCGTTGGCCGGCTTGTTACGACGGTAAAGAAGCCGCAACAATTAAAATGTCTTAAAATTGACTTACTGTTGACGCGGGTCATCCGGCCTGAGCGAAAACAGGTACGCATCCCATTCCGCCGGAAGAAGCATCTTTTTGTTGGTGTTACAGGTTTTGCAGCAGGGCACCACGTTTGACTTTTCCGAGTGCCCGCCCCGTGCGATGGGGATCACATGATCCATTGTCAGCTCGGCCGGCGGAACGGCAGTGCCGCAGTAGTGGCATCTGCCGACGGAGCGCTTTCTTTTCCACCACTGGGTGTTTCTCAGCTTTCGGGCTTTGTCTTTCTCCTTTTTCTCGAATGCGTCATCCGGCAGCATATCAGTATCCAAATTCTTTCAGGGTGCGCTCCTTTTTCCCCCAGTCTTTCGTCACCCTGACAAAAAGCGCCAGATAAACAGGGCGCCCCGTCATCTTTTCAATGTCTTTCCGGGCTTTTTCGCCGATTGTCCTGATTTTTTCCCCCTTTTTTCCCAAGATAATACCTTTCTGGGATTTTCGGCTCACATGGATGGTGGCATGGATATCAATCCGCTTTTTATTTTCTTTGAAGGAATCCACTGTGACCGCACATGCGTATGGCACCTCCATCCCCGTCAGCCGGAAAATTTTTTCCCTTACAAACTCCTCCACCATAAACCGTTCGGAGGCATCAGTGACGGTTTCCGCTTCAAAAAGAGGCGGTCCTTCAGGGAGCAGCTGCCGGATCTCTTCGAGGAGTTCGTCTATCTGTATATGTTTTTCCGCCGATACCGGTACAACCGCCCTGTAGTCATAACCGGCCTGTAATGATTCTATGGCGGGCAAAAGGGACTTCTTGTCGATCAGATCGATTTTGTTCAAAACAAGAATGACCGCTTTGTTTTCTTTTTTAAGCTCCCTGAGGATAAGGTTTTCGGCCGCCGGGTTCCGTGAAGCCGCGTCGATCACCAACAGGATCGCATCCACATCCTTTACGGCACTCACGGCCTGTTCCACTATCTTCCTGTTGAGAAGGCTTTTTGCTTTAAATATGCCGGGGGTATCCACAAAGAGGAACTGGGCGCCCACCTGATTGACGATACCGAGAATCCTGTTTCTCGTCGTCTGTGGTTTGGCGGAGGTGATCGATATTTTCTGGTTGATCATCCGGTTTAAAAGGGTTGATTTCCCTGCATTGGGGGCGCCGATAATGGCCACGAACCCGGATCTGAACGCGCTGCTGCTGCTGCTGCTGCTGTTATTTTCCATGGGCGTGCTGTTCCACAACCGTTTGAATTGTATCCAAAACAGTTGATTTTCCTTTTTTCGATTTGGCTGAAAAAAGAATGAGTTTGTGTCTGTCCATGTCAAGCATTTTTGCCGTTTGGGCCAGACGGGTGTTCTGCTTGTTATTCGAAAGTTTGTCCGCTTTGGTGAGGACGACAAAGTATCCGATCCGGTTGTCGGCAAACCAGCGGATAAGGTCAAACTCTTCCTGTTCCGGTCCCCGTCTGATGTCCATCAGGAGGGCGGTCGCCAGGAGGTTGGGTCGGCCGGAAAGATAGGATTCCACCATTTTTTTCCAGGTGTGCCGGATTTTTTTGGATACTTTGGCATATCCGAATCCGGGCAGGTCCACGAAAGAAAGTTCATCATTGACCGTGAAAAAATTGATAAGCTGGGTGAATCCCGGTTTGGAACTGGTTTTGACAAGATTCTTCCGATCGACGATGGTATTGATAAGTGATGATTTCCCGGTATTGGATCGGCCTGCAAACGCAATTTCAGGACAATCCGCCGGCGGATACTGCGAGGGCGTCACCGCACTTTTGACAAACCGAACGTTTTTTATCTGTATCATTTGTTGTCGAAATAGGTCGCCAGCCGGTCAAGTCCTTTTTCCAGATTTTCAAAGGAGTTGGCGTAGGAGAACCGCAAATATCCTTCTCCGTTTGACCCGAATCCGATGCCGGGCGTGACGCCGACACGGGCTTTCTCAAGTATATCAAGAGCCAGGGAAAAAGAGTCTCCGGAGATGTGTTTGACATTGGCAAAAATATAAAACGCGCCGGTCGGCTCGACCGTAATGCCCAGTCCCATCTCCTTTAATCGTTTTATCATATGCACCCGTCTTTCGTTGTAGATGCGCTTCATTTCAGCTGTTTCGGCTTCGGCCTTTTCCAGCGCCGCCATTCCTGAAATCTGGATAACGGAGTTGGCGCATATGAAAAAATTCTGGTGAAGAATCTGCAGGGGACGCATGAAATGTTCAGGGGCGATCAGATACCCGAGTCTCAGTCCGGTCATGGCGAAAAATTTCGAGAAGCCGTTAAAGACAAATGCATTGTCCGTGAATTCAAGTATGGAGTGCTCCCGGCCTTCGTATACAAGACCGTGATAGATTTCATCGGAAATCACCGGCAGATTGCTGGATTCCGCCAGGGCGGCGATCGCTTTCATCCGTTCTTTCGACATGACATTGCCGGTCGGATTGGAGGGGGAGTTGATAAAAACCGCTTTTGTTTTTTCGGATATTTTTTCCTTTATGGCGGCCGGGGTAAACTGAAATCCCTCTTCTTCATAGACCGGCACGGTGACAGGTACCCCTCCGGCGAATTTGATAAAATTGGGGTAACAGGCGTAATGCGGGTCAGAGATGATAATCTCGTCTCCCGGATTGACCATGGCGGAAAAAAGCAGCAGCATGGCCGGAGAGGTGCCTGCCGTCACCAGAATCCGGTCCGGATCGATATCGGTATTGTATTTTTTTTTGTGCCATCCGGATATGGCGTTTCTCAGTCTCAGGTCACCGAGGCTGTGCGTATAACTGGTTTCCTTCCGGTTAAACGCTTTCTGAACCGCGTCGCTTATGCATTTTGGCGCGGCAAAGTCGGGCTCGCCGATCTCCATATGGACCACATCTTCACCTGCGCCCGCCATTTTTTCGATTTTTTCCATCACGTCCATGACAAGAAACGGGGTGATGTGTCCGCATCTTTCCGCAGGACTGCATGTATTCATTTAAAGCACCTTGTTCAAAGAATATTCAATAATTCCCTGGGCCCCCTCATTTAACAGCCTGGGGATCAGGTCTCTTACCACGCTCGAATCAACAATGGTTTCCACCGAGTACCAGTCGGACTGATAGAGGGAGGCGATCGTCGGGGCATTGAGACTCGGCAGGAGCGGGATGATCTTGTCAAGCAGATTTTCAGGGACGTTCATTTTTATGCCCACAAGTTTTTCCGCTACCAGTGCGCCTTTCAGCAGCATCGAAATCTGCTCGATCTTTTCTCTTTTCCTGGGGTCTTCCCAGGCCTGCCGGTTGGCAATAAGCTGGGTGTTTGTCTCCATGATTTCATGGATCACTTTCAGGTTGTGGGCACGGATCGTACTTTCCGTTTCCGTTATTTCCACAATGGCATCTGCCAGACCGGATACGATTTTGGCCTCTGTCGCTCCCCAGGAGAACTTCACGTTGACACTGATGCCCCTTTCCTCGAAAAACCGCCTGGTGAACTTCACAAGTTCCGTTGAGATGGTTTTTCCTTCCAGATCTTCAAGGCTGCTGATATCGGAATTTCCGGCCACGGCCACTATCCATCGGCAGGGCCGGGTGCTTGTTTTCGAATACACCAGATCCGACACCACCTTTACGTCGGATTCATGCTCGGCTGTCCAGTCCTTGCCGGTGAGACCGGCATCGATAATACCGCTCTCGACATTGATCGACATTTCCTGGGCGCGGCAGAGGGCACACTCGATGGAATCGTCGTTAATATCGGGAAAGTAACTCCTGCCGTTCACGTTTATTTTCCAGCCTGAACGCCGGAAAAGCGATATGGTGGCATCCTGAAGGCTTCCCTTGGGAATGCCGAGTTTAAGAATTTTTTCCATTATTTGTACACCTCTTCAGGATCGAATACTTTCTGTTCCACTGTTTCAAAATGTCCGTTCCGATCCGCCTTTTTAAAAAAGCAGGAGCGGTAGCCTTTATGGCAGGCGGCGCCGCCTTTCTGTTCCACTTTCAGAAGAATCGTATCGTTATCGCAGTCCGCTCTTATCTCTTTGACTGCCTGAATATGTCCGGAACTTTCCCCCTTTTTCCAGAGCGTCTGCCTGGATCTGCTGAAATAAGTGGCAGCACCGGAATTGACTGTTTCGACAAAAGATTCCCGGCTCATATAGGCAAGCATCAACACTTCTCCGGTTTCATGGTCCTGTGCAATGGCGGGAAGCAGACCGCCTCCTTTTTCGAAATCGAGTCCCGTTGTGTTCATTGTAAACCCCGTTTTATGTTAGTCACGGACCACCCGCGAAGCGGGTGGCTTGGCGTGTATGCATTCGCATCTCTATCGAGCCCGGCCAGAGGCCGGGAAAACAAAAACACGCCCGTGTTTCAATCGTTGACGGTTGTAACCGAACAAAAATACGCCCGTGTTTCAATCGTTGACGGTTGTAACCGGGGGTATAGCCCCCGGTTTGAAAACAACCAATCGATTAAAACTTATATTAATAACGCTTCCGCTTGCCAAAGTCAATTGTTTTTTAATCCAAACCCGTTCATAACATAACTGACTGTTTTGAAACCTCGGGATATCAACTGCAACAGGAAATCGTTCAGGCATCCGGACGTGTTGGTCAAAGTGACCGGAACCCCAGGCCGCAGGCTTTGCGGGTGGTCGTTGACTTTAAAAAAAGATGCCGGTCAAACCCGGCATAGAAAGCACCCCGCCACCTGC
>CAYZHB010000123.1:0-8801 GCA_964478245.1 uncultured Desulfobacterales bacterium | reverse complement strand
CTTATAAACTGCAAACAAGGCCCAAAGAAAGGTTGTTACCCTGGCGGGTTTCAGGGGATAAATAGCATCTGAACACGGTTGAATGTGTTCAAAAATCTTATAATGTGTGGGGAAAGCCTGTTTCAACAAACAAAAAAGGCCTCCGGAGAAACGCCGAAAGCCTTGTCATGAAAAGTGGTGATCCCAGGGGGACTCGAACCCCCGTTACCGGCGTGAGAGGCCGGCGTCCTAACCACTAGACGATGGGACCTTGAAAACTGTTCTATACATCAGGTGCGGTTTTTTGTCAATTATAATTATTACCTTGTGTTCCGGCGATGGGGTTGCGCTTTTCTGAACAAAAGGAAAAGAAAGACCGCCGGGGCAGGGCATCAATCGAGCAGGGCGCTGACGAATGTCTCCGGATCAAAATCCTGCAGGTCCTCTATGGTTTCGCCGATACCGATATATTTGATCGGCAGGTTCATTTTTTTGGCAACAGAGGCCACGATCCCGCCTTTGGCGGTGCCGTCAAGCTTGGTCACGACCATATCCGTTATCTCGACCGCCTGATCGAAAAGCTCGGCCTGGGTCAGCGCATTCTGACCGGTGGTGGCGTCCAGGACCATCAGCACTTCATGGGGGGCGCCTTCCAGCCGCTTGGCAACCGATCGCTTGATTTTTTTCAGCTCTTCCATGAGATTCTTCTGGGTGTGAAGTCTTCCGGCCGTATCGATCAGCACCACATCGACCCCTCTGGCGATTGCCGCATCAACCGCGTCAAAAGCGACGGCCGCAGGGTCCGATCCCTGCTTGTGTTTGACAAGAGAGGCGCCGGATCTTTCGGCCCAGATTTCCACCTGTTCGATGGCAGCGGCCCGGAAGGTGTCGGCAGCCGCTATCAGCACTTTCTGCCCCTGGGAGACATATTTCATGGCAATTTTCCCGAGAGTGGTGGTTTTGCCTGTGCCGTTCACTCCGACCACCATAATGACGAAGGGTTTTAGAATATCGGCATCCCTTTTTTCCGGCACTTCAGGGAAAAGGCTGACAAGTTCGTTTTTCAGCACCTGCTTGAGTTCATCCGCCGTCTTAATCTTCTTTGATGCCTTTTCCAGCTTTTCCACAATCGCCATGGCGTTTTCCACGCCGAGATCGGAGGTGACCAGAAGCTCTTCAATCTCTTCAAGAAGGGTGTCGTCGACAATTTTATCCCTGGAGAACAGATCGTTGAGATCGGTGGTCAGTATGTTTCTTGTTTTGGAAAGCCCTTGCCTGAGTTTTTTAAAAAGTCCCTTTTTTTCCTCTTTGTTGTTTTCCGGCTTTCCGGATTTAAACGGGTTTAATGCCAATTGCAGATCTCCTTATAATTTTTTCATGCGTTTTACATCTTTATTTGACATTAGTCAACGGCCGCTCTAAAGGTGTACAGGGCAGATTGGTTGTTTTCAAACCGGGGGCTGTGCCCCCGGTTACAACCGTCAACGATTGAAACACTCGCGTGTTTCGTCCTTCCGGCCTCTGGCCGGAATGCCAAGCCACCCGCTTTGCGGGTGGTAGTTGACTCTTTCCAACTTCATACCGGTGGGGCAAAGCATTTCTGTCATACTCAAAGGATGCCGGGATGTTGACTTCTAAGCAATTGTATCATAAAAACTTAACTTTTTACGGCAAAAGGAAAGAGACGTTTTGATCCTGATTGAAGCGGCAAAGAAACAGTGGTTTCTCATCGGCCTCGTTATCGTCTTCGCCGGGGTGCTCCTCGACGGAACAGGGCAGGCGGCCGCGGCCGGCATGTTTCTCAAAGGGGTGCACGGCGCTGAAGGAGCGGTTTTCCTGATATTTCTCTCTTCCGGGCTGATTATAGAGGCAGCGGAAATCCGGTCGGGGTTCAGGGATATGGCGGCCACATTTTCAGCCCTTCTGGTGATTCTGGTATTTTCGCCGCTCTCCGCACTTTTCCTGGGGATGCTTCCTTTGGATAAGGGCATCATTATCGGGCTTTTTATTGTATCGGTGATGCCCACCACGCTTTCGTCCGGTGTGGTGATGACCGGCAAAGCCGGCGGCAACATGGCCCATGCCCTGTTTGTCACCATTATATCCAACTTTATTGCGGTTTTTTCAATCCCGCTGGTCCTTTCGCTTTTGCTATCTCTTTTTTTTCAGAGCGGCGCGCTTCATATTGACAAACTGCCGATCATCCTCAAGCTGGCATTTATCGTCCTTTTACCGCTTTTTCTGGGACTATTTGTGAAAAATCGTTTCCTTGAGATCAAAGAGAACACCAAGAAAATACTGCAGGGGTTCAACCAGCTGTGCGTGATACTGATTGTGTTCATGGGGGTTGCGGGTGTCCGGCACCTGCTTTTGAACAACATGGTATCCCTTGGTCTGATAACTGCTGTTGCGGCCGCATTCCACATCCTGCTGCTGCTCGCTGCCGCCGTCGGCATCCGGGTGTTCAACATTGAAAGGGGCCGGCGGGGGAGTGTCGTGTTTATGGGCGCCCAGAAAACACTGCCGCTGTCCGTTATCATCCAGATGACCTATTTTCCCCAGTATGGCATCGCGCTTCTGGTGTGTGTTGTACACCATCTTGTCCACCTCATTATGGACGGCTACCTGTCTGTAAAGCTGCGCAGGTGAATGCCCGCCCTGTAATTTTACACAATTTCCCTTTACATCCGCTCCGTCAAAATATATAAAAAATATAGCATGAGGAACCCACAGACACCCGAAGAAGAGAAACGAATATGACTGAAACGGAAGACACCCGGCATAGTCTGGAAAACCGGATCAATCAGCTTGAATCCCAGAAAACCAAGCTTTTAAGGGAACTCGATGAGCTTGAGGAGCGGTATGAAAAAACGGACAAGCTTTACAGAAGATACCTGCCGCTCCTGGTGGACGCTTTTTCCCAGTCCGACACCGATTTTTCGAATATCTGCAAAGATTTGAGCACGGCACTGAAGAAAGGGGCATCCATCGGCAAGATCGAATATATTTTTGACCAGCTCAAGGATGTGATCCTGAAACAGGAAATGGCGGCAGGCGGTGAAGAGGGCGAGCGTTCGGGCATGCTTTCATCGTTCTTTAAAAAGGGCGGCTCCGACCTTGTCGAGGAGTTTAAAAACGGGTATCAGGATATCGTCAACAAGCTCAAATCCACCCTGGATGACGCCTACACCCCCCAGCTCAAAAACATTACCGCCAAGATAAACAACTGTACCACCACAAATGACATCAAAGAACTGCGGGATGATATTTTCGGTCTCGTGTACACCTATATTTCGGATGCCAATAAAGACCGTGAGAAAATAACCGCTTTTGTACTGGAGATCGTGGAACGGATCTTTGAAATCGAAACCAACATTACCAGTACATATGAAAACGCCGAAAAAATAATCGAGTCCAACAAAGGATTTGAATCCGTTATGGACTCGGAGCTTGAGGAAATAAAGCAGTCCGCCAATGTAGCGGAGAACCTGGAGGATCTGAAAAAGAAAATCGCCCAGCGTCTGGCGTCCATTAACAAGGCCCTGATGACGAAAAAGGCGAAAGACAAGGCACTGAAAGAGGTCGTGGGGAAAAACCAGACCACTTTCTTTCAGAATTTCGCCAGGTTGAAACAGGAGCTCAAGGATGCCACAGATCATTCGAAAGATCTTGAAAAAAAGCTCAACCAGGATCAGCTGACCGGGGCTTACAACCGAACTGCCTATGACAGGCGGATCGAGGAGGAGATGGCCCGTTATCTGCGGTACGCCGCCACTTTCTCTCTTCTGTTGATCGACGTGGATCATTTTAAAAAGGTGAACGACACCTACGGTCATGCCATCGGCGACCGGTGCCTGCAGGAGATTATCAAACGGACACTTCCCCTTCTTCGCAAAAACGACATGCTGGCCCGGTACGGCGGAGAGGAATTTGTGGTGATTATGCCGCACACGGATGTGGAAGGGGCAGGGGAGGCGGCTGAAAAAATCCGGCAGACCATCGAAAAAATCGAGTTTGTATACAAGAAGAAAAAAGTGAAAATCACGGTGAGTATCGGCGTCTCCCAGGTGAATGAGAATGATAAAACCCACAAAACGCTTTTTGAACGGGCGGATATCGCTGTATATCAGGCCAAGTCCAAAGGCCGGAACAGAGTGGTGTTAAATTAGAATTTCATAATGTGAGGAGAATGTATGATAACCCCTGACAACAATGACATTGACCGGTTGTTAGATCATCCCAAAGCCTTTGATGTAACAGCCGATGTAAATAATGAAACCATCGAGAGGCGGAACTTTGTCCCCCGGAAAATAGCGGTTTTTGCCGACGGGTACACATCTCTTGGGGATCAGCCCCATTACCGCTTCTATAAAAACAGGGAGGCCGAAAGGCTGCTGCCCGATATCATCACCAACGAGGTGCAGAAAGTGTACCACGATCCGGATAAATCCGATGAAGGCAAGTCGTTTTTTGACAAGAAGCGCCATATCGGGATCGTGTTTTCCGGCGGGCCGGCACCGGGCGGCCACAACGTGATCGCCGGTATATTTGATGAGGCAAAACGCGTCAACCCGGATTCGAAAGTTTACGGTTTCATTCTCGGACCGGACGGGGTCATTGAAGGCAACTACGTTGAAATCACCCGGAGCCTTGTGGATACCTACCGCAACATGGGCGGTTTTACCATGATTAAAACCGGCAGAACAAAAATCGATTCGGAAGCGAAAATCCGGATGT
Source organism: uncultured Desulfobacterales bacterium (assembly GCA_964478245.1). Classification (GTDB taxonomy): domain Bacteria; phylum Desulfobacterota; class Desulfobacteria; order Desulfobacterales; family Desulfobacteraceae; genus CAYZHB01. The sequence goes on along the minus strand of CAYZHB010000123.1, from coordinate 4,085 downwards.
CAAAGGAGACCTGCAGAAAGCTCGATATAGATGCCCTGGTGATCGTGGGCGGGGATGACTCCAACACCAATGCGGCTTTTCTGGCCCAGGAGTTCAAAGACGCCGGCATCCAGGTCATCGGTGTACCCAAGACAATCGACGGGGATATACAGGTCATGACCGACGACGGGGATGTCCTCTGCGCCATTTCCTTCGGATTTCACACCGCCGCCAGGGGGTTTGCGCAGAATATCAGCAACCTGACAACCGATGCCGGTTCCGATGTGAAATACTGGCATGTATGTAAGGTGATGGGCCGGGTGGCCAGCCATCTGACTCTGGAAAGCATGCTCCAGACCCATGCCAATATGGCGTTCATCGGGGAGGAGCTGGCCGACTATGTTGATACGGAGCGGCTGAAACGGGCCGAGGAAAGAGGCGAGACCGACTACAACGCCTACGGGATGACCCTGCGCCATCTGTCCCGGGTGATCTGCGATGCAGTTGTCAGAAGGGCGGCCAACGGTAAAAATTACGGCGTGATGATCATCCCGGAAGGCGTACTGGAATTTATAAATGAAATACAGATCTTCATCATCAAACTGAACAAAATCATTGCCGATTACAACACGGTGCATGACAGGGACTTTCATTCGGCTTTTCCGGACCTGGAATCAAAACTGGAATATTTAAGGCGGCTTGCCAGGGGGATGAGCGGCCGGGATGAAATATCCATATGGAATGCCCGGGATGACGAACTGTTCAATCAGCTGCCCTCGTTCTTCCAGGAGGGCCTTCTCGTGGAAAGAGACACCCATGGGAATTTCCAGTTTTCCCAGGTAAAAACGGAACAGATCATCATGGATATGGTGAAAGAGTACCTGGACATTTTAAAGGAGAAGGGCGAATACAAGGTGGGTATTGACAGTGCGTACTACAAAACCTGCCTGATCCGTCACGGCCTTGATCCGGATACATACGGACCGGTTCTGTTCACGAATTACAATGATGACAGGTACTATATCGTCAAAAAATCCATTATTTCCAAAAAGACCCTTAAACAGGCCCTTGCAGGTGCCGGACTTATCACCGAAGACCAGGAGATTCCGGAAGCGGTGCTGGATATTTACAAAAAATCGGTTCCCAAATTCAAAACGCAGCTTCATTTTTACGGTTATGACGGACGCGGCAACGATCCCACCCTGTTTGACTGCAACTATGGATACAACCTCGGCATGACCGCTTTCAGCCTGATAGCCAACGGGGCCACCGGACAGATGGCCGCCATCAAAAATCTGGAGTACCCCTTCGAAAAGTGGGAACCCATCGGTATCCCCATTGCAAAACTGATGCATCTGGAAGAGAGAAAAGGCAAGTTGACCCTTGTTATCGAAAGGACCGTGGTGGATCTCGATTCCAATGCCTTCAAAGTGTTCCGGGCACTCCGTGAAGACTGGCTGGCGGCCGGACCCGACGGAGACAGATACAGACGGCCCGGCCCCGTCCGGTTCACCGGCAAAAGCGAAGAAGACCGACCGATCACCCTGGTGCTCAATTCCATTGACCTATAGAAGTACGTTTGACTGACAGGCGGGACAAAGGAGAGACATGATCGATCTGCGAAGTGATACGGTGACGAAACCGACACCGGCCATGCGCGAAAAAATATTTACGGCCGATGTCGGAGATGATGTTTACGGCGAAGACCCGACAGTCGTTCATCTTGAAGAGATGACAGCCGCCATGCTGGGAAAGGAGGCGGCCATTTTCGTCTCTTCCGGGACGCAGGCCAATCTTTTGGCGCTGCTGACCCACTGTGACAGGGGAGACGAATATATCGCCGGGCAGTACGCGCATACGTATAAATACGAAGCCGGCGGTGGCGCTGTCCTGGGCAGCATCCAGCCCCAGCCGGTCCCGTTTGAAAAAGACGGGACCATTGACCTGGAAGCCGCGGCCCGGTTCATTAAACCCGGAGATGATTTTCATTTTGCCAGAACAAAGCTTTTCTGTCTGGAGAACACCAGTGCCGGGCTGGCGCTTCCGATAACGTATCTGGAAGCGGCCGCACAGTTTGTCCGGGACAAGGGGCTCAGGTCCCATCTGGACGGTGCCCGGATTTTCAACGCCGCATTGAAAGAAGGGGGTGACATTCGCCGCATCGCCGGATTGTTCGATACGGTTTCCGTGTGTTACTCAAAGGGGCTTGGCGCACCGGTGGGATCCGCCCTGTGCGGTCCGGCGGACCAGATAGCGGCGGCCCGGCGGTGGCGAAAGATGCTGGGGGGCGGCATGCGGCAGGCCGGTGTCCTGGCCGTTGCCTGTATCCATGCCCTGGAGAACCACGTTGACAGGCTTGCGGAAGATCATGAAAATGCCCGGCTGCTGGCAGAGGGCCTGTCGGAAATCGACGGGCTGACCGTGACATACGATGCGGCCCAGACCAATATGGTATTTGTCGGTCTGTCAGACGGCTGGTCGGAATTGGCCGCTTTCCTGTATGAACAGGGCATCATTATTATCCCGGAACCGGAGCTGCGGCTGGTCACCCATCTGAATGTGGAAACGAACGATATAAAAAAGACCGTCGCCGCTTTTAAAAAGTATTTCCGGTAACCGGTTTCCCGTATTTTCTGATGCTATCGAACAAAAAGGGGAGGGCAAAGGTTTCTGAACGTCGGCGGATTTACGGCTGATACGTACAAAGCGGTTCTTCGGCAAGGTAATTGCCGGTGGCTTCATATGCCCGGGCCCGGCAGCCGCCGCAGACATTTTTGAACTGGCATCTGCCGCACTTGCCTTCCAGGTTGTCAAAATTCCTGAGCGCGTTGAAAACCGCTGAATTCTCCCAGATGTCCCTGAAGTGGTCCCGGGTGACATCCCCGCATGCCACATCCAGAAAACCGCAGGTCTGGACTTTGCCGGTGTTGGAAACGAAACAGAAACCGGTACCGGCAAGGCATCCCCTTGTCACCGCATCAAGACCGTGGGTCCGGAAGGTCACTTTTTTCCCTTCCTGCCGGGCACGCTGACGCAAAATACGGTAGTAGTGGGGCGCACAGGTGGCCTTCAGCTGGAGATCGGTTTTCCCCTTCTGATCATAGAACCAGTTGAGCACCTCTTCATATTCGCGGGCATCGATTGTCTGATCCACGATATACTTTCCCCTGCCGGTGGGGACCAGAAGAAATATGTGGTGGGCAACCGCTCCCAGCTCTTCGGCCAGGCGCAGAATCCGGGGAATCTCTTTCAGGTTGGCCCTGGTGATGGTGGTATTGATCTGAAATCCCAGGCCTTCCTTCCCGGCGTTCCGTATACCGCTTACGGCTTTGTCGAAAGCCCCGCTGACGCCCCGGAAGCTGTCATGACGCGCCCTGTCCGAGCCGTCAAGGCTGACACTGATCCGCTTGATGCCCGCCGCTATCATTTTCCGGACGTTTTCCCGGGTGACCAGGGTGCCGTTGGGGGCCATTACCATCCGGAGACCGAGCCGGGTACCATAGGCGGCGATTTCGAAAATATCCTCGCGCAGCAACGGTTCACCGCCTGTCAGTATGACGATCGGCTCACCGGTCTCGCGGATCTGATCGAGCAGGGTAAAACTTTCGGCGGTGTTCAGTTCAGAATCATAGGGATGATCTTCAGAGAGCGCCCGGCAGTGCTTACAGGAAAGATTGCACCGTTTGGTGGTTTCCCAGGCGACCAGCCGCAGGGTATATTTTTTTTCCGGATTGCCGGGGTGACGGTTCATATCAGTTGTTCAGCTCCCTGGCGGCTTCAAGGGCGAAATAGGTGAGAATCATGTCGGCGCCGGCCCGTTTCATAGAAATCAGGCTCTCCATCATGACCGCTTTTGCATCCACCCATCCCATCATTTCGGCCGCCTTGATCATAGAAAATTCCCCGCTGACATTGTAGGCGGCCACGGGCAGATCCGTCTCCTGTTTCAGCCTGTAAACGATATCGAGATAGGCGAGCGCCGGCTTGACCATGATGATATCGGCCCCTTCTTCAATGTCCATGGTCGCTTCCCTGAGCGCTTCCTGGGCGTTGGCCGGATCCATCTGGTAGGTTTTCCGGTCGCCGAAGGCCGGCGCGGACGATGC
>CAYZHB010000122.1:0-9317 GCA_964478245.1 uncultured Desulfobacterales bacterium | reverse complement strand
AAAAAAGAACAAAAGTAATTATTTGTATGTATCGGGTTTTAATTTTTCAACAGGTATTGCCTGGACTTCATCAAAGATCACGACACTGTCCGCCACATTGTGCAGTTTGCGGCATTTGGACGATTTGGAGGCATAAAAGGAATCGAAAAACTGGACATTTGTGGTGACAATGACTGGTGCATCCCAGTTTTCCGTTGCAAGCCGGGTTTTCCAGTCGGAATCTTCCGGGATAAAATTGCAATGATGTTCAAGCACAGCCTCAACCCCTACCATTTCCCGGAATACGGCTGCATTCTGTTCAATAATGCTGGTAAACGGAATGACATAGATGATTCTTGTCTTGTTGAACTTTTTTGCATGGGACAGTGCAAAAGCGAGTGAAGAAAGTGTTTTCCCTCCCCCTGTTGGAACTGTCAATGTAAAAAGGCCCGGCTTTTTCTCCGCCGCATCCAGACAATTAGTCAGAACGATCTCCCTCTGCCGGTTCACATCGGTTTTCTCGGCTTTCTCCAGAATCGGGGTAAAATTGTGCCAGAAATTTGAATACAATTCATTTAAAGAGGGATAGACTGATCTTTGACTTCTCCGCTCTTTATCCAGAAACGCTTCCGTATCCAGATAATCAGCATCCACAAGACAGGAAAAAAGCATCCTGATAAAAAACTGAAGATGAAATCCCAGTCGGTCCGGATCAATGGTTGAAAACGGCAGGCTTTTGTCAAACGAAGGTTCACATACTGGAAAATCAATTTCCGGAAGATGGGCCTCTAACCTCTTTTTTAACCCTGGGCTCCCTTGTCCGGTCCAGTCGGGCAGACCACCATGATGCCCGGCGATACAATAGGATAATAGCTTTCCCGCCTGTTTGGAATACTCATACAAATATTTTGCACCATGAATTGCATGCTGTTTATGCCCGGAATAAAACCTTTCAAAGCGATCATCCATGATGTTGTTAACGCGCCGGAGCCAAGCCTGCCATTCTTTTGCCCCTTTTCCAATATCATGATTTTTACCGGCAAGAGCCCCCCAGTTTCCGGCATGAAAGACAGAAGCAAATTTCCCGGCCAGATCTGCTACATTTTCCAAATGATCTTCAAGTTTCTGCCAGTTCTCAAGAGGCTCATTTTCTTTGCTGTGCGCATAATAGGCCATAAAACTTTCCATGTGTTTTCCTGAACGGAGCACAGGATTTTGTATTGTTCAAGCTTTAACACCTCGCGAGTTCATCGTAAAGGAAAATTTATGGTATAATTCCCCTCAAACCATTCCGGCTTTATCGGCTTTATCGTTGATGTGTCCGCACGGATGCCTTATACTGAAAAGCATGAATTTTAACCAGACTTTTGACACGCCGGCTCAATCCTTTGAAAAGGAGACCCTTTCGTATGCCCTGATCGGCGGTTTTGCGCTGGAGGCTGCGGGTATCGTGCGGGCGACCATGGATCTTGACCTTCTTGTTCTTTCCCGAAACAAGGATTCAATAAAATCGATCATGCAAAGAAACGGATATACAATTCTTCACGAAAGCAAAGAGGTTATCAATTTCATCGGTGATGAGGCAAATCCGGGCAGAGTGGACTTCCTTCTGGCGCACCGGAAATATGCCCTTTCCATGCTGAAACGGGCGCACAAGAAAAAGGTGTTTGGTTTCAGAACCCGGACGTATGTTGTAACTCCGGAGGATCTGATCGGACTGAAAATTCAGGCTGCTGCCAACGATCCGGACAGATTCGAACAGGAGATGGTTGATATCCGGATGGTTTTGAAGAACTGCCCGGCCCTATGCAGTTCGTTAAACTAATTTACTTCCGGTTAATTCATGGTGTATGATAATCCTATAGTTATGAATGCCCGAAACGGGAGAGATACAATGATTGAATTTAAAGGAAAAAAAATGGCTAAGAAAGATAGCATTTTTGAAGAGGCATCAACGCTTAGCCCTTCAGAAAAGGCGCAGCTTATAGATCAGCTGATTTCCACTCTTGATAAGCCGGACAATAAAATTGATCAATTATGGGCAAAAGAGGCTGAAGATAGGATTGATGCTTATGATCAAGGGAAAATCAAGGCGATATCTTTAGAAAAGGTGCTTCAGAAATACAGGTAGAGTAACAGTAAAAATGCAAATAAAATTTCTTACGATTGCTCAAATCGAGTTGTATGAAGCCATTGAATATTACAATTACGAGGTTCCGGGTCTTGGCGATGCTTTCCTGACCGAGGTATTGAATGCTCTTGATAGAATCGGCGAATTTCCTGAAGCATGGCACCCCTCTTCAAAACGAACAAGGAGATGTCAGACACGCCGTCTTCCTTATGGACTGATCTACCAAATAAGAGGACAAGAAATCCTGATTGTGGCAATAGCTAATCTTCACAGAAAACCGGATTATTGGAAAGATAGACTATAAAAATGCCGAACATCAAAAAGATACTCAGGGAACGATTTGAATAAAAATCAAGACTCTTTCTTCTGCGATTAAAGATTTATACGGGGAGATTGTTCTACAAAATGCTGACTGAAGAGGAAAAACGGGAAATGCTGGAGGATTCGGCGCATCTGGCCCGGCGAGAGAATTTCAGACCTTCGTTTTTTTTGCGTCAAGGGGTTACAATGTTTTTTTGCCATTACGTGATGCCTGTTGTATGGCATGTTCCAGGGCCCGGATCTTGGGGCCGTCCTTTTTCCACATCCGGCAGGAATCCACCAGGAAATCTTTTTCTTTGATATCTTCGAGGCTCTTCGGCAAAGGGGCGGGGTCCCGGCGTTTTTCCGTGAGCCAGCCGTGGACCATTTCCTGGGCCATGGCTTTGGTCAGGGTTGCCAGATGGGCGCATCCTTTGTTACCGCCCATAATATCACTCACGCGACGAGTGAACCCGGGCCTGATTTCCAGTCCGGCAAGGAGCAGGACCCGGTCCAGGGTGTTGCGGCACTCTTCCATGGGAATGACGGGCATTTCCGCCTGGGCTTCAAGGATGCGCAAGGGATCCGGGGCGATGCGGCAGAACAGGTGGATATGGTGAATGGTTCCGGGTTCCAGGACTTTGCCGGTGATGTCGAACACTTTTATATGCCGGGTATCGATGAGTTCGCCTTCCACGATGACCTGGCTGTTTTCATGGGGAAAGGTGGTCATCCGGATATCCCGGGTGTGAATCCGGGAACGGTCTTTGATCAGTTCTGAAAGCATAGCGGGTCCTTTTTGTTGACAGTCCTGTCAGAAAATATATGACTTTATCACAACCTGGATATTCTGTTCTATAAAAAAACAAAAAATGACTCCTTTCTGTGTCAGTTTTCCGGACCCGGAGAGTATAAAAAATGAAGGTCCTGGAAATTGTCCGGCTGGATACCCTTGAAATCTGCAAGGACAGTTTTATAGACAAAGATCTGAAGGATTATTATTCGGATATACTGTACAGGGTTGATTTCGGCGATACACCAGGATACATCTATTTTCTGTTTGAGCATAAAAGTTCCCCTGACCAGGACATTCATCTGCAGGTTCTGGAGTACATGGTCAAGATCTGGCGCCTTGAACAAAATAAACCACATGGCAGCGGAACCTGATCATTCTTTCTCCCCGGTTTGGACAAGTTCCTCTGCATACCGCCAGTCGCCGCCCCTATTTCGGCAGTCTACGCGGCCAGCTCACGCTCGGCCCGGCGGATATCCGGCCGCCGCCGCATGGCCTCGGCCGGAATCCCCACAGCCACCCGGGCCAAGACGCCGGGGATCGGTTCGACAGCAGCAAGCTCTTTTTCAAGAGCGCCCGGTTCAAGGCCCAAAAGAACGGCCAGGTGATCATAAGGCTGGTCAGCACATCATCCAGGTTTGCACGAGTCGCTTCGATCTCTGTTTGCGCCGCCTGAACGGACCGCCGGTTTCCACCGAAGAGGTCCAGCTCCCAGGACGCATCGAACTGAGAAAGGAGTGGGAAGAGATAGCCGGCTATGTTGCTTCATGCGGCAAACAATTCTTTCATCATTTCTGCGGGACTGCTACCAAAATATCGTTTGAACTCACGACTGAACTGAGAGACACTCTCATATCCAGCCTGGTCAGCTGCAATGTATGCTTTCATGCTTTTCTGTATCATTAAATCTCTTGCTTTTGTGAGTCTGATTTTTTTTTAAATACTGAATTGGAGAATCCGACGTGATGTCTTTAAAAGCCCGATGAAATGCTGAAGTGCTCATGTGAGCCGTAGTGGCCAGTTGCTCCACATCAATTCTTTTGGGTGTGGCTCTTTTACAAAAACCCCGATCGCTTTGTATTTAGCGGAGATAAGCAAAATGGACGCTTCAGGGGGCCGAAGCTGTATTGCGCCTGCGGGCGTTACGTTCAAGCAAGGATTTTGATGAGTACTGGAAATTTCACGAATCGTGTGAATATAAGAGGAACCATCAGGATCTGTATGAAAACGGCATTGTCCCCGCCACCAATGCTTCTGAATCACACGATAAGCGCAAAAACTTCAAAATCATCAAGTGATTGTTACGATTAACTGAATGAAACAAAAGCAAAATAGCGAGGAAATTTTTGAAAATGAAAAAGAGCCACACCCTTCTTATTTACTCTGTTCTCCCACCGGAACAATATAAAGCGGATGCGCCCCTTTTTCCAGGTCGAGGATGCGTTGCACCGATTCATTGGAGAACGCGCCAACGGGGACGGCGCCCAGATCCAGGGAAACGCATGCCAGCAGAAGGTTCTGGGCCGCATGCCCCGCCTCCATGAACACATACTGAATCCCCCTTTTCCCGTATTTTGCGGTGGTTCTCTCCATGACACCGGTTATCACGAAGGAGACCGGAGCGTCACATACGGCTGACTGGGAAAGTGCCGCCCGGCACAACTGCTGCCGGAAATCCCCGCCGGCTTCACGTATCAGTTCATGCCGGGAGGGATTGTAGCGGTATATGCCCGCTGCAAGATCGTCAATCTTCTCGGATACAAGATACACCTCCAGCGGATACAGGGCACCGGCCGAGGGGGCGGTCCGGAATCCGCCGGCGCCCGTTATGCCCTGCGCCGCCCATAAAAGCCGGGAGATCTCTTTTAATTCAAGCGCCCTGTCCGCGAAATGCCGAACCGACCGGCGGCGGGAAAGGGCTTCTTCCAGGGTAGTCCCGCTCTCTTTACCGGGCTTTGGGAGCTGTACTTTTTTACCTTGCGGTGCCTGTGGCATGGAATCACCTCCTTTCCGTGCCAATGCGGGAACCGTTATTGACACAAGTAATAATACTGCAAGCAAAACGGTACAGGGTCTGTGGTTTGTCATTATTTCTCCTTTCGGCAAGTCAAAGATCCTCTGCAAAACGGGCGGATGCCTGGATATCAGAGGCGCGAGGCGAGGACAGCCGCGCCGACCGCCCCGTTCTCCTGGGGCATGTCACTGATCAAAAGGCGGGTGTCGAGCTGCTTTTCAAGGGCATTCACCATGCCCTTGTTCAGGGCGACCCCGCCCGTCATCATCACAGGCGGCTCGATTTTCACTTTCCTTGCAAGGATGGCGACCCGGGCCGCAGCCGATTCGTGGATGCCGGCAATGATGTTCTCCCTTTTCTCTTCTTTTGCAATCATGGAGATCACTTCCGACTCGGCAAACACGGTACAGATACTGCTGATTTTCGCCGGCGACACAGCGGCCAGGGCAAAGTCGCCGAGCTCATCGAGTCCAACTTCAAGGGCATTGGCCATGACTTCGAGGAACCGGCCGGTACCGGCCGCGCACTTGTCGTTCATGGCAAAATCCCTGACCGTCCCGTTCTTTTCGAGCCGTATCGCCTTGCTGTCCTGGCCGCCCACATCGACAACCCCCCTTACGGACGGGTCGATAAAATGAGCCCCGGCCGCGTGCGCGATAATCTCGGTCACGGCCCTGTCGGCGAACCGGACGATGGCCCGGCCGTATCCCGTGGACACCACCGCGGCTATATCATCCCTTGACAGGCCGGTCTCCTTCAGCACCGCATCGAGAACTTTGTTGGCCGCGTTCACCGGATCAAACCCGGTGGCCGCAATCCGGGTCCCAAGAATTTTATTCCCGTCTGTCAGGGCCGCCTTGGCCGTGTTGGACCCGATGTCGATCCCGGCACAGATCATACCGCGGTTGCCCCGCCGTCCACTGTCAGCGTCTGGCCCGTTATAAATGAAGACCCCTGGGATGCCAGGAACAGTACCGGTTTGACCACATCGTCCGTTTCAGCGATTCTGCCGGCGGGAATCCCGGCAATAATCTTTTCGTAAAGCGCTTCATCCGACCAGAACGGTCTGGAAAACGCTGTTCTGACCATGGCCGGTGCCACCGCATTGACCTGGATGTTGAACATGGCGAGTTCTGATGCCAGCACCTTTGTCATCATTTCAATACCCGCCTTGGCGATACCGTATACGCCCATTCCAGGGGCGGCTCTTTTCGCGGCCACCGACGATATGCTCACGATTTTTCCCCTGCCCTGACTGCGCATGATCTGCGCCGCCCTCCTGGAGACGAAAAAGGTGCCGTCCAGGTTGGTATCGATGATTTTGTGCCACATCTTGGGATCGAGGTCCGCAATACCGGGGGTGACCAGATTCATCCCCACATTGTTGACAAGCACATCCAGCCTGCCGAAACGCGCTTCAATGGTTTCGAACATCTGTTCCACCTGATCAGGCTTTCCGATATGGGCGGCCAGCGTTGTCAGGCGGCCACCATCAGCCAATTCTTCCCCGGCTTTTTCAAGGCTTTCCTTTTTGCGCCCGCAGATAATCACCTCGGCTCCTTCTGAAAGAAGTGCCTGTGCCGTCTCAAGGCCGATCCCTCTGCTGCCGCCCGTGATCAGGCACACGTTTCCGGAAAGATCAAAATTCATCCTGTCCGCTCCTCTGTTTCAGTATTTCCATGAATGCATCGATCCGCGTTTCAACCTGGGATTGGGAAAAATTCCGCGGATCCACCATGTCCGCCTCAAACATCAGCACCGGAATCCCGGCTTTTTCCCGTACCTGCTTCATGATGTCCATCTGCCCGAACGAGTACGGCTTGCAGGACCGGTTGGAATGCATGACAAATCCGTCGATATTGTAAAACCGGATCATGTCCAGCACCTGTTCGGCCATGCGGTCAACGCCGATATTGAGATAAATCAGGGTATAGGCCTCGGCCATGGAATCCAGAAAATTGTCTTCATCGATATACGTGAGCGACGTGCACCAGGCCGAGGTGTAGGTGTCCGCCACAAGGCAGGCCCCGTGTTCGGAAAATTTCCCGGAAAGCCATTTGAGCTGGTACCAGACCGGCAGGTTGTCCCACAGAATGCGGTATTTCTCTTCCGGCACAACGCCGGTCCCCTCCTCTATCCGCTGCGTCATCTCATCGAGCAACTCTTTATAAAAATCAACCGCTGTCTGTGTGCCCCGCAAGGTGACAATCAGCGCCAGAAAAAAGAAAGCGTCAAATGCCGACATGGGAGACGGGCTGTTGGCCGTTGTTTCGAGAACCTTCTGCCACAGACGCTGCCCTTCGACCGACAGCCTCCCGACCTGGGCCAGCCGGTCAAAATCAAAGGTCTGTTCCGTCACCCCTTCCAGGAATCCGATATATTCATCCATCTGGGCCCGCACATAGGCGGCGGTTTCCGCGGTATATGCCGTGTGGCAAACCGGCGTATCCAGAATGAAAAGCGGCACCCCGTAATACCGTGCCTGAATCTCGTACCATTTCAGAACGGTGCCGCAGATATTGTTGCAGCATATGAGCATATCGGGCGGCGGCAGTCCGCCGATGGGACCGCCGTTGACGCGGGAACAGCCGATGTCCGACCGGGCGTACGAACACAGGTCCGAGCTGTATCCCATGTCTTCGGCTTTCTGACACAGCTCCTCTCCCATCTTGGCCGACCCGATCATGGCCCCGTGGTTTTCAGGGTAGACGGGAATGATATCCATGGCCACGAGCGGTTCAACAGGCCCGCCCGACGTTATCCAGGCGACTTTTTTGTTGTTCTGCCCCGCGGAAAGGGCATCCATGTAGTAGGCGGCCATGATCTCGCGCATCTTTTTCGCGCATCTGATTTTTCTCTTTTCTTTGGCAGCGTCGGCCATGGGGAACACTCCCTCTTTCTTTATATCATCTGAACAAAGGTCTCCAGGCGCGTAGCAATCTGTCCCGGGCTTTTGGACTGGCTTTCAATATCGATCAGCAGCGTTTTGATGCCGGCGTTTTCAAGGTATTCTTTCAGGTAGGGATAATCAAACGCATGGGGATCACAGAATTTCAGCAGCAGGAAGACCACGCCGTCGGCCCGGCGGTCGCGGGCCAGCGACACGAGGTGATCCCCCCGGGCCGTCACGGACAGATGTTTGGCCGGACAGACCGCCCGCGCCATGTATCGCTGTACAACGGCGGTGAGCGGATCGATGTCTTCCTGCACAGGCCCCTGAAACCAGCGCTCCCCGGTGCACAGGTCGTCTCCCACCACGGTTGCGCCGGCCTGTTCCACGGCATTGTAAAAAAGCGGGGCATCACACACCGAACCGGACACGACAATCCGCCTGCCGGTTTCTTGCGGTGTCCCGGTCTGTCCGAGCCGGACGGCGATCCTTTCGAGCCGCTCTGCCGCCTCTTGCCTGTCCATGATCATGGTGCCCTTGACAAGGGCGTACAGGTCCTTGCCTGACAGGGCACCGGGGGATTCTGACTTTATCCTGTATACCGCGGCAAGGCTGTTTCTTATGCGGTTGTATATTTTTATGGAAGCACCGATATCCTCATCCGTGATACGGTTCCCGGCGGCCTTTTCAAGCGCGCTTTTGAACCGCTCCAGGACATCGTTCATATAGGACGCGGCACTCGCCGTGCCGAGCTTGACAGGCAGGACCACATCCGCAAAAAACGCGTACCGGCCGTTCATGCGCCAGATATCGCTCAGGCGCTGAACCGAATCGCAGGTATGGGGAAAAAGCGCCCCGTGAAGAAAATCGAGTCTGCCTGCAAGGTGCTCTTCCAGGACCCCCCGCACCACGGAACAGCAGTAGGACTGCAGATGGTCTTCCGCCAGGGTAATCTCGGCGTCGCCCGGGAAAAGTCTCATGGGATGGAATCCGGCGGCATGGATCAGCTCCTCGGGCGCATAGGAACACATATACCCGAGAATCCGCCTGCCTTCCGAGTTTATTTTTGAAGCGACCGACGGAATATCAGCCAGCACATCATGAAACGCCCCGATCTCTTTCATACGTGATTTCTCCAGTATCTTTACCACTCAGGCTGAATGCGTTATATCCCGGCGGGGGAATCCGTCTCGGTTTACCATGCCTGCCG
>CAYZHB010000121.1:0-9334 GCA_964478245.1 uncultured Desulfobacterales bacterium | reverse complement strand
TATAATTTTTCTCGATTTTTTCTTTTGCCGCTTTCAGAGAATAGCTGCCGGTTTCATCCGTATCTTTAATTTCCGTGGGACCGGAATCCGCGTCTGCACCGGATGCCATGTGCAGGACCTCGGGGGAAAGTACCTCTATGTCTGTGAGGATGACCGCTCTTTCGATGGTGTTTTCAAGTTCCCTCACGTTGCCGGGCCAGCGGTAGGAAAGCAGCCGGTTCAGTGCGGCGGATGAGACCCTTTTGACATGCTTGCCGAACTTTTTGTTGAACTGCTGGATAAAAAAGTCGCACAAAAGCGGGATGTCATCGGTTCTTTCCCGCAGGGGCGGCAGGGACACCGGCATCACGTTCAGCCGGTAGAACAGATCCTCCCGGAACCTTCCCCGGGCTACCTCTTCCTGGAGGTTTTTTGATGTGGCCGCAATGATGCGGACATCCACTTTTTTCGAACCGGATGCGCCCAGCGGCCGGATCTCGCTTCCCTGGAGCACGCGCAGAAGCTTGACCTGAAGGGAAAGCGGCATCTCGCCGATTTCGTCGAGGAATATGATGCCCTGGTCGGCCGCTTCGAACAGCCCTTTCTTGTCCTTGTCCGCGCCGGTGAACGCCCCTTTCTTGTGGCCGAACAGCTCGCTTTCCAGCAGGGTTTCCGGGATGCCGCCGCAGTTCACCGGCACCAGTGTCTGATCCTTTCGGTCGGAATGAAAATAGATGGCCCTGGCGATCAGCTCCTTGCCGGTGCCGCTCTCACCCGTAATCAGGACGGTGGTATCGTACTGCACCACTTTGTCCAAGAGATCGAAGATCGTCTGCATGGGGTTGCTTTTCGCCACGATATTCTGAAACCGGTACCGGTTTTCAATACTGCTCAGCCGTTTTTTCAGCCGGATGTTTTCTCTCTTGAGCGCCATTTTTTCCGCGCCCTTCTGCAGGGCCACCAGGATTTCATCCGGTTTGAAGGGCTTGGAGATAAAATCGAACGCCCCGAGCTTTACGGCCTCCACTGCCGTGTCAATGGTGCCGTAGGCGGACATCATGATCACGCATGTCTCGCCGATCCTGTCCTGGATGTTTTTGAGCACCTCGATGCCGTCCATGCCCGGCATTTTCAGATCACACAACACGAAACCAAACGGGCGCGCCCTTATCCTGTCCAGACCCTCCCGGCTCTCGGTCGCGGTCTGAACCCGGTACCCGGCATTTTCCAGGATGGCTTGAAGCATGTGGCACATGTTTTTTTCATCATCGATCACCAGTACGGTGTCTGTGTCTTCTTCTTTCATACGGTCTCTTTTTCTTCGTTTTTACGGGCAGCTCTTTTTACAAGCGGCAGGGAAATGATAAAAACGGCGCCCTCTCCGGGCACGCTTTCCGCTTTGATGTGACCGTTTATGTCATCCACGATCATGTAGCAGACCCAGAGGCCCAGGCCTGTTCCCGATCCCGGCTCTTTTGTGGTGTAAAAGGGGTCAAATATGTTGACAAGATTTTCTCCGGCAATCCCCGGCCCGTTGTCCGAAATCCGTATTTCCAGAAAGGAACGGAATTTGTCGGATGTCCCGGACGTTTCAATCGTAATGCGGCCCTGCGTGTCTTCTGCTGTCATCACCGCATCCACTGCATTCAGAATCAGGTTGACAAACACCTGCTTGAGCCGGTGGCTGTCCGACATTACCGTGTCCTGGGGTGCTGCAAGGGAAACATCGAGCTCGATCCGGGAAAAAACCGGCTGTTCCTTTACGATATTGACCGTTTCTTCAATAATCCGGTGAACCGAATTGGGCAGGTGTTCCGTTTCCGCCTTGCGGGAGAAATCGAGCAGCCGCTTGATGATTCTGTCGATTCGCTGTGTTTCCGCCTCGATCCGGTCCAGGAAATCTTTCCGGTCGCTCTCCCGGATATTGTCCTGTTTCAGAAGGTCGAGGTAGCCGAGGATGATGCCGATGGGGTTGCCGATTTCATGGGCGACCCCGGCGGACAGCTTGCCGATGGAAGACATCTTTTCGGCCCGGATGATTTCCGCCTGGGCGTTTTTGAGCTGGTTCAGGCTGTCTTCGAGTTTCTGCTTGTCCTCGGCGATCCGGCTTATCATGGAGTTCAGAGAGAGCGTAAGCGTGCCGAACTCGTCTTCGGAGGGATACAGCATATACAGGGTGTCGTCTTCACCGTCATACGCCTTGACAATATTTGTCAGTTTTCTGATGGGCGTGATCACGATTTTGGAAAACCGCAGCAGTCCGATAAAACACAGGAAAATCGTGTTCAGCAGAATGTAAAAGAGAATGATCTTCTGTTTTTCGAGAAACCCCGAGTAAAGATGCGCCAGGGGAATTATGAAACTGACCCCCATCTTTTTTTCAAGCGGGTAGGATACCAGCAGGTACTTGTCGCTCTGCCAGAATACCCCCCACGTCCTGCCGAAAAAACGGGAGCGCCGGCGCGCTTCTTTGACGGCCCTGACCGTGCTCTGCCGGATCTCCCCTTGGCCGATGCCGGTGATTTCGTCTGTTTCAGATGCGTTGCCGACAAAAAAGGTGTTGCCCGCGCTGTCGGCAAAACAGGCCGAGGCAATCACGTCACTGTCTGCAAGACCGGCAAGATACGCCCGAAGGCGCGCGTTTTTGTCAGAACCGCTGTCAGGCGCCAGCACGGTTTTTTCAATATGCACCCGCATAAAATCGGTTTTCGAGAGCTGGGCGGACAGCAGGTCGTTTTTCAGAAAGACGGTCACCACGATGTCGGTGATGACCATGCCGGCAATCAGCAGAACCGCAATATGGACAACGATGTTTAATTTCAGGCTTTTAAAGCGCATGCCGCCGTGTTTTAATGGGTGTCATTAAAAGTCGTTTTCTGCTACAGTACCATAAAATAACGAGTCATAAACTATTAAATTATTTTATACCATACTATTAAATAGTTTAATAGTGATTTTTGAGTTAACGACCGGTCGCACAACAAAACGGATAACCTGGAATCCTGAAAACGCCTTTGCCTGAACGGCATTTTGGCTTTTGAAAAAGTTATATCCCGCAAACAGTTTAGAACCGTGCCGGTTTTTGCACATTTATTGCAAAGTAAGTCCGGATAGAAAAACCGGCATTAATTTGTGACAAGGAAATATGATTATATGAACCAGATGAAAACATTTCGCCGGAAAAACACTGCAGAAAGCGAATCCGGCATGACATTGCTGGAGTTGATGATCGGTATCAGCATCATAGCGATCCTTTCCATGGTTGCTATACCCAACTTTATCGGGATGCGGGACTCACGAATGCTGAAAAACGCTGCCAGGGGGCTGATCGGAGACATGCAGAAAGCTAGGATGGGGGCGATAAAGGATAACCAAAACTGGTCGATCGTGTTTCAGCCGGGCACCGGTTATCAGATTTTTGACAACGGGGGCGCGTCTCTTTATAAAACCGTAAACTTTACCGGTAAAAAAACGGGTGTCAGTTACGGTAAGGGGGATGCGACTTCTCCGATCGGTGCCACGTTTAATGGGGTAGGTGGAAGTGATTATATCACCTACGGCGGTGATATACTGACGTTTAATCCCAACGGCACCTGCAATGCCGGGTATGTATACCTTGCCAACAAAAAAGGGGACGTGTTTGGCGTGGGCACCCTTTCAAGCGGCGTTGTCATATTAAAACAGTGGATGGGGTCCGGCTGGAGCGACTGAAAAAAAGAGAGATATGTCTTATGTGTGTTAAAATTTTAAAGAAGAATGAAGGCTTTACACTGGTGGAACTTCTGGTGGCATCCGCAATTCTTGGCGTTATTGTCGCGCTTATGGTCGGCAGCTACGGCCAGCAGGAAAGCAAGAGCGTCAGCCAGAACCAGGTGGTGGAGGTGCAGCAGAACGCCAGGGCCGGATTTCATATGATCGTAAATGAGATTCGCATGGCCGGATTCGATCCTCACGGAGATTATGACCCGGGCATCACCGCTGCCGGGGACGGCAGTAACGGCAACCCGCTGGAGTTTACATATGTGGCAGATGATGACTGCATTGATAACGATAATGATAGTTCAAATCCAAACGATTGTACCGATTCCAATGTTGATGAAGAAGGAGAGTTGAAAACCGTTACAATCAATCTTTTTGATTCGTCTATTGATGCCGGCACCGATATGGATGAAATTCAGATAAGTGCAGCGGGTGGGCCCATAGCGGAAAACATTGCGGCACTTCAGTTTACCTATCTGGATCAGGACAACAATATTACTGCGAACCTTGATGATATCCGGGCGGTCAATGTCGTGCTGACCGCCCGGCCTGCCGAAACGGAAAGGGATCTTATCGGCGGTACCCGGACCCTTCAGTGCCAGGTGAAATGCCGGAATCTGGGGCTGCCCAATTAATGATAATGAACGGATTCAAGGCGTATGTCTGCATAAAGGAGAACCGATCAAGATGACATTTTTTTTGACCTCAGCAAAACACGGGGAAAACGGATTTACCATAATGGAAGTGATGATCGCACTGGCCATTTTCGCCATCGGCATCCTCGGCGTGGCCCATCTGCATATCCGGTCAACATCCGGCAACACAAGTTCACGAACCATAACCGAAGGGACCACGTTTGCAGTGGACCGGGTAGAGCAGCTGATGACCCTGCCGTATGATGATTCAGCCTGGGATGCGGGAACCTACAATGCGGCCGTGACCGGAAGCGATTCGGGGGAAACGTACAGCCTGACCTGGTCCATAACGGAGGACAATCCGGTCCCGAACACCAAACAGGTTGCCGTCAGAGCGACCTGGGACGACCAGGGCGAGACCAGAACATTTACAACCAACTATTACAGGGCAAAGGATTTTTAACATGAACACGCTTCAAAGAGAGTGGATAAGCCTGTTTTCAGACGACAGCGGGTCCGTGGCCATCGTCATGGCGGTGATGCTTTTGACGGTTGTGACCATTATCGGCATATCCGCGATTAACAATTCGATGACCGAGACCGGCATTGCCACGAACGACATGATCTACAAGGATGCCTTTGTTGAAGCGGACGGCGGCACGGAAGTAGGCCGGGAGGTCCTTGAACAGAACATTGCCTGCCTCGGGTTTACAGGGTCAGGCGATAATGTCAGCGGGGCATCAGGGTTTTCCATTGACGGAGACGGAGACGGGCTGAATGCGGTGGATGTAACCGAAATAGCCAACGAAGTCAATGAAAACGGGACCGTGCTTACCTGGATGAACGATGGCGATCAGGATTTCTACCTAAGAGAGGAGAGGCCCTATCTGGCCGATGATACCCTAACGCCTGCGGACGCTGACGGTCTTCCGGACGAGCCCGAATATCCGTCGGACACAATACGGGATTTCTGTTACCCAATCAGCAATCTGGGGGAACAGACCAACGTGGTCGTATTCGGGCTTACGCAGCATTCCACCGGCAGCGCCATCCAGCTGGCATCCGGATATGAAGGCAAGGGCAAGGGCGCAGGGGCCGGCGGAGGCGAAATCGTATACCAGATAAATTCAAGGTTCGAAGGCGCCAGAGACAGTTATGCCATCCGGGTCCGGTGGCGGCATCTGATCGGCAATGAAGATACATGCATCTATTAGAAACCCAAAGGAGAACATACTGAAGTGTTTTCAAGACAAGGTTTTCGATATTTTCAGGAGAGTTAAAATGAAAGCAAAGACAATACTGCCGTTTATCATCTTGTGGGTATTCGTTGTCTCGGCCATACTGCCGAGCGTTACTTTCCATTTGCCCGGCGGGCCGAATACGGCCCAAGCGGCGACCGCTTTGGACTACGAGTCCACCCCGCCCTTTGTGTCGGGCGGAGTGCCGCCGCTTGTCATGCTGGTGATGGGGAAGAACCACAAGCTCTTCTACGAGGCGTACAATGATGCGTCGGATTTAGACGGAGACGGAGAGCTCGATATCCGGTACAATCCGGACATCACCTACTTCGGGTATTTTGATTCGTATAAGGAGTACGAGTACGATAGCACGGACGACCGGTTTGAACCAGTGGCGGATACTGATAACAAGAAGGTGACCTCCAGCGGGCGATGGAGCGGCGATTATCTGAACTATCTCACCATGACCCGCATGGACTGTCTGAGAAAAGTGCTTTACGGCGGTAAAAGATCCACAGACACGGCCACGGAGACCGTTCTTGAACGAGCATATGTGCCGCAGGACGCCCATTCATGGGGCAAAGAGTGTGAAAGCGAATCAGAAGACGGCTATGATATAGCCGACTATACCCCTTTTACAGAGCCGAATTCCGGAGACCGGCATCTGTTTGCCAATACCACCCGGGACAGTGAAAACGATCCGCCCCTTCTGCTTGTGCGTAAAAACAGCAGCGATCATATATGGGACTGGGTGGCTACGGAATCTCCTGTCGTATCCGGGTCCCAGGATCACACCTACGAGGTTTACGTGAAGGTCGGTGTGGTAGACGGGGACATGAAACCCAAAGAAAAACGGTTCAAAAAATATCCCAACGATACCTACAAGCCGGTCGGCCTGCTGCAGCGTTTCGGTGAGAATGACAGCATCTACTTTGGGCTGATAACCGGCACCTATGAAAACAACCTGTCCGGCGGTGTTCTGAGAAAGAATATCGGGTCCATAACCGATGAAATAAACCTTGACACAGGTCAGTTTGATACCGGTACAGAGGGAATCATCCATACGATCAACACACTGGCGATTGTAAACTATGATTACGGGGATGATGCATATGAACCTGGATGGCCGGATGCCTGGGAGTCGGAATACCCTTTGCCTGAAAGCTCCAAAGAGTTTCCAGACTGGGGTAATCCGCTGGCTGAGATGCTGTATGAAGCGGTGAAATATTTCGGAGGGGAATCCGCCACAACCGACTTTGAAAGCAGTATCTCCGACGGGGATGATTACGGTGTTGATCTGCCGCTCAAATCCTGGGCCAATCCCTATGACAGCACAAACGGATATGATTACTGTGCCAAACCGTTTATCCTTGCCATAAGTGACATCTATCCTACATACGATTCAGACGAACTGCCTGGTGTGGATAACGATTTCGGCAGCAAGTCTTCTGAAACAATAGGAGGGGCTTCCTCAGCACTCGACTGTGATTCCCTGGCGGACTACATATTCGGTGAGGAGTTTGCATCATCAGGCGAATATTTCATCGGCGCGGTAGACGGGGATGAAGATGGTTCCTGCAGTGCCAAGACAGTGGATTCCTTCGGCAATATCCGGGGGCTTTGCCCCGAAGAACCTACAAAGCAGGGAAGCTATTACTCAGCCGCAGTGACCTATTACGGTAAAAAAGAGGATATCAGCACGGCCAGTGAAACCCAGAATATCAAATCCAAAATGGTGGGGCTTGCCTCTCCGCTTCCGGAAATCAATATTCAGGTGGGCAATTCCACGATTAAACTTCTGCCTTTTGCAAAGTCAGTTGGATCCAGTTGCCCCAACCCGATCGATATCGGGCCGGACGAGGTAACGGAATACCAGCCCACGAACACAATAGTGGACTTTTTTGTTGAATCCATTACCCCCACGTCTGGTACTTTCAGAATCAATTTCGAGGACGTGGAACAGGGGGCCGACCATGACATGGATGCCATCGCCCGGTACAGCTACCAGGTCAAGAATGCAGCCGGCAATGACGTATCCAATCCCGCAAACGGCACGCAGGTGGAAATTACTGTGGATTCATCCATATATGCATCTGGCTGTATCATTCAGCACATGGGTTATATTATATCAGGCTCCAGCAACGACGGAACGTACCTTGTCGTGCGGGATGCCGATTTAGACGATTCAGGAGCGGATGTAATACCAGAAGGAGCAGAGGCAGACGGTATTGATGTGGACTACTTTCTTGACTGGCCGAGACCGCCGACGGACGGCACATCGGATGGGGCCCTGCCGCTCACGTCTACAGAAACGTTTGAGCCGGGGTCAACTGCTGCCGGTCTGTTGAAAAATCCGCTCTGGTATGCGGCCAAATGGGGGGATTTTGAAGATATAGACGGCGGTACGGCCAATGTGCCCGACTCGCAGGAGGAATGGGACAAAGACGGAGACGGAGACCCGGACGGCTATTTTTATGTGCAGAACCCGCTGGCCCTTGAAACACAGCTCAACAAGTCCTTTCTTTCCATCCTTTCGGAAGTGGCATCCGGATCTGCCGCGTCGGTTATTTCACAGACAAGATCAGGTGAAGGGGCTGTCTATCAGGCGGTCTTCTGGCCTGAGTACAAGGATGAAATGGGTAATTCGGTGCTGTGGACAGGGGACGTGCATTCCCTTTTTGTAGACACTTACGGTAATATGCGCCAGGATACCAATCAGAACGGGAAACTCGATCTGGAGGACGATTACATCATCCGGTTCGACGGCACCTCGATCGAGCGGTACGAGGATGATGACGGCGACGGTGAATACACGACAATAGATGATTCGACTGAAGATTTTATCTCACCTGCTATTACCATGACCGATGTCGAGGAGATGAAGTATGTCTGGAGTGCAGGCGAATGGCTCAACGAAATGTCCGGGGCTGAGGCGGCTGCGCAGCGGGTGAACTATTCCGATACAGCCCAGAACCGGTATATTTTTACGTTTGTGGACAGTGATCAGGACATGGTAAAGGATTCAGGTGAACAGGTTCCGTTTGTTTCAGAAGACCCGGCTTCAGTAACCGACGCGGCTCTCACGGATACAAGCAAGATCTATCCGTATCTGACACTTTTTCCGACCTTCGGGGATGAGCCAACCGGAATCAACTCTTTGCGGACTTCCTCTCTGTCTGATTTCAAAAACATGCTGAAAGAGCAGAGCAGACGCGTTATCGATTACGTGAGAGGTGTCGATCAGGACGAGGTCACGGTGGCCGGGTATACAATCCCCGAGTTCCGGTCCAGAAAAGCGGACTGGGACGGTGATCTCTCCCTGGAACTGGATGACGGAGATACGGGAGAAGAAACCTGTCGGCTCGGGGATGTGGTTTATTCATCGCCCACGGTTGTGGGCCGGCCGGCGGAAAACTATCATCTTCTTTACCGGGACGACACATACGCCGCGTTTGCCAAGCAGTACAAGAACAGGCGGCAGATGGTTTACACCGGCGCCAACGACGGCATGTTCCATGCGTTCAATGGCGGTTTTTACAATGCCGCGGACAAGTCCTTTACAAAGTCTTATGATTCGGGTGACATTGAATTTGACCTGGGCGCCGAGATGTGGGCCTATGTGCCGTACAATCTTCTGCCCCATCTTTACTGGCTGACAGAGGAGGGTTATCCGCATGTGGCCTACTGCGATTTGAAGCCCAAAATAGTTGATGCGAAAGTGTT